>NZ_CP101153.1:322336-644673 GCF_024298825.1 Haloglomus salinum
CGAACACGCAACCCTCGTCGTCCACGGCGACGGCGGCCTCTACGTGAAGGAACTCGTCAGCAGCGACGAGGGGCGCACGGAGCCGTCGGTGGCCGGACTGCTCGGCGTCGACGCGGAGGTCACCGCGCTGGACGTGATGGCCGTCACGGGTGTCGAGGAGCCGTTCGAGGACCCGGACTTCTTCCTCGACGAGGACGCCGTGAACGGAGCCGGCGGGCGTGACCCGGAGGCCTGGACCGAGGGCATCTCCGAGGGCCGTGCCTCGTCGGTCGTGACCGAGCGCGCCAGCACCGAAGACGCCATCGCGCCGGTCGAGCCCGGTGCTGAGGAGGACCCGTCCGAGTGATGGGTCCCCCTCACATAGGAGGTACGCGAAAGGTTGATTAGCCGACCCGTCCCGGTCCGGAGCATGCGCTTCGGGGTGGACGAGGCCGGCAAGGGGCCAGTACTGGGCTCGATGTTCGCCGCCGCCGTCCGGGCGCCGGCGGTCGCGATTCCGGCCGGGGTCGACGACTCGAAACGGCTCCGCCCGGAGCAGCGCGAGGAGCTCGCGGCCACGCTCCGGGACGACGACCGCGTCGGTGTGGGGGTCGCGGAGGTCCCGGTCGGACGCATCGACGGGGACGAGGACATGAACACGCTGACCGTCGCCGCGCAGGCCGAGGCGCTCGCGCAGGTCGCGCGCGACGGCGACGGGGGCATCTGCGACGGCGGTGACACGGACGCCGACCGCTTCGCGCGTCGGGTCCGCGACCGCCTCACCGCCGACGTGGAGGTCCGGGCCGAACACGGGGCCGACGAGACGTACGCGCTCGTGGCCGCGGCATCCGTCATCGCGAAGGTCGAACGCGACGCCCACGTCGCGGCGCTCGCGGACCGCTACACGTCCATGGGCTTCGGGGACCTCGGCTCGGGCTACCCCTCGGACCCCAAGACCCGCGAGTTCCTGCAGGCGTTCCTGGAACGGGAGGGTCGTCTCCCGGACTGCGCCCGTCGTTCGTGGGGGACCTGTGATGACCTGCTGGCGGCTCGCGAACAGGCGGCGCTCGAGGATTTCTGATGAACGTCCCGGAACTGACCTTTTTCCACCGTATATTCCATTAATCTGCTTCCCTGGAAGATTATGTGTTGGTGCTGGTGATTAGGAGCTACATAACAATCCGCTGTCCGGGCCACTATCAGCCTATGCCGGAATGTAACTGCTCGCCGGGGAATCGCGAGGTCGTCCCGACGGTCCCGTGGCAGTCCGACTTCTGTGGTAACTGCGGCAACGATATCGCCGAGAGTGAGACGCACGAGGCCTGATGGGGTCGGATACGTCGTCAGCCCGACCAGTAACCTTCGTCAGTCCCGACCGGCGGTCTCGTCGGTTACGCCCGGTCGTTGAGCCACTGGAACTGCAGCACGACGATGCCCAGGACGAGCGCGGGGGCGGCCATCATCGCCTCCCGGACCTGTGACAGCGTGGCCATCGCTTCGTCCCACGCGGACCGGTTCCGGCGTGGTCGTTCGTCGATGGTCGTCCCACATTCGGGACAGCTGGTCCGCACTTCGTCGCCCCGCGTGGTGACCTCCCAGTCCCCCCACACCGAGCTCTCGTGACCGCACTCCGGACACAGCCACGTCGCCTTGGGCCGGGACGGACTCGGGCGCTCAGGGTGAGACATACCTCCCGGTAGGCCATGGCTGGTCCAGAGCCTGCTGCCAGTACTTGCTGGCGGGTTCAAGCCAGACCGGAACTGTGGCGTTGTCGTGGCGTCACGTCTCATCTCGCCCTCGACGGAGGCCGACCGCCCCCGGGTATCTGCCCCGAACACTTACAGTTACTCAGATTCTGGGTAACTTCATGAGCCTCGATACGGCCGTCGTTCTCGCGGGGGGTGAGGGCCGCCGCCTCCGGCCGCTCACGAAGAACCGGCCCAAACCCATGTTGCCGGCGGGCAACCGGCCCATCCTCGAACACGTCCTCGATACGCTCGTCGACGCCGGCATCGGACGCATCGTCCTCGTCGTCGGCTACAAGCGCGACCGCGTACAAGAGCACTTCGGGCCCTCGTACCGTGACGTACCCATCGAGTACGCCGTCCAGGAGAAGGAACTGGGGAGCGGCCACGCCCTGCTACAGGCCCGTGAGTACGTCGACGAGTCGATGCTCGTGCTCAACGGCGACCGGGTCATCGATTCGGGAATCGTGACCGACGTGGCCGACATGTTCGCCGACCGGGCGGAGCCGACGCTGGCGGTGATGGAGCACCCCGAGGCTCATGCCTTCGGAGCGGTCCGACTCGACGGCGACCGCGTCGAGGAACTCGTCGAGAAGCCGCTGGCCGGAGAGTACCGCCTCATCAACGCCGGCGTGTACGCGTTCACGCCCGACATCTTCGACGGGCTCGCGGAGACGCCCAAGCGCGAGGGCGAACTCGACCTGACGGCGGCCATCACGCGACGGATCGACGCGGGGCGTCCGGTCTGGGGCGTCCGCACGGACGGGCTCTGGGCCGATGCCACGTTCCCGTGGGACCTCCTCTCCATCACGCGGAGCGTCCTCCACACCGACCGCGTCACCGAGCCCGAGTCCGACGAGACGCTCCACGTCGCACCGTCGGCCATCGTGCACCCGGACGCGACGCTGCGGGCACCGCTCGTGGTCGGCCCGGACTGCGAGGTCGGCCCGAACGCGGTCGTCGGGCCGGATAGCGCCCTTGGCCGGAACGTCACCGTCGGAGCGAACGCGACGGTCGAGCGCTCGGTCCTCGACGCCGACACCCGCGTCGGCCCGGGGTCGACCCTCGTCGAGTGTGTCACCGGCGAGGACGTGAACCTCGGGGCGAACACCACGGTGCCGGGCGGGCCGGCGGACGTGGCGCTCGACGACCGCGTCTACCGTGACCAGCAACTCGGCGCCGTCTTCGCCGACCGCGTCGATGCCCGCGGCGGCGTCACGGCGGAACCGGGCTCGCTGGTCGGGCCGAACGCCACGCTCGGCACCGGCGTCCATGTCCGGGGCCGCATCGACGAGGACAGCGAGGTGGTCCGCTGATGTGTGGGATCATCGCGTGTGTCGGCTGTGGCGACGACACGCTCGGCACGCTCGTCCACGGGCTCTCGAAGCTCGAGTACCGGGGTTACGACTCCGCCGGCGTCGCGCTCACCGGCCCCGGCGACGAGACGGTCGAGGTCGTCAAGCGGGAGGGCGAACTCGACGCGCTGACGCGGGTGCTGAACACGGCCGAGGCCGACGGCACCAGCCCGACCGGGACCGTTGGCATGGGCCACACCCGCTGGTCGACACACGGCCCGCCCTCGGACGCGAATGCACACCCGCACACCGACTGCACCGGACGGGTCGCGGTGGTCCACAACGGCATCATCGAGAACTACCAGGAACTCCGCGACGAACTCGCCGCGACCGGGCATGAGTTCCGGTCGGAGACGGACACGGAGGTCATCCCGCACCTCATCGAGGAGTTGCTGGCAGGCCCGGAGTACGACCACGCGGACCCCGAACCGGCCATCCGCGAGGCGATGACGCGCCTGGAGGGGAGCTTCGCGGTCGTCGTCTCGGTCGCGGGCGTGGAGACGCTGTTCGCCTCCCGCCAGGACAACCCGCTCGTGCTGGGGGCGTCGCCACGCGACGCCGGATCGGCGAGTGGTGAGCGCAGCGAGCCGCGAGCCGGCGCGACCTACCTCGCCAGCGACGTGCCCGCGTTCCGCGAGTTCACCGACCAGGTGGTCTACCTCGAGAACGGCGAGTTCGCCCGCATCGACGCCGACGGCTGGACGGTCACCGATACCACCGGGAACCTGGTCGAGAAGACCGTCGAGACGGTCGAGTGGGACCCCGAGGACACCGGCAAGTCCGGCTACGACCACTTCATGCTCAAGGAGATCTACGAGCAGCCCCGCGCCCTGCGCCAGTGTCTCCAGGGCCGCGTCGACGAGATGGGCGGCCGCGTCACGCTCGATGTCGACATCGACCCCGACCGCGTCCAGTTCGTCGCCTGCGGCACCTCGTATCACGCCGCACTCTACGGCGCCGAGCTGTTCCGGCAGGCCGGCGTGCCCGCCCAGTGCTACCTCGCCAGCGAGTACGCCACCTCGCCGCCGCCCATCGACGACGCCCTGGTGGTCGGCGTCACGCAGTCCGGCGAGACGGCCGACACGCTGAGTGCGCTCCGCGAGGCCCGCTCCCGGGGCGCCCGCACGCTCGCGTGTACGAACACGGTCGGCTCCACCGCGGCACGGGAGTGCGACGAGACGCTGTACATCCGCTCGGGCCCGGAGATCGGCGTCGCCGCGACGAAGACCTTCGCCTCCCAGCAGACCGCGCTCAACATGCTCGCGCTCTCGCTCGCCCGACGGAACGGCCGGGGCGGCGACATCCGCGAGTCGCTCTCGGCGCTCCGTGACCTCCCGGGTGACGTGCAGGCGGTCCTCGACGAATCCAGCGCCGAGGCTGTCGCCGAGGAGTTCGTCGACGCACCCTCGTACTTCTTCATCGGCCGGGGCGTCCACTACCCGGTCGCGCTGGAGGGCGCCCTGAAGCTGAAGGAGATCTCCTACAAGCACGCCGAGGGGTTCGCCTCGGGCGAGCTGAAGCACGGCCCGCTCGCGCTCGTCACTGGGGAGACGCCCGTCTTCGCGGTCGTCACCGGCGACGGCCCGCTCGCGACCAAGACCATCGGGAACGTCAAGGAGGTCGAGTCGCGCGACGCGCCCGTCGTCGCCGTGACGGACGGGCGCAGTGACGTGGGGAGATACGCCGACCACGTCCTGGAGATTCCGGAGGCACCGCCCCGCACCGCGGCCGTGCTGGCGAACGTCCAGCTGCAGCTCGTGGCCTACCACGTGGCCGACTTTCTCGGGCGGCCGATAGACAAGCCCCGCAACCTCGCGAAGAGCGTGACCGTGGAGTGAGAGGACTGTCGTCTATCCCACAATAGTCTGAACTACAGTACCACACCCTTCAGGTGATGAGCGGCCACCGCGAAATTCACTCTTGATCTGCCCGGTCATTTAGACGGTAGCGGCGCTGGCCCCGACGAGTGTCCGTACGGCTCTTCGATTATCTGCCCCAGAGATAGATTTATTGACTTCAACTGCAAGGATACGATATGGACGAGGAGGCTCCCGGCGTCGAGGCGTGGAAGGAGCAGACGAGTGCCTTCGACAGAGTGCGGTCGGTCGCCGGATCGGTCTCGGGGCCGCAACCGGTGTCGTATATCGCCACCGAGGCCCACGTCGCGGAGAACACCGCCCGCGACCACCTCGAGCGTCTCGTCGACATGAACGTCCTCATGAAACGCGACATCGAGGGGACGGCGATGTACGAGCCCGATCCCCTCCACACGCGGGTTCAGACCCTCCGTGACCTCCTCGACGAGTACGATCACGACGAGCTCCTCCAGTTGAAGGCCGAGTTGCAGGATCAGGTGGAGACCTGGCGCCGTGACTACGGTGTCGAGTCCCCGGAAGCCCTCCGACGCCGGGCTGCCGAGAGCGACGGTGCTGCAGAGACACGGGAGATCCGAGAAACTGCGAACGACTGGGCACTCCTGCTGTACCGGCTCGATATCGTCGAGCAGGCGATAGAGAACTACACGGCGTACAGTCGAGACTCGCCCGCACCGGCCTAGGATGGGTGGTGATGACTCGTCGTACGACGCAGCGGAAGCGTCGCATCGGGCGCTGCGTAGCATCCAGCAAGAACTGGAACACCACCCGACAATCTCGACGGTTCGCGGCTTTCCGTCAGGTGAGTACACACAGGTAGTTGCCGAAGTCGCGCCCGACCGTCTCGATAGCGATGTAGCCGAAGGGACACTCACGGTACGCTGGTTCGCCGGGGAGACCTCGGATGCAGACCCGTCATTCTCCTTCCACTATAGTGACGACAACGGGGACTTCGGATGGCATCACGAGCCGAATCCACACGTCGATGGGTGGGGGCACTTTCAGGAGCGGTCCGATTCCGCAGCCTCGTACGAGTACGAACCGTACACCTTCTCGTCGGGCAACCCGACGCGAATCGTCTGGGAGATGATGTCGGTACTCGTTTCCAGACTCCAGTTTCAGTAGGCCGTCGCAGAAACCCTATATCTCCGCCACACACACACGGCCGGTATGCGCATTCTCGTCACGGGCGGCTGTGGCTACATCGGCAGCGTCCTCCTCCCCCTGCTCCGGAAGGACGACCGCGTCGACCACGTCCGCGTCCTCGACTCGCTCGAATCCGGCTCACCGCGAGCGCTCCGCGGGCAGCTGGGCGGCGACGACCTCTCGTTCAAACGCGGTGACGTCCGCGAATACGGCGACGTCGAGGGCGCCGTCCGCGACGTGGACACCGTCGTCCACCTCGCGGCCATCACCGGCGCCGCCTCGACCCACGACCGTCGGGACGAGACGTTCGCGGTCAACTACGACGGCACCGAGAACGTCCTCCGCGCCGCGGGGAAGCTCGGCGTCGAGAACGTCGTCTTCGCCTCCTCGTGCAACGTCTACGGCAGGGCGCCCAGCCAGGCGATGGACGAGACGACCGACCCCGACCCTATCAACCCGTACGCGGAGACGAAACTCCAGAGCGAGGACCTCCTGCGGGAGTACTGCGAGGACCACGGGATGGACGGGACCGCGTTGCGCATGGCGACGGTGTACGGCGACGCGCCGGGAGTCCGGTTCAACCTCGTGGTCAACTACTTCGTCTTCCGGGCGCTGACCGACCGGGCGCTGACAGTGTACGGCGACGGTTCGAACTGGCGCCCGTTCGTCCACGTGAGGGATTCGGCCCGGGCGTACGCGAGCGCCGCGCTCGACCCCGGGAGCTGGGACCAGCTGGTCTACAACGTCGGCTCGAACGACGCGAACTACCAGATCAGCGATATCGCCGAGCTCGTCCGCAAGGAGGTCGGCCCCGTCGACGTGACCTACCTCGAGGACGAGCATCCTGGGCCGTCGTACAACGTGAGCTTCGACCGGCTCGCCGAGACCGGCTTCGAGACCGAGTGGACGCTCCGCGAGGGCGTGCGGGACATCGCCGACGCGTTCCGCGGCGGGGAGTGATGCGGCTGGCGCCGTGTCTTCGAAAACGGCTCGTTCGGCCTTGAGAACGTCGCTAGCCCACGAAAAGTGGAGAAAGCGGTTATATGCGCAGATTCCAGTTCTCTCCGTATGCAGGGGTCGGAGGGGGCGGTAGCGAGGGTCGAGCGGGCTGTCTCACCAGTCATCGGTGTCGTCCTGATGGTCGCCATCGTGGTCGTCCTGGCCGCGACGATGGGGGTGTTCGCGATGGGTTTCGGCGACGACCCGGCGACCCGGCAGCCGAACATCGACTTCACCTTCGAGTTCCACGACGATGCCGGTGCCAATGGCCAGGATGCGCTCGACATCATCCACGACGGCGGTGAGACCGTCGAGGTGGCCGACGGGAACGACGCGTTGACGCTGGCCACCGGTGACCTCTACATCGTCGCGGATTACCCCTACGAGGACGACACGTTCACAGGGGGTGGCTCCGGCTTCGAGTGTGGGTCGCCCTCCGGCGACCAGTACGAGTGTAGCTTCAACTTCGACGACGACGCCGACTCGTTCGGTCTCGACGACGAGGAGATGTCGGCCGGCGAACGGTTCCGCATCTACGGGACGGAGGGCTCCACCGAGTTCCACAAAGCGACCGTCCGTATCGTCTACAAGCCCGAGGGGAGCGACCGGAGCTACATCCTCACGACGTGGGAAGGGCCCGAAGCGGGCAACTGAGTACTCCTCGTCGACCGACCGCTCACCCAGCAACTGCCGTGTTCGGACCGGACGAACTATTGACCCGGAGAGCGAGTAACCGCTTATGAGCGAGACGTCGCAGGCGGACGGACCCCATGTCGCCGTCACCGGCGCCGCGGGCTACATCGGGAGTCGCGTGGTCGCGGATATTCAGGAAACTCACGAGGACTGGAACGTAACTGCTATCGACAACTTCTACCTCGGAGATATCCGTGAAATCGGAGACGTTTCCGTCGAACACGTAGACATCCGGAACCGTGACCGACTGGAGGCAGCCCTCTCGGGTGCGGACGTGGTCATCCACCTCGCGGCCATCTCCGGGGTGGACGACTGCGAGACCAAGCCGGACCTCTCCTACGAGGTGAACGTCCAAGGGACGTCGAACGTGGCGTGGTTCTGCCGGAAGACCGGGGCGGCGATGGCGTTCCCCTTCTCGATGGCGGTCATCGGCGACCCTGACGAGTTCCCCATCACGACCGAGATGAAGCGCGACCCGCTGAACTGGTACGGCCGGTCGAAGGTGCTGGGGGAGCGGGCCGTCGAGACGATGGCCGAGGACGCGTTTCCGGCCCACCAGTTCATGATCTCGAACCTCTACGGTGGGCACTCCATCGACGGCCAGCAGGTCTCGAAGGGGACCGTCATCAACTTCTTCGTGAACCGCGCGCTCGCTGGCGAGCCGCTGACGGTGTACGAGCCAGGCGACCAGGCGCGCAACTTCGTCCACGTCCGGGACGTGGCCAGCGCGTTCGTCCGGAGCGCTGAGACGTTGCTAGAGGAGCGTGACACGGGCGAGACCGGGAGTACCGAGTACGAGGTCGCCACCGACGAGGACCCCGGCGTGATGACCATCGCCGAACTGGTCCAGCGAATCTGCATCGAGGAGGGTGGTCCCGAGGTGGATATCGAACTGCTGGAGAACCCGCGCGACGAGACGCTGGTCACCGAGTTCGGCGTGGATACGTCGCGAACGCGGGCAGAACTGGGTTGGTCGCCGGATGAGTGCGTCGAAAAGACGGTGCGGGAGCTGATTCGTGCGGGGCTGGCAGACTGAGTTCGCTGGTCACGCGTCCCGGGCAGCCTGCAGATCGCGCGCGTACCGCTGGACGTACTCGTGGTACGCCTCATCGATGTCGACGGGCTGGACGAACCGCACGTCGTCGTGCTGGTCATCGAGTGTTACGTCCTCGACAGAGAGGTCGCCGTCCGCGTCGGCTGCCCGCGCTCGGAACACGATGTTGACCGTGTGCCGGCTCGGACCCGGGGCGCTCGTCTCCCATCGGTGCTCGTAGACGCCGAGCTGGTCGCCGATGGTGAGGTCGAGTCCGAGTTCTTCTCGGCCGACGCGTTGGGCGGCATTTTCGAGGTGCTCTCCCTTGTAGAGGCGGCTTCCGGGCCAGAACCACTCGCCCTTCACGGGCTCGTTCGTCCGGCGGGCGAGCAGGACGGCGCCGTCGGACCGTTCGACGACCACCTCCACGCAGACTTGCGGCATGCGCTCGATGAACTCCCGGAACGTTTCCTCGGGAACGAACTCGTCGTGGACGCGCATGCGGGAGCGTTCCGCGGCGAACGCATGAGGGGTTCGGTCGGCGACTCGCAGCGGTTCCGGAGTGTGGCCGGCACGCGTGACAAGATATTTGTAGCCCACGAGTTACTCGAAGAGTGAGTAACCAATGACCATCGTCGTCACCGGCGCGGACGGCTTCATCGGCTGGCCCACCGCGCTCCGCATTGCGAACCGCACGGACGAACGAGTCGTCGGCGTCGACAACCTCGCCCGCCGCCAGTGGGTCGAGGAGATCGGCTCGAAGAGCGCGACACCCATCGCGAGTATCGACCAGCGCCTCGCCGCGGCCGAGGAACAGGGGTACGGCAACCTCTCGTTCGTCGAGGGCGACCTCGCCGAGCGCTCGTTCGTCGACGAGTTGCTGCAGGTCCACGAGCCGCGCGTCGTGGTGCACGCGGCCGCGCAGCCGAGTGCCCCCTACTCGCAGATCAACGGCGAACGCGCCAACTACACGCAGCACAACAACATGCAGGCCACCCGGAACCTCGCGTTCGGACTGGCCGAGAACGGGCTGAGCGATACGCACCTCATCGAGACCACGACGACGGGCGTCTACGGGGCACCCGAGTTCCCCATCCCCGAGGGCGGGGCCGTCATGGAGAACCAGGGCGAGCGCGACGAGGTGCCGTTCCCGGCGATGGCGGGGAGCTGGTACCACCTGACGAAATCACACGACGCGGCGAATCTCCGGCTGGCGAACAAGCAGTTCGACATTCCGGTGTCGGATGTCCGGACGGCCATCACGTACACGACGGAGACCGAGGAGACCGCGGCCGACGAGCGGCTGGCGACGCGCTTCGACTTCGACTACTACTTCGGTGTGGTTTCTCATCGGTTCTGCGCACAGGCCGTCGCCGAGTACCCGCTGACGGTGTACGGGAAGGGCGAGCAGCGCAAGCCGTTCATCTCGCTGGAGGACGCCGTCGAGGGGCTCGCACGGCTGGCGCTGAACGACGTGGACGACCGACCGGACGACCACGTTGTGTACAATCAGGTGACGAGGGCGATTTCCATCGTCGAGATCGCCGAGACCATCGCGGAGGTCGCCCAGGAGCACGGGCTCGATACGGCGGTCACGCACGTCGAGAACCCGCGCGATGAGGACGAAGAACACGAGATGGAGATCGAGAACGAGCGGTACATGGACCTCATCGGCTCGCAGCGGGTGGACTTCGAGGGCGGCGTGCGGGATGCGATGAGTTCGTTGGTCGAGTATCAGGATGTCGTGAAGGCGCACGAGGATCGGTTCCTGCCCGATGCGCTGCAGGAGGACGTGGAGTAGCGACGCACCAACGACGCGTCCCAGGCAGTACGTCCACGTCAGGCGTTACCAACGTTTTTGTTCCGGGGCGGAAAGGGACTGAACAGAGACTGCAATGAGTGATTCGGGGGGCGGCAGCGGGGAGCAGAACAGGCAGACCGAGTTTTGCGACCGGAAATCGCCAAGCGTCGACTGGCAGAAGCCAGCATCGATCGATGCCTGTATCATCGGGGCAGGCGCGATGGGGGGACTCCTCGGTGGACGACTGGCGGCGGCAGGGGCGGACGTGACCCTGATCGATGTCGGCGCACACCGCCGGACGATATCGGACCGAGGCCTCACGCTGGTCGACCCCGATGGAACGCGCCGTCGCATCGAGGATGTCGATGTAACCTCGAGCGTGTCGGTCCCCGAGCCCCGGGACATCGTCGTGCTGGGCGTGAAGGCCTACGACCTGCCCACAGTCGCCCCGATGATTCCGCGCGTCGTGGGCCCGGAGACGGTCGTCCTCCCGATACTGAACGGCATCCCATGGTGGTACTTCCACGGGTTCGGTGGCGACCTGGACGGCCACCGCATCGAGGCTGTGGATCCGGAGGGGGTCATCGAGCGCCACGTCGATACCGAACAGGTCGTGGGCTGTGTCCCCTTCGCGGCGGGGACCATCGCCGAACCAGGTGTCGTCCGACACACGGAGGGCCGGTGGTTCCCCGTCGGCGAGCTCGACGGCGCGACGACTCCTCGGGTCAGAGGCGTCACCGACCTGCTCGGGCAGATCGGTCTTCGTTCCCGGGTCCTCGACGATGTCCGGTCGGAGCTATGGCTCAAAGCACTGGGTAACCTCTCGTTCAATCCGGTCAGCGCGCTGACGCGGGCGACGCTCGCGGAGATCTGTCGCAACCCGGAGACACGGGCGCTGGTGCGGGCGATGATGGAGGAGGCGAAGACGGTCGCGGAAGCGCTCGGCGTCTCGTTTCGTCGCTCTATCGACGACCGTATCGAGGGTGCCGAGGCGGTCGGTGCCCACCGAACATCGATGCTACAGGATGTGGAGCGCGGAAACCGCCTCGAACTCGAGGCTCTGGTGGGGGCTGTCATCGAGCTGGCCGAGCTCACCGATCGGTCCGTCCCCACCATCCGTACCGTGTACCGTCTCACACGACTGCTCGACGAGACAATGATATCACCATGACCGACACCGACGGGACCGACGAGACCGACACCGCCGTCCGCATCCGGAAGATGCACGAAGCAGACGTTTCGGCCGCGATGGACATCCTCGACGAGTACGACATGGCGCCGAAGACGGACCGCGATGACGCCGAGCGGAGCGAGATTCGCGTCGAGAACTCCTTCGTCGCCGAACACGACGGTGATATCGTGGGGACAGCGAGCTACATCGTCCATGACGACACGCTCGCAGAAACCGCCAGCATGGCCGTCACCCCAGACTACCGCGGCGAGGGGCTCGGCTACCGGTTGCAGGCGGCTCGTCTCGAGGAGATGTACTCCCGTGGCATCGAGACCGTCCGCACGGAGACCGACCGCCCGGGGACCATCGAGTGGTACATCGAGCACTTCGGCTACGAGCGGGTCGGGACGAACCCGAAGAAACACGACTTCAGCCTCTCCGACGTTGACGAGTGGACGGTCCTCGAACTCGATCTGGAGGCGTGGGCTGAACGGGTCGACCGGCGATGACGACCGGACTGCTCCGGAAGGCGCTCGACTACTGGTCCGGTCGTGGCTTCATCCGGACGGTCGGAGCCACGGCACGGTACTGCGGGGAGCGGTTCGAGGAGCGCTGCGACTCGGTTGCCCAGATGCTCGAGTGGGACCGCGGGCGGGGCTATCCCTTCGAGACGCGATTGCGGGCGGCCCGCCTGGGCCTCAGCGCGCACGCGTATCTCTGGTTGGGGCTCGACGACCCGGACGTTGATCCAGACCGGTATCTGAAGTCGGTCGACCCCATCCGGCAACTCAACCACCGCCATATCGTACCTCTCCACAACAAGCACACCTTCCAGCTGCTGACCGAGCCGCATCTCCCGGCTCTGCCGGAGCTGTATGGCGTCGTTGACCGAGGGGTGTTCAGACCCCAGGCGGCGACTGAGGACGACCTGTTGGCTGTACTCGAGCGGGTCGACCAGCTGGTATTGAAACCCACACGGGGTGCGAAGGGGTCCGGGGTTCACGTCCTCGGACGGACCGGCGAGGGAATCGTTCTCGACGGCGATCCAGTGGACCGCTCCGCGCTTAAAGACCGGCTGGCGGGGCTTGACGAGTACCTGGTCACCGAGTTCGTGGAGCAGCACGACTACGCGGCGACTATCTTCCCCGACGCGACCAACACGCTCCGTATCCACAGCGTGTTCGACCGGCGAACAGGCGAGGCCGAGGTGTTCCGTGCACTCCACCGGTTCGGCTCGGAAACGTCGGCCCCGACCGACAACTGGTCTCGGGGCGGATACTGTGTTCCCGTCGATGTGGCGACTGGACGGCTGAAACGGTTACTCCTCGTGGACGGCGCCACCCGGTCGGCGCGCGAGCGGCATCCGGTGACTGGAGCGCAGGTCGCCGGTGTCACTGTTCCTCACTGGGAGCGGGTCCGCGAACTCGTTCGCGAGGCAGCGAGGCTGCACCGCTACGCCCCGCTTGTCGGCTGGGATGTCGCGGTCACGGCCGACGGTCCAGTCCTCATCGAGGCGAACGCGCGGCCCTCGAAGGTGGGGCTGCAGTTCGAATCGGGCCTGTTTGACGACCCGACCTTCCGGGCGCTCTTCGACCGCGAGTGACCGTCGTCCGTGAGGAGCCCCACCGCCGAGTCCGATACGACCTCCGATACTGATTACTGACATCCCGTTCAGACTCGTTCAATGGCCGGACTCTGCGGGGTGATCGGGGAGGGGACCCAGCATCTGCACCGTGTCGCATCCGACCTGGAGTGGACTGGCGAGGAGACGACGGCGACGTACGACGGTGGCGACGTGGCCGTCTTCGGGGCGTTCACCGCGGAGGCCGAGGCCGACCAGCCCGTACGAGTCGGGGGCGATACGCACCTCTGGGTGTGGGGGTCCGTCTTCGGGGTCGAGCGCGAGAACGGCTACCACCCGAGGGACCGGACAGCCGAGTCCACCGCGGCCTACTGTGCCCGACTCTACCGCGAACTCGGGGAGGGATTCGTCACCGGGCTGAACGGGGATTTCGTCGTCGTCCTCCACGACCGCGACGGTGGGACACTCTCGGTCTTCACCGACCGACTCGGCCTGCGGGACACCTACTACTGTCAGCCCGACGACGAGACGTTCGTCTTCTCGACGGCGGCCCAGTCGCTCTCGCGGCATCCGGCCGTCGAACCGGCCTTCGACCCCGAGCTCGCCGCCGAGTTCCTCGCCTGCGGCTGCCGGACCTTCGGCACCCGGACGCCGCTGGCGGACACGCACCGCTTCCATCCCGGCGCGGTCACGACGGTCGACACCGGGATGCTCGACCTGGCGATGGAGCCGTACTGGGTCCCCCGCTACCACCCGGAGGACCGGTCGTTCTCGTACTTCGTCGACGAGTTCACGGAGCGGTTCCGTGCCGCCGTCTCCGAGCGCCTGCATCCGGACCGGGAGTACGGACTGCTGCTGAGCGGTGGGGCCGACTCCCGACTGGCCCTGGCGGCGATGGACGAGACGGAGCGCCAGCATGTCGCGGCGTACACGCTCGGCGACTGGCGGAACCGGGAGGTCCGCACCGCCGAAGCGGTCGCTGGGACGGCCGGCGTCGACTTCACGTTGCTCGAACGGGACCGCGAGTACCACGAGCGGTCGCTGCAGCGCACTCCCCGACTGTCGAACTTCGTCGGCCGGTTCGACCAGGCCCACGCCGAGGTGATGATGGACCGCATCCGGCCCGAGGTCGACGAGATGATCACTGCGAGTTTCGCGGACACGAACTGCAACGGTTACAGCTTCCCCCGTCGCTCGGTCCGTCTCGGGCCCGTCGGTACCGTCTTCCTTCCGGTGTTCGAGCCGATGGACAGCATCGAGGCCTACATCGACTACTGGCTGGACGACCCCCACGAGTTCCTGGCCGACTCCGTCGACGTCGAGGCGACGCTCCACGAGGAGATTCATCCCTCCCAAGGCGGCATCGACCATCACGGTGTCCGGTACGGCTCGCCCGAGGAGCTGTTCATCTGTGGCGCGCTCACCCCGCGAACGAACGGAAGCGTGCTCTTCCTGTTGCAGAGCCTCCGCCAGCACTGCCCCGCGTGGAGCCCGTTCGTCGACAACCGGCTGGTCGACCTCTACCTCTCGATGCCGACCCGGTACTTCGCACGGCGGAACGTCATCCACCAGGCGATGGAACGGCTCGACCCGAATCTGGCGGCCATCCGGTATGCGGACACCGGCGTCCCCATCGACTGGCCGTTCGCGGCCCACTTCCTCGGTGACCTGGCCGTCCGCTTCCACGACGCGTACCTTCCGGTGAACGAACCCCCAGAGCCGCATCTCTCGCACGGCTCCTGGCCGGACATCCCAGAACTCGTGCGGGAGACATCGTTCGTCCCGGAGGCACTCCACCGTCACGAGGAGACGATTCGGGCGTTGCCGTTCCTCGACTGGGAGGGAACCCTGGCGTGTTATCGGGATCATATGGACGGTGCGGACCGGTACAAGGAGCTGTACGGGCTGCTGACGCTGCTTGAGATGCCGGTCACCGAGCGCGTCGTCGGGCAACTGGAGTGACTGTGGACAGGCTCGGGGTGTAGAAGTCGTCCGACCAGCACCCACCCTTCAGAGCGGCGAGGGCGTCAACCGAGGTAGTAGTCGACCGCACGGGCGAGGCCTTCGTCGAACGCGACCTCGGGGCGCCAGCCGAGGTCCCTGATCCGTGCCGTCTCCAGCGCGTACCGCTGGTCGTGCCCCGGCCGGTCCTCCACGAATTCGATGAGCTCGTCGCTGGCTCCGACCGCCTCGCAGACAGCCCGCGCGACCTCGATGTTGGTCCGCTCGTCGCCGGAACCGATGTTGTATATCTCGCCGGCCGCCCCATCACGTCGGACGACCTCAACCGCCCGGCAGTTGTCGTCCACGTAGGTCCACTCGCGGACGTTCGAACCGTCGCCGTAGATTGGGAGGGTCTCACCGGCGTCGGCCCGACGTATCAGCTTCGGGATGAGCTTCTCGGGGTGCTGTCGGGGGCCGAAGTTGTTCGAGGAGCGGGTGATGACGACGGGGACGCCGTGGGTGACGTGATAGCTCCGGGCCAGCAGGTCCGCGCCGGCCTTCGTGGCCGCGTATGGGTTCCGCGGCTCGAGACGGTCCTCCTCGGTGAACTCGCCGGACTCGATTTCGCCGTACACCTCGTCGGTGGATATCTGGACGAACCTGTCGACCCCGTGCTCGACGGCAGCATCGAGCAGCGTTGCCACCCCTTCGATGTTGCTCCGGACGAACGGTGTTGCACCGTCGATGGAACGGTCAACGTGGGATTCGGCTGCGAAGTTGACCACTTGGTCCGCCGATGCGACCAGATCGTCGACGAGGGCCCGGTCGGTGATGTCACCCTCCACGAACCGGTGGCGCTCGTGTTCCGGCAGGCTCGAGCGGTCACCGGCGTACGTGAGTGCGTCCAGCGTCGTCACCTCGGCGTCGGTCGTCTCCAGTACGTGCCGCACGTAGTTCGACCCGATGAAGCCGGCGCCACCAGTCACCAGCAGTTCCATACCCTCGGCTGGTGAGCGCAAGACAAATGACTGCCGGTCACGCCGCTCACCTATGCGACTGCTGGTCACCGGGGCGACCGGACTGCTCGGCAGCACGCTCGTCGCACGAGCGATGGCTGCCGGCCACGAGACGGTCGCGACATACCACCGGACCGACCCCGGTATCGGTGACGACCGAACCGAGATGGATATCACGGATTCCGGGCGGGTCGCGGCGGTCGTCGGGGCCAGCGAGCCGGATGCGGTCGTCAACTGCGCCGCGATGACCGATGTCGACGGGTGCGAGAAGGACCCAGAGCGGGCCGCCGCGGTCAACGCCGATGCGCCGGGAGAACTGGCCGCGGCCAGCGCGGACGCCGGCGCCGCCCTCGTGCAGGTGTCCACGGACTACGTCTTCGACGGGAGGGCAGAGCGTCGCTACACCGAGGCCGACGACCCGGCGCCGCTTCAGGTCTACGGACGGACGAAACTCGAGGGCGAACGGGCCGCACGGAAGACGGCGCCGGACGCGCTCGTCCCACGTCTGTCGTTCGTCTACGGCCGACACGGGGCGACCGACGAGCTGACCGGCTTCCCCGCCTGGGTGATGGACCGGCTCGAGACGGGCGAGGCGGTCCCCCTGTTCGTGGATCAGCGCGTGACACCGACCAGAGCGGGGGCAGCGGCCGAGGCAATCCTGTCGCTGCTCGAACGGGAGGCCGCCGGCGTCGTCAACGTCGCGGCACGCTCGTGCGTGACGCCGTACGACTTCGGCCACCGGATCGCCGACCGCAGGGGCGTCCCGGAGGATCGGCTCGTGGAGAGCGAGTCGACGGCTCTCGACCGCCCCGCACGTCGGCCGTCGAACACCTGTCTGGACGTGACGCGCGTCGAGGACCGGCTGGGCCGTGAGCAGCCGACGCTGGAGGCGGACCTGGACGCCGTTCTGTAGGTGTCGCCGGGCGGAGGACCGTCACGCCATCCGATAGCGGTCGGGATGGCGCTCGTAGTGCTCGCGGACGTCCTCTGGGAGGTCCTCGAACGAGAGGACGTTGTCGCAGTCGCGTCCCGGGCATCTGAGTCGGCGGTCACGTTCGAGGACGTTCGCGGCCACGACGGTGCCACATTCTGGACAGGTGTACGTCTCGACGCGCATGGTTCAGAGTTTCAGGTTGGAGTTCTCCCCCACGACGAGGCGGTGGCCTTCTGGGAGGAGGTCCTCCGCGCTCCCGACCGTGGCGCCCCGGCCGAGGAGGCAGTCGATGAGTCGCACGTCGGCGGTGAGTTCGCTCTCGCCGACGACGACGCTGTTCTCGATGTGGGGGCCACGGACACGGGTGTCGTGGCCGATGGCGGTGTACGGCCCGACGTAGGTGTCGGCCCCGACGACGGACCCGTCGGCAATGCTGACCGGCCCCCGGACGACCGCCCCCGCCTCGATGCTCGCATCCGGGGCCAGGTCGACGCGACCAGTCACGTCCGCGTCGGGGTGGACCTCCCCATCGAGCGCCGACTCGATGTCCTCCAGCACGAGCCGGTTCGCGTGGAGGATGTCTTCGGGCTTCCCGGTGTCCTTCCACCAGCCCTCAACGACGTGCGAGTCGACCGCGGCACCGGAATCGAGCAGCCCCTGAATTGCGTCGGTGATCTCCAGTTCGCCACGCCAGGACGGTTCGAGGTCCTCGATCACGTCGAACACGGCCGGTGAGAACACGTACACGCCGACCAGCGCGAGGTCGCTCGGGGGGTCGTCCGGTTTCTCGACCAGTCGCTCGACGGTACCGTCGTCGGCCACGTCGGCGATACCGAACTGTCGCGGGTTATCGACACGCTGGAGCGCGATACTCGCGCCATAGTCGCCCGACTCGAAGCGGTCCACCATCTCGGCGAGTCCCTGGTGGAAGATGTTGTCGCCGAGGTACATCACGAAGTCGTCGCCGCCGACGAAGTCACGCGCACACGCAGCGGCGTGTGCCAGTCCGAGCGGCTCCCCCTGGATGATGTAGGTAATATCCACGCCGAACTCGGAGCCATCGCCGAGGAACGCCTGAATCTCGTCCCGTCCCTTGTCACCCAGCACGATACCGATGTCTGTCACGCCCGCGTCACGCAGGTCCTCGATGCCGTACTGGATGACCGGCTTGTTCGCGACCGGGACGAGCTGTTTGGGACCCGTGTGGGTGATTGGCCGGAGCCGCGACCCCGTGCCGCCCGCGAGGACGACGCCTTTCATCCGTGGGGTTCCTCCTCCCAGTCCAGCGGGATGCGGTTCGTGTCGTACGGGAGCCGCTCCTCGTCCGGGTCCTTGTAGTCGTAGAGGGTGGTCGGGAAGTTGAGCAGCATCGCCTGCTCGTCGCCGACGACCTTGAACCCGTGCCAGCAGTCTCCCGGGATGCGGACGGCCTGCTGGTCGTGCTCGCCGATGACGAATGTGTTCAGCTCGTCCGCGGTCGGCGAGTCATCGCGCTCGTCGTAGATGCCGACCTTGATGCGTCCCGAGGGGCAGACGAAGTGGTCGACCTGACCGCGGGTGTGGCGGTGCCAGGCGCGGATGATGCCCGGATAGGAGAGCGAGTAGTACGACATCGCCGGCTCCGGATCGTACAGGTCCCAGTCCTCGCGGAACACCTCGACGAGGTGGCCACGTTCGTCGGCGTTGACCTGGAGATCACGGACTTCGACACCCTCGATCATTCTTCCTTCGCTCGCTGCGTGTCTCCCCGACGTTGTAGTTGTTCCGAGGCCAGGCCGGTGCGGCCCCACCCGAGAACGGGGCCGGCCCCCGCGGTCTTCCGCACCGGTTTTATGTCTCAACAGGGAACCAGACGCACAACGGCGGGAACCGCCCTCCTCTCGCAGGCACCATGAGCGAAGACATCACGACGCGGGAGCGGCTCGCTGCCCTCCGCGAGGTCGCCGGGTATCGGCCGGCTCTGACGGCCGGGATCATCGCCCTGAGCCTCTTCGCCGCCGTCTTGGAGGGGATTGGCCTGAGCTTCCTTCTCCCGATAATCGAGACGGCGCAGTCGAGCGGTTCCCCGCCACAGGAGGGCATCATCGGTGTGTTCGTGACCGCGTACGGCGTGCTGGGTCTTCCGTTCACGCTCGAGTACATCATCCTCGGGGTCGGGCTGGTGATGGTCGCGCGGTACACGTCGAGTTTCCTCGTCGCCTGGCTGAAGGCGATGCTCATGACACGGTACGTTCGGCACCTCCAGACGGAATCGTTCCGCCTGGCCCTCGACGCCCGGGTCGGCTACTTCGACGACCAGGGCACCGACGACATCCTCAACACCATCGTGACCCAGGCACGGTACGCCGGACGGGTCATCAGGCGGGTGGTCAAGCTCGTCGAGCAGGGGCTGCTCAGCGCCATGTACCTCGGAATCGCCCTGCTCCTCGCCCCCGTGTTCACCCTCGCCTCCGGGGTCATCCTCGGCGTCGTCCTGTTCGGGCTGCGGCGGCTGGTGGAGTCCGGATACGACGTCGGTGACCGGGTCGCGGGAGCCAACGAGCGCGTCCAGAAGGCCGTCCAGGCCGGGATGCAGGGGATCCGCGACGTGAAGCTCTTCGGGATGTCGCGGGAACTGTTCACCGACTTCGATGAGGCGGTCGAGCAGTACGCCGACTCCTCCATCCAGCTCCGGCGGAACCAGGCGGCCCTAGATCAGTTCTACCAGCTCGCGACGGCACTGACCGTCTTCGCGCTGATCTACGGGGCGTTCCGGTTCTCCTCGCTCTCGCTCGCCGGCCTGGGGGTGTTCCTCTTCGCGATGTTCCGTCTGGCACCACGGGTGAGCACGCTCAACGATGCGCTCTACCAGCTCGAGGGGGAGCTGCCACATCTCGTCCGGACCCAGACGTTCCTCTCGGAACTGCAGGACCAGCAGGAGCCGAGCGACGGCGACGAACCGGTTCCGACCCCGGTCGAACGGGTTCGGTTCGACGACGTCTCCTTCGGCTACGAACCGGGCGAACGGGTCCTCGACGGGATCTCGTTCTCGTTCGACCGCAGCGAGTTCGTGGCCTTCGTCGGACCGTCGGGGGCCGGCAAGTCGACGATCGTCTCACTCCTCACCCGCATGTACGAGCCCGACGGGGGGGAGATCCTGGCGGACGGCACGCCGATCCGGGCGTTCCCGGTCGCCGACTGGCGGAGCCGGATCTCCGTGGTCCGCCAGAACCCGTACGTGTTCAACGATACGCTCCGGTACAACATCACGATTGGGGCCCGGGACGTGACCGACGAGGATCTCGAGCGGGTCTGCGAAATCGCCCAGATCACCGAGTTCATCGACGACCTGCCGGACGGCTACGAGACCGTGCTCGGTGACGAGGGCGTGAAGCTCTCGGGCGGGCAGCGCCAGCGGGTCTCCATCGCCAGAGCACTCCTCAAGGACGCCGACCTGCTCGTGCTCGACGAGGCGACGAGCGATCTGGACTCGAACATCGAGGAGACCGTCCACGAGGCGATCGAGGCCATGGACCGCGATTACGCTATGCTCGTGATTGCACACCGCCTGTCGACGGTCGTGAACGCCGATCGGATCTACACGATGACCGATGGCCGGATCGAGGAGGTCGGGACACACGGCCAGCTGGTCGAGCAGGGCGGTAAATACGCCAACCTATACGCGACGCAGACCCAGGGCTGACCGCCCTTCTTGTGCTACCCAGCCGCCTCTCGCAGGGCAATTGAGGCAGAAGAATCTTTTTACACGCTTCAGAGAACGACTCACCCCGGTGAACTAACTATCTCGTCTGCCTTCAACTGAGTGATTCCCTCTTCGGTCGTAGATGTTGACGTTTGTATGTACCTGTGGGCAGATTAAGTGGTTTATGCGGCCTTTCGTCTGGTGGTATGGGGACCGGATGATCCCAGGACATGAGAAGGATAGTAGGATATCGATGGTTTCCAACCGAAAACCCCCAGTACTCAAGAAATACCCCCACAGGGCCGCTGCATCGGTCGGTTTGACATGGAGTGACTATGTTTCTACACCATCCACCGTGCCTCGCATACATTTGTCATAGGTTTAATTGCTCGGTACTCAACTAGCCGACCACCAACCGAGACTCATTCAGCACGGACCCATGGAACTTGACTTACAGAAAGGCTACACAGCGGAATCGGATGCAGATACGGTTGTGTACACCGCGATTTTCGACAGTTACGATACGCTAATCGACCCATTAATCTGTGAAGAAGGCGCAGATTATATTTGTTTTACCGACGACTCGGAATTGCGGTCAGATATTTGGGATATTGTGGAAGTGGACTCGGATAGCTCTGTGAATCCAGCTCGGTTGAACCGGTATCTGAAACTCCATCCTCACAAGATACTCCCAGATTACGAATACAGCATTTATATCGATGGAAATATCCAGATTGTATCTGAATTGGTGGAAAATTGCCACACATATCTCGATAACTACTCTATCGCTGCCCACCACCACTCTACCAACAATAACGTACGAGAGGAAGCTGAGAGCGTAGTCCGATACCACCTGGCCCCTCCAGACCAGGTATACCGTCAATTGGGGCGGTATTTCGTGGAAGGTTTTCCGGACAAGCAGGAATTAACGACCAATCGAGTGCTTTACCGGAAACACAACTCATCAAGTTGTGTTGAGCTCATGTCTGAGTGGTGGTCCGAGCTGAGTAGAGAGACACACAGAGATCAATTGAGCCTAAACTACATCCTCTGGAGAGAAAACACCGATATTCGCGTCATTCAAAAACCAGTATGGGGGTCAGAGATGTTTGAGATACATCCTCATAATCCGACCGACTGGCGAAGGTATATCTGGGATTATTGGATGAACATCCGTGTAGATCGCCGAGAGAACAGTCTGTACACAGCCATATTTTACTTCATACAAGCTTTGCGTATCGGTTTCATCGAGGGGATTGATACGCTCTATTACCGAATTCGACGCAAACTCTCTCAGTGAAGATTGATTTAGTATGCACGGTACTGTGCACTTCTAGAACGTCTTGACAACCGCGCTAAGGTCGGTGTGAGTTGTGATAGGCTGCGAAGTATTCAAATCCATGACCGAGGTGTAGATAGCTGGACGTGGCTGAAACTATTCGAGAACGAAGCGATTCATCATCCTACCTCTCGAAGGCGTGTTCAATGCTCTTGATACAGGTCTCGCCTCCTCGTAGACGCGTTTCCGGTTCGGGTGTGGCGAGAGCACCATTTCCTAATCGGGCAATCGCTCACCGAACAGTCGGGCGATATGACACCAGATCCAGATTGTCCGGCTGGCATCCTATCCCGGGAGGAACTCATCCTGAAGAATCTTCATCAGACGGTCCAGTTCGGCCGCGGAGAGGTCTTCGCGCTCGGCCACGAACGGCGCTTCGTCATATTATCAAGGGCCAGTTACGTCGCTGAGGCAGAAACGATCAATCCGGTTTGAGGCGTCCTCGGGATCGGTGGGACTTTGATGACCGTCGAACGTAGTCGAATACGTGCCTAATCCCGTCTCATCCGGACGATATCGCACCTGATTACGGCCCGCAGGTGTACAGTTTCCTATCGCAGTCGCTAAATATATCCTTCTCGCACCAGTATTTGTGTCAGGAGAGGTCCTCTTCGTCACTTTCGGGGACGAGCAAACGGCGAGTACCCGCTATCGAGTCCTCAACTACCGACCCTATTTTAACGACGCCGGCCTCAGCTATCGCGTTGATCTGAACCGGGACCGGGTCTTCACCTCTAACTGGTATGTTGACAAGGCGTACTACGCGATGAAACTGTTGCGAGCAGCACGCAAGTACGATATCGTGTACATCCAGAAGGTTCTCCTCCCGGAACCGCTTGTACGGGCGCTCAGCCGGCTCACGACCGTCTTATACGACTTCGATGACGCGGTCTACGCGGCGCCACCATGGGAGGACGAGGACGACGTGGACCCGCCGGAATTGTTTGAAAGAACCCTCGGACTCGTTGACGGAGTGGTGACCGGAAACCCACGGCTCACGAAGTACGCAGAAGAGTTCGCAACGCAGGTTCACTCGATTCCGACGCCGATTCCCCGCGACCGGTGTGTCAAGGCGCTTGAACAGGCGGGCGAGGATGACTCCGACCATGTGACAATCGGCTGGATCGGAAACCCCGAGAACCTCTGGTACCTCCGGCGGGTCCACGATCCGGTGACGACCGTACTCGACCGGTACGAGGAGGCCGAGCTACAGATTGTCACCTCGGCCGACCGAGAGTACACGCCGTTCGCGGACCGAATCGGGACCGATGTCTTCTATCGTGAGTGGTCGCTGGACGAGGAACTCAATCACCTCCGCGAATTCGACATCGCGATCCGGCCCCTGACGCACGACGAGTGGTCCTCGGCGAAGGGCGGGTTCACCTCCGTCATTCAGTGCATGGGCATGCGAACGCCGGTCGTCGTCACACCGGTGGAGATGCTCCGGGATATCGTCGCCCACGGCGAGGCCGGGTTCCACGCGGACGGCGACGAGGAGTGGGTAGAATACCTCTCGCGGTTGGTCGTGGATCCTCTCCTCAGGGAGGAGTTGTCCGCCAACGCGTTCGACGCTGTCGGCGCGCAAGAGTTCTGGACGGAACAGCGACAGACCGAGTTCGTTGGAACACTGCAGAGGTATCTCTGATGAGTGACCGATCGTTCGGGCGGAAGGTGCGCGAGACCTACGCAGACGGCGGATTCCGAGCGATACTCGAAAAGAGTCTGCCATACCTCTATCTCCGACACGTGCGGCCACACCTCCCGACGCGGGACGTGCGTCTGAACCGCTACCGGATGCCAATCAATCGACTGTTCGACGGGTCAGTACCGTGGGTGAAAGTCAAAGCGGACCGACCCGGCTATGAGTCCGGATTAATCGACGGCATCAACGAGCATGTTCGGGCGGGTGACGAGGTCGTGATTGTGGGCGGGGGGTACGGGGTGACGGCCCTGGCGGCTGCAGAGAAGGTGACGACCGAGGGGTCCGTCATCGTGTACGAGGGCGCAGCCAGCAGTGTCGACCTCATCCGGCGGGTGGTCGAGAGCGAGGGCGTGGCCGACAGGGTGCAGGTGCGGCACGCGGTGGTCGGTGAACCCCGGAGTCTTCGCGGGGACCGTGGGGACGCCCGCGCCGTCGCCCCGAACGAACTCCCGGACTGTGACGTGCTGGAACTGGACTGCGAGGGGACGGAAATGGAAATCCTTCCTGCCCTCGACAACCGACCCCGGACGATACTCGTCGAGACACACGGGATGTACGACGCACCTTCTGAGACGGTCGAATCGGAACTGCGGACGATGGGATACGAGATACACTCTAAGGCCGTAGCCGATAGGAATCAAGAGGAAACCTGTCGACGTCTCGATATTCACGTGATAGCCGCTGTGAAACCATAGGCACCATAGTCGGCTACTAATCGAGTTCGATACTCCTCGTCGACCCAGATTACCGGAGAAGAAGTCATTGTCCGGAGATAGGGTGTCCAAAGCTTTGCCACCCGATTCACGGCATTCTCGCGGCGCGACAGGCTCAGTTGACCGTCAACAGCTTCGATGGGTTGACGATCAACACCTAGACCCACCGACGTTAGGTGGTGGATTCTGCCGACTCTGTTTCGATGATGGACTCTCCGTCTGATGTTCCGGGCGAGTGCCGAAGTCCACCAACGCTATCACTCCCCCGGTCCTTCAGTCGCCGATGGATTCGGCTTGGTGGAGTCGAAATGTCTGGAACGCACGAACCGAGCCCCAAAAGGATGGCATGACGGGGCTCCTGTCACGGGTCTCCACGGTTCTGGTTGGGATGAGGTACAGCCTGCTGCCCAATCACGAGGAGGAGGAAGTCCTCAGCGAAGACCACCTCAGCGTGCTGGGGAAAGAGTGGTTCCATGCGGCCATATTCAGCTGCGTCCGTGAACTAGACAGGGCAGTTTCACTCACCTCCGTCACCGAAATCGGGTCAGATACGCCCGGAGTCAAGACTGGCGAGCGTCTCGGGCGTAAGTTTTCGATAATCAGTTCGGATAGTTCTCGCCGCTCTCGAAACCGTTCCCAACGAATGGCGTCTCTGATGCAGGACTCGGACGCTACCGACTCCGGAGTTCCAGGCGCTACGATCGGGTGTCCTGATCTGAACCGATGAGTCCGGCAGTACACACCGACGACGCCGTCTGCTTCGTCTCGCTCCCTGCCTACGGCTACTTCGTTCCCGACTCGGATATCGCACCGGGGGGCGCGGAACGACAGCTCTACCTCCTGGGTCAGGAGCTGCAGTCGGAGTTCGATATCCACATCGTCGTCGGTGACTACGGACAGCCCCTGACGGTGTACCGTGACGGTATCACGCTCCATCGTGCGTACACCCCGTCAGAGGACCCTGTCTGGTGGCAAACGATGGCGCTCCTCCGGGCAATGCGCCGCGCGGACGCCGACGTGTACGTCTATCGGGGGTTCCCCCGGAAGGCTGCCGTCACGTACGGCATGGCCCGGCTACTCGGAACGCGGTGGGTGTACAATCTGGCCGCGGACCGGAACGTCGATTCGCATCCGGACCAGCTCTCGTCGCCGCTGTCGGTACTATTCCGACGGTCGCTCGAGGATGCTGACGGGATTATCGCACAGACCCCGTACCAGCGGAGCCGGCTCCGGGAGCGGTTCGGGGTCGATGCCACAGTCGTCCCAAACGGGTACTCGCCTGCCGAGGAGCAGACGCCGTACGGTGACCGGGAGTACTTTCTTTGGGTCGGCCGGCTGGAGCGGGCACAGAAGCGCCCGCACCGCTTCCTGCAGCTGGCCGAAGCGCTCTCCAACTGTGCGTTCGTCCTCGCCGGCCCGGACGGGTCGTCGGAGGCGTACAACGAACGAATCGCACGCCGGGCATCGGAACTCGACAACGTCACCAACCTCGGGCGGGTCAATCCGGATCGGATTCACGAGTGGTATCGGCGTGCCACAGCGCTTGTCAGCACCTCGGCACACGAGGGGTTCCCGAACACGTTCCTCGAGGCGTGGCGGTACGGGACCCCCGTCCTGAGTCTGGATATCGACCCCTCACGGTTCCTCCGGGGTCAGGAGGCTGGCTTCGCCCACGGTGAGTTCGAGACGCTAGCAGGGCTCGTTCAGATGCTGGACGACTCTGTCGA
Organism: Haloglomus salinum; assembly: GCF_024298825.1. Classification (NCBI taxonomy): domain Archaea; kingdom Methanobacteriati; phylum Methanobacteriota; class Halobacteria; order Halobacteriales; family Natronomonadaceae; genus Haloglomus; species Haloglomus salinum. Next base: position 348,772 of record NZ_CP101153.1, read on the forward strand.
CTGTCGCCGTGTATTCGGCGACCACGTTCGGGAGGAGTTCGAGGCGACGCTGACCATCTCCGAGACGGCCACCCAGTATGCCGAGGCCCTGCGGGCCGCACTCCGGTAGCCGCTGTAGGGCCGCCCCCGGTTCGAGGACCGAAGCTTGGATATCCCTGCTCACGTTCCGGTGGACCAATGTGCGGCATCGGCGGTAAGCTCTCGTTCACCTCCCGCCTGGACCCGGGCATCGGCGACGCGATGACCGCCTGCATGGACCACCGCGGCCCAGATGCTGAGGGCGTGTACGCGGACGGGCCGGCCCTCCTCGCCCACACCCGGCTCTCCATCCTCGACCTCTCGGAAGCGGGCCGCCAGCCGATGGCCAGCGCCGACGGGAGCGTCCACATCGTCTTCAACGGGGAGATCTACAACTATCGCGAGCTCCGCGACCGGGCCGACCACTACCCCTTCCGGTCAGAGACAGACACGGAGGTCCTGCTCCACCTGTACGAGGAGCACGGTATCGACTGCCTGCAGTACCTCCGCGGGATGTTCGCCTTCGGTATCTGGGACGAGAACGAGGAGCGACTGTTCCTCGCGCGTGACCGCCTCGGACAGAAGCCGCTCTTCGTCCGGAACACGGACGAGGCATTCTGGTTCGGCTCGACGATCAAGACGCTCCTCGCCGATCCCGAAGTCCCGGCCGCCCCCGACCTCTCGGCCATCCGGGAGTACCTCACCTACCAGTACACGCCGCATCCGAAGACGGGCTTCGAGGGCATCGAGCAGCTCGGCCCTGCCGAGTACGCTGTCGTCGACGAGGACGGGATGGACCGCGAGCAGTACTGGTCACTCTCCTTCGCCGACCAGTTCGACGCCGGGCCACACGCCCTCGCGGCACGACTGCGCGAGGAACTCCGGGAGGCCACCCGGCTGCGGATGCGCAGCGACGTGCCTGTGGGTGTCTTCCTCTCGGGCGGCATCGACTCCTCGATCGTCACCGCCCTGATGAGCGACCTGGCCGACGAGCCGGTCAACACCTACTCTATCGGCTTCGACAGGGCGGCCTACGACGAACTCGAGTTCGCCCGCGAAGTCGCCAGCGAGTACGACACGAACCACACGGAGTACACCGTCCAGCCGAACGCGATGGACGTGTTCCCGGAGCTGATCGAGCAGTACGAGATGCCCTTCGGCGACCCGTCGGCGCTCCCGACCTACTACGTCTCCCGGGCTGCCGCTCGGGACACGACGGTCGCGCTGGGGGGCGATGCCGGGGACGAGACGTTCGCGGGCTACGACCGGTACACGTACGACTGGTTGACGCGCCGGGCGGGGCGGTTCCCCGGCTGGCTCCGGACTGCCGCGGAGACGGGTGGGCCACGGGTCGCGTCCGCGGTCGGTCAGGGGGAGCTGGCACAGGACATGGAGCGGTTCCTCGACGCTGCTGCCGGCGACGACGTCGAGCAGTATGCTGCGTACATCTGCCACGCGCTCGGCGACCAAGTCGAGCAGGTCTGGGACGGGCCGGCCCCAGACGACGAACTGCGGAACCTCCGCGAGGCGTTCGCCCGCACGGATGGCCCCACCCGGATGGACGAGATTACCCACGTCGACATCCAGACCTACCTCCCGGACGACCTGCTCGTCAAGGTCGACCGTGCGAGCATGGCCCACTCGCTGGAGGTCCGGTCACCGTTCCTCGACCACCGGTTCATGGAGTTCGCGGCCCGCGTCCCGGCCGAGTACAAGTGGCGCCGCGGGAAGAAGAAGTGGCTCCTCAAGCGGGCGTTCGAGGACCTCCTCCCCGACCCCGTCCTAACCCGGGAGAAGCAGGGGTTCGGCGTCCCCATCGACGAGTGGTTCCGTGGCGACCTTCGCGCGTTCGGCCGCGAGAAACTGGAGTGGCTCGGCGGCCGTGAGCCGTTCGATGCGTCAGGAATCACGCGGACGTTCACGGAACACCTCGACGGCGAGGTGGACCACGGCTACCGTATCTGGGACCTCGTCATGCTCGAGGGGTGGTACGAGCGGTTCATCGATGACGAATGATATTTCTCCCCCGTGTCGCTGAGTACGGCCAGTGACAGCGCGTTTCGCGTTCGGCGAGAACTGGGAATCGTTCCTCCAGGAGCTAGACGACGAAAGAATCGAGCAGGCCGAGCGGGAACTCCAGGACGTATTCGGCGAGAACGGATTACGCGGCCGGACGTTCCTCGATGCGGGATGTGGCAGTGGCCTGTTCTCGCTCGCTGCCCACCGGCTGGGCGCTTCGCGGGTGGTCAGCTTCGACTACGACGAGGACTCCGTGGCCTGCTGTCGACGGCTGCGTGACGAGGACGACGCCAGCCCCCGGAAGTGGGCGGTGGTGCAGGGTGACCTCCTCGATACGGACTTCATGGGCTCGCTGGGTCGGTTCGACCGTGTCTACTGCTGGGGTGTGGCTCACCACACCGGGTCGATGTGGGACGCCATCGACAACGCGGCCGCCGCCGTCGCCCCGGGTGGGCGGCTGTGTCTCGGCATCTACAACGAGGTCGCCCCTGACGAGGCGCTGTACGACTCGGTTCTGTCGACCCGCATCAAGCGGGTGTACAATCGCCTGCCCGTGCCGGCACAGGCACTCGCCGTTCGCGGCTACGGCCTGACCCACCTCTCGATCCGGACGTTGCTGAGCCGCGAGGACCCCCGAACGTATCTCGAGCGCTACCGGCGGGAGCGGGGGATGGAGTACTGGCACGATATCCGGGACTGGCTGGGTGGGCTGCCGTTCGAGTACGCGACGCCTGCCGCGGTCGAGAACCACATCACCGATGCCGAGACGTTCGAGCATGTCCGCACGGAGGTTCCAGCAGACCTTCCGACGGCCGTCAATACCTACGTCTTCGACAGGAAATCGGAATAGCTCCGGGTGGACGGCTCATCGAACCTTCTCGTACAGGGCCCCCATCCGCTCAACCATCGAGTCGACACCGAACTCATCGCGGGCTCGTTGCGCGGCCGCTCGACCGAGTGCCGCGGTCCGCTCGGGGTCCGCCAACAGGTCCGCAATCGCCTCCCCGAGAGGCGCCGGGGCCCGTGGTGGTACGTGAACCCCGTGCTCCCCGTCCATGACCAGCTCCGCACACCCGTCAACAGGCGTCGTCACGATGGGCAGCCCGGCACACATCGCCTCCAAGAGCGCCCCGGGGAGTCCCTCGTAGTGCGAGGGGAAGACGAACAGGTCGAACAGCGCGAGCAGTTCGGGCACGTCGTCACGTCGGCCGAGCAGGTGGACCGAGTCCGCGACCCCGCGCCGCTCGGCGTGGGTCCGGAGCGCGTCCCGTTCGGGGCCGTCGCCGACGAGCAGCAGTTCGGCATCGGGATGTGCATCGAGCACGGCGGACCACGCCTCAAGCAGGTCGTGGTGCCCTTTCCGCTCGACCAGCCGCCCGACCGTCCCGACGATGGGTCCATCGCCGAGTCCCAGCTCCGCTCGCAGCCCCTCCGGTTCGGACACGTCGTAGGCGTCCACGTCCCGTCCGTTCCGGATGACGGACACCCGGTCGGAATCGACGCCCCGTTCGATGATCCACTCGGCACCCGCTTCCGAGTTCGAGACGACGTGGTCCGAGAGTCCGAGCGTCGCCCGGTCGACGAGGTCGCGGTGGCGTGGCAACGATTCGGGGACCTCACGGACACCCGTGACGACCGTCGTCCCGGGACTCACCTGCCCGACGAGTCGGGCGAGAATGTTGTCGAAATAGAGGAACGACTGCAGGATGGCTGGGCGCTCGCGCCGGAGTGCGCGTGCGAGTCGAAGGGCAGGCCGCGGGTCGACCTTGTTCGCGGCGCCGAGCGACCGGACGGGTACCGCGTCGTCGACCTCGTCGGCGAGCGGCCCCGGTTCGGCGATGGTCAACACCGTCGGGGCGAACCGGTCGCGGTCCAGGCCGTTCACCAAATCGATCAGCGTCCGCTCGGTCCCTCCGACGGCCAGCGTCCCGATGAGATACCAGACCTGCGTCCGGTCGTCGCCGGTCGCCGTCATCGGCCGACCTGTGTCGAGGGGCGGGCAAAGGCCTTCGGAGTCGTCGCGACGGCACTACGGGACAGAAACCTTCTCCCGGCCCCCCCGCCTCCGACGACCCATGTGCGGTATCGCGGGTGTCCTCGATCCCTCCTCGCTCCCCGACGAGGACACCCTCCAGCGGATGAACGACTGCCTGGCCCACCGGGGCCCAGACGACGCCGGCATCCACGTCAACGAGCCGGTCGCACTCGCCCACCGCCGCCTGTCCATCATCGACCCCGAATCCGGCCAGCAGCCGATGTTCAACGAGGACCGCACCGTGGCGGTCGTCTTCAACGGCGAAATCTACAACCACCGCGACCTCCGCGATAAACTCTCGACCAGCCACACCTTCCGCACGGACGCAGACACGGAGGTGCTGGTCCACCTGTACGAGGAGCACGGGCCGTCGTTCGTCGACCGACTCGACGGGATGTTCGCGTTCGCACTCTGGGACACGGCCCGCGAGCGCCTCGTACTCGCTCGCGACCGGATGGGTATCAAGCCGCTCGTCCTCGCCCGCGACGGGAACCGGCTCGCGTTCGCCTCCGAGCTCCCCGCGCTGTTCGAGCCCGACATCGACCTCGGGGGACTCGACCGCGCCGCGCTGGGGACCTACTTCTGTCTCGGCTTCGCCCCGGCGCCCCGGACGGCGTTCCGGAACGTCACCAAGCTCCGACCCGGTGAACTCGCCGTGGTCGAGCACGAGGACGGCGGCCGCGGCGACGGCTCGCTCTCGGTGAACCGCCGCCGCTACTACCAGCCGACCATCGAGCCCCGGAATCCCTCGCTGGACACGGCCGCGACCGAACTCCACCGTCGCGTCGAGCGGGCGGTCGAGCGGCGGCTGATGAGCGACGTGCCGCTCGGCGCCTTCCTCTCGGGTGGCCTCGACTCCAGCATCGTCGTCGGGACGATGGCCGACCTCATGGACGAGCCGGTCCGGACGTTCACGGTCGGCTTCGACGAGGCCCGCTTCGACGAGTCCTGGGCGGCCCGGGAGGTCGCAGAGTACCACGGGACCGACCACTACGAGTACACGGTCACGCCGGACGACGTGCGCGAGGCCATCCCGGGCGTCCTCGACCGCCTCGGCGAGCCATTCGCGGACCCGTCGCTCGTCCCGACGAGCGTGGTCGCCCGCGAGACCGCGCGCGACGTGACCGTCGCGCTCTCGGGCGACGGCGCGGACGAGCTGTTCGCCGGCTACAGCAAGTACCGCGGCGAGCACCTTTCGACGTACTACCGCGCGTTGCCCGGACCAGTCCGGGGAGCGGTCGACCGGCTGCTCGGCGCGGCTCCGGTCGACCGGACGACCAGGGTCGGCGAACTCGGCCGGCAGGCCCGGAAGTTCCGGCGCGGCTCAGAGCCGGACCCGGTCGCCCGCCACCTGGCGTGGCTCCGTCTCCCGGACGATGACGCCGCCCGTGCCGTGGCCCCTCTCGACCCGGAGCGCCGTGCTGGGGACGACCTCGAGGACGCCCATCGCGACGCCCGTCGGATGCTGCCCGAGGGCGACGAGTTCAACCGGATGCTCGCGGTCGACACCCGCTTCGGCCTCCCGAACCAGATGCTCCACAAGGTCGACCTCGCGGGGATGGACTCCTCGCTGGAGGTCCGGGTGCCGTTCCTGGACAGAGAGGTCGTCGAGTACGCGCTCTCGCTTCCGACGAGTCACAAGATCGATGCCCGCGAGCAGAAGCGCGTGCTCCGACGCGCGTTCGACGACGTGCTCCCACAGCGTATCCAGGAACGCGGGAAACAGGGCTTCGACATGCCCATCGGCGAGTGGCTGACGGGGGCACTCGCCGACGACTTCCACGAGGCGCTCGATTCCATCCACGCGCCGTTCCTCGACCAGGGAACGGTGCGCGAGGTCTTCGACGCACACCGCGAGGGCCGGGCCGACCACGCGAAGTTCCTCTGGAGCGTCTATGTCTACGGCCGCTGGGAGCGCCGGCTTCGCAAACGGGGGGTCCCGCTCGGCCTCGATGGCTGACGGTTCGTCCGGCGACCGTCGGATATATCGCCCTGTGGTGACGCCGGTCGGATAGATGACGCCCCAGGAGATGCTCGCGGTCCTCGCGGCGACGGCCGTGGTCCTCGCGGTCTTCCTCGCCACCACCCGATGGGTCGGAAACCACTGGTACGCCGGGGCCGGGACCGTCGCGCTCCTCGGGCACGTGGCGTTCGGCTCCCTCGTCCTTCCGCGGCTCCCCTACACCTGGGACATCGGTCGGTTCCACTACCGGGCGGTACTCATCCTGAACGGGGAACTACCGCCGACAAACCCGACCATCAACTCCTTCGCCGGGGCGCAGGCCGTCCTCTACAGCGTCTTCGGCGCCGACCCGACCGTCGTCGCGGTGTTCAACAGCCTCTGTGCCGTACTGGTCGCGCTTCCCGCGGCCGACCTCGCACGACGGCTCTACCCCGGCCTGTCGACGACCCGTGGCCTCGTCGCGACGGTGCTGTTTCTCCCGCTCCCGTTCGTCTTCCTGACGATTCCGATGCGGGATGCGCTCGGTGTACTCCTGTTCTTCAGCCTGCTCGCTGCGGTCGCACGGGCCTACGACGGAGAGATGTGGCCGGCCGTCATCGGGATTCCGCTGTGGGGTGCGCTGAGTCTTCTCCGACCCGAGCTGGGGGCGATCCTCCTATTGGGCGGGATGGCCGGTGCCGCGGTGCGGGCCATCGATACGGTGGCCGAGCGCCCGGTGACGCTCCGCGGGCTCGTCGCACTCGCGGCGCCCCCGGCAGTTGCCGTCTTTCCGTTCATCACTCCGAGAATCCCCGTCGCACCGTTCGCGGAGCGCCTGCAGCGGCGTACCGTCGGCGGCGCGACCTACCTCGACGGCTTCAGCTACGAGACGAGCCTCGATGTCGTCCTCGCCGCACCTGCCCGGGCGCTCTACTTCCAGTACGCCCCGTTCCCGCTCCACGTCACGTCGGCGTTCGATCTGGTCTCGGTCCTGCTGCTCCCCGTCCTCGTGGCTCTCACAGTCGCGGCCTACCGGTCGGCCCGGGAGTGCGAGCGCGACCTCGCCGTCCTCGTCTTGGTGCTCACGACGTACGCCCTCGGCATCGTCGGCTACGGCCTCGTCGACACCAACTTCGGGACGACGGTCCGGCACCGTGTCCCGTTCACCTTCATGCTGTGTGTCCTCGGGGCGCCGACGATAGAGCGGTGGGCGGCCCGTCTGGTCGGCGTCACACCGCACGGGTCGTCGACACGATCAGCCGCGACAAATCGGACCTGATGGGGTATCGGTGGCTGATTTCCGGCTAGTGCGCGACCGTTCAGGGAGCCTGAATCGGTATCAGGAGGACACTCGCTGCCGCGGCGATGACCCACGTGACGGCCCAGACTGCTGCCCACGGCAACTGCAACGGTGACGAGAGACAGCGCTCGACGTACGACCAGCCAGGCGGTTGTAAGTCGCGGAGCGTAGAGAGCGCCAGCGTGACAACGGTTCCGAGAATCAGGTACTGGAAGACGTATATCGAGAGCTGTGCGAACCATCGAGGATGCACCAGAAGCGTCGCGACGATGCCGACGCTTCCGTAGACGAGCAGTGAGGCCTCGATGACTCCTGTATCACTGACCCGCCGCTCGGAGACGATGAACAGCGCCCCCCCGCCGAGTCCGATGAGGAGGAACAGGAGGTAACTCGGCGTCGTCAGTACATCGACGACGCCCGAGGCCAGTACCGCAAGCGACCACTGCTCGATACCGAGACGGCCTATCGCGCTCTGGGCCACGAAGGATTTCGTGCGTCCTGGTGAAAGCAGCAACGCGACCCCACAGAGGGCGCCGATGCTCCCGGAGAGCCCCAGGTCGACCCAGCGGCGATGGAAGACGAACGCGACGAAGATGACGAGTGCGGTGAGTGCGCCGTAGACGTACTGGTTCAGTCCGATTGCACCGACCAGCAGGCCGACTCCAGTGGCTCGGAGCCGTCTGTGGATCGTGTCCTCCTCCTGCAGACAGTCGTGGAGCAACAACAGTGTGAGGAACACGAGCGGGAAGACGAAGACGTAGTGCCAGAACCCGTCGTAGTAGGCATTCTCCGTGATGCCGAGCCACTGCCAGACCATGAACCCCAGGAGGGTCAGGAACGCGGACTCCCAGTCCGCAACCCGCCACAGCAGAGCGGCGAGGGTAAGTGGAAGCACGACGAAATTGAGAACCGTCGTGTACGTCTGCGTGAGCGCCTGTGCCGCGAACGTCCCTGGATCGAATATGACGAACAGGACCGCCAGTGGAACGTATCGAAGCGGTGGATCGACCGTGGCGTACACGTTCGCACTACTGGCGACTGCTCGGGCCCCCCGAACGATATTGTCCGGATCGCTCGACTGTTCGACGAGCGTCGACTGCCACGCCGAGAGCGGACGCCACCCCAGTGACAGCGCAACGTACAGCAACGGGAGGGTGAACACGACCAGCAGCAGTCCTCTGAACAGAGCCCTGCCATTGGAACGGAGCCCCCGCCAGCCGTCACCTTGCGTAATCGCTGACTGTTCACCGCTGTCGGAGTCCGTCTTCGACACGTTCCGACGTGGCTGCAGCAACGCTCATAGTTCCATCGTAAGGTCAGTTCACCGCTAATCGGCGTCCCTCATCCCCCCGCTCCAATCGGTGCCTGTGCGGCTGCGTTCCCACCGACCTACTCGTCCGGCGGGCGGGGCTCGATGTCGTCGTCGGCAGCACGCCCGCGACCGAGCGGGTCGGCGACTGACCACACCAGTGCCGCGGTCACCGCGAACAGGGCGACGAAACTCAGGAACTTCACGGCCGCGTTCATGCTCGACCGGAGCACCGAGACGACGCTCACCACCAGCACCACCCCGATAATAGCCTGCTGGACGTGCTCGTTCGTGGCGAGCGAGACGGCCGTACTGTCCGCTGCTCGCTCCCGGAGCGTCGCAACCGCTCGGTAGAGCGCCGACCCCTGGACGGTCTCCCGCAGGTCCATGTCCGACCGAGGCACGTGGACCCCGTTAGCCGTTGCGGTCGGCGATGTGTTCGAGTGCGGCGGTCGTCCGCTCGACCGTACTCGCCCAGTCATGGTCGTCGACGACCGCCGTCCGTGGGTCGCGGTCGGTGCCGGCGAGCACGGTACGCAACGCGGCAGCGAACTCCTCGATGTCACCCACCGGAACCGCCTGCCCGACTCCCTCGACGACGGGGGCGACCTGTTCGAGGTCGCTGACGACCGCGGGAACCCCGGAGGCGAGCGCCTCCAGCACGGTCCGGGGGAGTCCCTCGGCGCGCGAGGGGAGGACGAGCACATCCGCGCCGCGATACAGCTGCGGCATCTCGTCGTAGGGGACATGTCCGAGGAAGACAACCGCGTCCTCGAGGCCTCGCTCGCCGACATCGGTCTCGATATCCCCGCGCAGCGGCCCGTCGCCGCAGACGACCAGCCGCGCGTCGGGCTGGGTCTCGCGAAGCCGGTCCAGCGCCGCCACGGCGTCACCCGGGCGCTTCCCCTCGACGAGGCGGCCGACGAAGAGGACCACCGGCTCGCCGTCGGGGAGGCGGTCGCTCACCGCCCCGTCAGGCGTGAACCGCGACGTGTCGATCCCGTTCGGGACGACCTCGACGGGCGCAGTAACGCCGACCCCCCGCAGGCGCTCGCGGTCCTCCTCGGTGTAGCAGAACACCACCTCGCTCTGGTCGAAGGTCCACCGCCCGGCCGTCCGGAGATACGCGTCGAAGACCTTCTCGGGGGCGGTCTGGGAGTAGAGGCCGTGGTTCGTGATAGCCAGCGGCGGTCCGCCCAGGCGCCGTGCAACGGCTGCGAGATTCGTCGAGAAGTAGAGGTGCGAGTGCGCGTGCAGCACGTCGAACGCGCCGGCGTGGCGGCGGAGGTAGCGCGCTACGCCCACAGAGATGTCGTTCCCGAGCGCCGAGAGCGTCGCCGGGCGCCGGATGATCTGGTAGCCCTCGCGCCGCGCCTTGCCGTACTCACCGACGGTCAGGACGGTCACGTCGTGGCCCATCGCGGCCTGGTCACGCGACATCGCGTGGACATGGTACGGCCCGCCGCCCTTCACGTCGGGATAGACCTTCTGCGCGACGCGGAGGATACGCATCACACCGGTATCGACCGGGCGGCCCCATCAACAGTCCGGTGTCGTCCCGAACACGGGTTCGCTATCCGTCTTCCAGCGGCCGGCCGGTCACCGTCCGGACCACATCCACGACTACCATCCACACCTGTCGCATGACGATCTTCAGGTCGAACCAGAAGCTCTGCCGCCGGATGTACTCCACGTCGTAGCGGAGCTTCGCCTCCGGGTCCAGGCTGGTCGCGCCGTTGATCTGGGCCAACCCGGTCAGTCCGGGCTTGACGAACCAGCGCTTGCGCCAGTCCTCGGCTTCGGCCTCAAGATGGGTCTCCTCGCCCGTCCACGCCGCCCGTGGCCCGACCACGCTCATGTCGCCGATCAAAATCGACCAGAGCTGCGGCAGCTCGTCCAGATGCGTCCGACGGATGAATCGGCCGACACGCGTGATGCGGTCGTTCCCCTCGTCCGCGACGGGCGCAGTATCGTCCATCTCCGTCTCACGCATCGACCGGAATTTGTACACGTCGAACGTATCCCCGAACGAGGCGGTCCGTTCCTGCCGGTAGAGCACGCTCCCGCCGTCTTCCAGCTTGATCGCCGCCGCGATACCTAGCATCACCGGCGACAGCACCAGCAACCCCACGCCGGCGAACGCGATATCGAATCCACGCTTCAGGAAGTGGTCCTGCGGGTCCCACGGTTCCAGCTCCACGTCGACCAGCTCATCCTGTCCGAACCCGCTGGTCAGCACGCTGTCGGCGTGCCGACGATGCACCTTCGCGGCGACGCCGTGGTCGTAGCAGGTGTCGAGCGCGCCGAAGAACTCCGCGCGGTCGGGTTCGGCGAAGGCCAGCACAACCGTGTCCACGTCGTACTCGACGAGCACCTCGTCCAGCCGCGAGAGGCCACCCAGCGAGGGGAGCTCTCCCATTCGACTCCCACCATCGGTGAGTCCGAGGGCCGTCTCCGTGTCGGGGTCGGCTGCGAGGGCGAGCTCCCGCGTCGTCCCCGGCGGCGAGACGAAGCCCAGAACGGGCCCCGCCACCGCGTCGAGGATGTCGTTCATCGCGGCGGGGTCGTCGCCGACGAGGATGGTGCGCCCGCCCTCGTCGCGCGGGCGCCGCCGGATGGCGACGAACCACACCGGGACCGTCAGCAGCAGGAACGCCGTGGTGAACAGCAGCGTCACCCGGGGGAGTCGGTAGGTGTAGTCGAAGTAGCCGACGGCCGCGAGTGATACCGTCGCCAGCAGCGTCCGCTCGGCGGCCACCGACGCGGTATCGAGGATGCGCCGCGGCCGAGGCTTGAGTAGCGGCCCGAGGGCGACGAGCACGACGAGGACGGCTGTCGTCGCCTCGAACGCGAACTCCATCCCGTCGGCCGGGGCGAGTGGCAGGTCACCGAGGACCGGCACCAGCGCTAGCAGCGACTGCACAACCGGGTGGTTCGCCAGCGCGACGGCCAGAACCACGAGGCCCACGGTCCCGCCAGCACTGGCCACGCGGTATCGCCACCCGGTTGTCATCGGTGGGAGTCCGGCGTCACGGCCGATAAGTGCAACGGGAGCGTCAGACTCGCGGGTATACGCTACTCACGGAAGAACGGGTACCCACCCCCATCGGGCCGGTGGACCGCACTCAGACACCGGCCGACCCGCGCTCAGCCGTCCTGGGCCCAATCCGGGCGCTCGACCTCCGTGCCGTCGAGTCCGACCGTCGCGAACGTGGCCCGGTACTGGACCGTCTCCCCGTCCTGCTGGAGGGTCGCGGTGTACCGGAGCGCGCGGACGATGCCCTCCCGGTCGACCACCATCGTCACGTTCCCGTCGACGATCTCCCCCGAGGACTGCTGCGAGGAGCCCAGCGAGTCAGCGTCGTCGAGGTCGGTGGCCCGGAGTCGGAAGAAGGTCTTCCCGGACTCCCGGATGCGGGTCGTCTCGTCGAAGCTGACGTTCGACAGTACTCCGCCCACGTACCGCTCCCCGACGAAGCCGCTGGGCTGGAGCGTCGCGTCGACCCGGCCGTAGGAGGTCTCCTGGCCCTCCTGCACCCGGATGTACTGGGTCCCGTTGTCGTAGTAGCGGGTGCGCCGAACGACCGTCGACCCCTGCTCGCCGGTCGAGGAGATGAAGGTATCAGTCAGCGCCCGGGGCTCGTCAGGAGAGACCCGCTGGACGAGTTCCGTCTGCGAGGTCCCCGCCTCGCGCTGGACCGTCGTGTTGGAGACGAACGCGAAGCTGTCCTTCGCGACCAGGCCGTCGACGTGGGCCTGCCGCGCGGCGCTCGCATCCGAGATGCCGCTCGTGGAGTAGCCAGCCGGGTACGAGACCGACTCGGAGCCGTTCGCGCCGCCCGCTCCACTGTCGGGCGTTGGAGTCCCGTCGGGCGTGGGCGTCCCCGACCCGGGCGCCCCGTTCGTGGGGGTGGTAGCCCCCTGCCGCGACGATTCGTCGCCGCCCGTGGCGGTCGGTGAGCTCGACGGGTCACCGGGAGCCGCCGTGTCACCGTCTCCACCCGGACCACTGGACGTGCTCGCGCCGCCCCCGCCCGAGGTGGCGGTCCCGGCCGCAGACCCGGTCGCAGCAGTGGTGGTAGTCGTTGCCGACTGTTCGTCGCTCGCTGTCGGTTCGCCGCTCGCTGTCGGAGTGGGCGTCGTCGACGGAGTATCGTCGGATGTCGGCGCTCCACCCCCGGGTAACGAACAGCCGGCGAGGAGGACGAGCAGTGTCACCGCGAGGACCGCGACCTTGCGTCGCATTACCCCGGGTAGCGAAGTTCCGTGTTTACCTCTGGTGGTCGGCCAAGAAGCTGACCGGACAGGTCCACCCCAGGCCCCGGGACCGTCCCGGACCGAACCAGCCCGGACCACCTCTCACCCCGACGACTAGCGTACTCGCACCTGTCCGATGAGAAATGATGACTTGTTTATCTTCTGTCATAATGGCCCGGATATGGGCGGTGAAACATCCACGGGGCTGCGTACAGTCGGGTAGCGTGGATGCAGCTGACAGAATATTCAGCGATATTACATATGTTGCTCGCGGCGGTGGTCGTGCTCGCTGGTGCGGCGGGTCCGGCCCTGGCCGCGACGCAGACGGACGACCCGCTGGCCGACCAGGAGCAGTCAGTCGGAGACGAGACCACGACGGCCGGCGAGACCGGAAACCAGACTACCGACGCCGCGGACGGGGGGACCGGGCAGGCTGCCTCGGGTGGTGCGGACACCGCGGCCGCCGACGCGGGAACAGCCGACTCGCCGGTGCGGAGTATCGGGACGGGCGCGCTTCCCACACTCCCGCTCAGGCAGGTCCCGGGACTCTACGATGACGCCCCCGTCGAACCAGAGGACGCCCCGTACGGGTCGGAAGGCGAAGGGCGACTCGACGCCTGCAAACTGCCGATCCGGCAGAGCGACCTCCCCCTCGAGATGGCCCCGGGACCGTCGGACCTCCCGGTGGACGTGAACCTCCCCATCGTCCCCACGAGCCTCCTGACCCCGCGGAACGTCGCGAGTCTCGGGTTCGCGCTGCCACCGAAACCCTGTACCGTCTACGACTTCCACGACCCGTCGCTCGACCCGACCGAGCCGCCGACCAACCCCGAGGCGGTGGGTGAACTGAACCGGGCCGAGTTCGGGCCCGACGGCGTCAACGTCGCGGGTAGCACCCTCGGCATCCTGGAGCGGGACGGCTTCCGCGGGACGAACCTCGCGGGGCTCGTTGCCAACCAGGAGAAGGTCAGCGGGGGCAACCGCCTGAAGATCACCGACGGGCGGACCTCGAAGTACGTCTACCTCAAGGGCCTCGGCCTCGTCCACGTCGAGCGCCGTGTCGTCGACGGCGACCTGGACCTCGCGGTCTTCGGCAAGAGCTTCAAGATAGACGCCCGGTGCGAGTTCCAGAACGCCTCGGCCCCCTCGGCCGACGACCCTCTGGGCCCGTGTCAGTACGACTACACCGGACTCCCCGAACTCGTCACGCCCGAGCGGGTGGTCGACCTCCTCCTGAACGGGCCGGACCAGCCCATCGTCCAGCCGAAATCGGGCGGCCTCTCGCCGTCACTGGCGCAGGACTGACCCCGGGGACTCGGTCGTCTGTTCCTGACCGCCTGTCTCCCTGCGATAGAAGGACAGCGTTGGAAGGTGCTCCGGCGAACGGCAGTAGTTCTCCCCGTGACGATTACGACGCCCGCACCAGCGGCTCGTACCAGTCCCGGTTCGCCCGGTACCACTCGACGAACTTCCGGACGCCCTCGCGGATGTCGTGGGTTGGCTCGTAGCCCAGCAGGTCGCCGGCCTTCGACACGTCGGCATGGGTGTGCTCGGCGTCGGCCGAGTGACGGTCGTCGAACTCGAACGCCAGCTCCGGGGCGATCTCGTCGCGGATGACCGCCGCCAGCTCGCGGATCTCGATGTTGTCGGTCGAGCCGATGTTGACCGCCTCACCGTCGGCCGCGTCCGTCTCCAGCAGCGACAGGTTCGCCGCGACCACGTCGTCGATGTAGGTGAAATCCCGCGTCTGCGTGCCGTCGCCGTAGATGACGGGCGGCTCGCCGTTCGTACAGCGCGAGACGAAGTTGGTGATGGCCATGTTCGGGCGCATCCGGGGGCCGTACACGGTGAAGTACCGGAGCGCGACGGCCGGGAGGTCGTACACCTCGCTGTAGGCACACAGGTAGCGCTCGGCCGCGAGCTTGGAGGCGCCGTACGGCGATACCGGTGTCGTCGGGTGGACCTCGTCGTACGGGAGGTACTCGGGAACGCCGTACACGGACGACGAGGAGGCCATGACGATACGCTCCACGTCGCTCGCGCGGGCCGCGTCGAGGATGTTGAGTGTCCCGTCGACGTTCACCTCGTCGTAGACACGGGGTTCGGCCACGCTGTCACGGACGCCGGCGCGACCTGCCTGGTGGAAGACGTAGTCGGCGTCGCCGACGAGGTCCGCGACGAGGGCCGCGTCGCGCACGTCGCCCTTCACGAACTCGTAGTCGGTGCCGGCGTCGGCCGCGGTCTCCCGGTGGACCTCCAGCGTCCGCTCCTTGATGCCCAGGTCGTAGTAGGGATGCATCTCGTCGATGACCGTCACGTCGTGGCCCTCGGCGAGGAACCGCTCGGCGAGGTGGCCACCGATGAAGCCCGCGCCGCCCGTCACGAGAATCTGCATGGCGCCGTGTCGTCGGGGATGGGCTACAAAGGTGTCGGGATACTACTCCGTCGCTTCGGCCTCCTCCGCTTCGTTCGCTACCTCCGCCTCGTATCCCTCCTCCAGCCGGCGCTCGGCCTCGTCGCGGTCCTCCGGGTAGCCCACGTCGATGCGCCACCCCTCCATCCGGATGGCATCGATGGTCCGGCCGGACTTGATGAGCAGGTCGATAGCGTCCGATATCTCGTACTCGTCGCGGCCCGAAGGCTGGACGAGGTGGCAGGCGTGGAAGATGGCCGGTGTGAACGTGTAGAAGCCCGTCATCACCAGGTTCGAGGGCGGGTCGTCGGGCTTCTCGACCACGTCGACGATCTCGCCGTAGTCGTTGGTGTCACAGACCCCGTAGCGCGAGGCCTCGTCCCACGGCACCTCCTCGACGAGGAAGGCGGCGTCCGCGCGGTCCTCCTGCTGGCGGTTGACGACGTCCTGGAGGTTCGCGTCGAAGATGTTGTCCCCCAGCATCATCATGAAATCGTCGTCGATGTGCTCCTCGGCGGTCAGGAGCGCGTGTGCGATGCCCAGCGGCTCGCGCTGGTGGCAGTACGTGATGGGCACGCCCTCGTACGTGTCGCCGTAGTGGCTGATTATCTTCTCCTTCCTGTAGCCGACGACGACCAGCAGTTCGTCGGCGTCCAGCTCGACCAGCCGGTCGAAACAGTGCGTGAGAATCGGCTTCCCGGCGACCTCGACCAGCCCCTTCGGTTTGTCCTCGGTGAGCGGGCGGAGCCGCGTCCCCTCGCCCGCCGCGATGACGACTGCTTTCATACTTCGTGGCTGTGTCCTGTGGGCTAAATACCTTCCCGCTCGGGATGGCAGGGTGTGATTATTGGCATATGCTGGATTTTAGGAGAATGTTGGTGCACCTCTCTGGAAAATTTCGAGAGTATGGATTATATCCGATGTCTCAGTCTGTCAGGTGTTCATACGCCTCGGTGACCTCCTTGAACGCCTCTTCGTCGCCGTCGTCGGTGTCGGGGTGGGTCTCCTTGACGAGGCGGCGGTAGGCCTGTTTCACGTCGGTCTCGTCGGCGCCGGGTTCCAGTCCGAGGGTGGCGTACGCCTCGCCGTCCGTGGGGCCGTCGCGGGCCGCCACCCGGGCGCCGGCCCGGCCACGACTGCCGCCGGGGCCCCGCTGCTGTTGCTGGTAGCGGTACTCCCAGCGTTCGCGGCCACCCGGCGGCGTCCAGTCCTCGCGGGGGCCGGCGCCGAACCCACCACCCTGCCGTCGGTCGCCGCGCCGGCCGCGACCACCATCGGCGCGCCCGCGGCGCTCCCGGCCGCTGTTGGCCCGGGCGCGCCGCTCGACCCGTTCGTACAGCGAAGCACGGAGCTTCCCGCTTCCCTGGTACCAGAACAGGTAGCTGGCGCCGCCGAAGGCTGCCGCGACGAACAGCGGTACCGCGTCCCGGAACACGGCCGCCAGCACGACCATCAGGGCCGCCAGCCCCGCGAACACGGCGGTCATCCCCAGCAGGAGCCGCGAGTTGTTCACACGTCACCGAACGGGTCCGACCCCCGTAAGCGTCTCGCCCTCGGATGGACGTCGGTGCCCCGGTCCGGGGACGGTACAGTCCCCCGGAAGCTTTCACCGGCCCGGTGGAGACGCCGGTATGGAGTGGCACGTCGTCGACGGCGACCCCGGGGACGAGGGGTCGAGCCGGGTCGAATGGGAGCGTGGCGACCGGTACGTCCGGGTGGTCGTCCGGGAGACGGCCACGGGTGCCTGGGCGGTCACGCTCGACCGGCTGGCGCAGGCCCCCGAGGGGCAGTACTACCACCGTGAGACGGTGGCGGACCGCGACGGCGCACTCGACCTGGCTGCGACGTGGCGCGAGGAGAACGACGGGACCGCGAGCGGGGCGACCGAGGACGCGGACGACGCGTGACGGCAGGGAACGGCCTGAGCGCGTGTGCGTGCCAGCTGACCGGTTCCCACCCCTCCCGAACGCATATGCCGGCCGGGGAACCAACGTGCGGCCGTGCCCGCATCCGATGTCATCGTCCCGCCGCCCGTCGAGCCGGGGGACCGCGTCGCCGTTGTCGCTCCGGCATCCGGTGCCGCATCGCGCTACCCGCACGTTCTCGACCGTGGACTGACGACCCTTCGCGAGTGGTTCGACCTCGACCCCGTCGAGTATCCGACTGCCCGGAAGGACGACGACTGGCTCTACGACCATCCCGAAGCCCGCGCCGAGGACATCGAGACGGCGTTCCGCGACCCCGACATCGGCGCCGTCATCGCGACCATCGGCGGGAACGACCAGGTCCGTATCCTGGAACACCTCGACGGTGACGTGCTCCGCGAGCATCCGACCCGGTTCCTCGGGACGAGCGACAACACGCACCTCCACAGCCTGCTGTGGCAGGCCGGCGTGGTCTCGTTCTACGGCGGCACGCTGATGACCGACCTCGCGGCCGCGGGCGGCGTCTTCGACTACACCGCCGAACACGTCCGCCGGGCGCTGTTCGACGACCACGTCGGCGCCGTCCGCCCGGCCGACGAGTTCTCCGACCACGACCGCGACTGGAACGACCCGGACACGCTGGACGAGCCACTCGAGCGGGAGTCGAACCCCGGCTGGGAGTGGCGCGGTGGCGACGAACCCGCCGACGGCCGCGTCTGGGGTGGGTGCCTCGAAGTGGTCGACACCGTCCTCGCGGCCGACCGCACGATGCCCCCGGTGGCGGCGCTGGAGGGCTGCGTGCTGCTGCTCGAGACCGCCGAGGGGCTCCCCGAACCGCCGGATGTCCAGCGCGTGCTTCTCGGGCTGGGAGAGCGCGGCGTCCTCGACGCCGTCGACGCCGTGCTCCACGGCCGCGCGAAGGCCCGCAACCCGTTCGAGGACCCCGGCACCGAGGCCCGAGCCGCGTACCGCGAGACGCAGAACGAACTCGTGGCGGACCTCGTCGCGGAGTACAACCCCGAGGCGCCCGTGGTCGGCAACTTCGATGTCGGCCACACGCACCCCGTCGTTCCCGTGCCCGTCGGCGGGCGGTGCGTGGTCGACCCTGCGGCGGAGCGGGTCGCGTTCCCGGCGTTCGAGGGCTGAATCGGCGCCGGGACCGCCAGGGCTTTTGCCGGTCCGCCGTGGAGTCCTCGCCGATGAGCAGCGCCCTCCAGCGGACGGTCCGACGCGTCGGTGCGATACTCACCCTCCAGCTCGCGGTCCTCTCCGCGCAGCTGTTCACGCTCCAGCCGACCGAGGAGAGCATCGCCACGTTCGTCTCGCTCCCGCTCGCCATCGGCGCCGGGGGCTATCTCGTCGGGAGTGGACTCCGGAGTCTCGTCGGTGTGACCGAGGAGGCCGAGCGGCTGGCCCCCGACGAGCACTGACCGACCGCGACCGACCGGCTGGTCACTCGCCTTCGAGCGCCGGCTCGAACGCTACGAGTGCCTCGCGCCACGCGTCGGGGATGGGACGGGTGCCACCCTCACCGTCGACCACGACCAGCGTGCTCGACCCTTCGGCCGCCAGGTCGCCGTCCGGCGTGTACATCTCACAGACCGTCGGGAAGCTCTTCGTGCCCAGCGACGGCGTTCGGACCGCGACGGTCACGTACTCGTCGTCGGTCGTCACGGAGCGCCGGTAGTCCAGCTCCAGGTTCGCCAGCACCATCTCGCGCTCCTCCAGCGGGATGTCGAGCACGGCGTCGAAGTAGTCGATGCGTGCCTGCTCGAAGTAGGTCACGTAGACGGCGTTGTTGACGTGTCCCATCGTGTCCGTGTCGCGGTAGCGGACCGGGAGCGTCGTCGTGTAGGCGAACTCGTCGGGGACCGCGGGCGTCCCGTCGAGGGTCGAATCGAGGCTCATACCGACGCTGGACCGCGGGCGGTCACGTCGGTTTCGATGTCCGAGCGGTCCGGGTCAGGGCCGGGCAGGGTCCAGCGCCAGCAGGGCATCCGCGAGCGACCGCAACGCCTCGGCTTCGTCGATGTGGTCGAGCCATCGCTCGGGAAGCGCCGTCGCGCCGAAGCGCGCGCCGGCGACGGCTCCCGTCACGGCACCCACGGTGTCGGCGTCGTCACCCATGTTGACGGCCCGGACGATGGCTTCCTCGGCGCTCGGCGCGGTCAGACCGTGGTGGAGGCCCGTCTCCAGCGTGTGGACGACGTACCCCGAGGCCGAGAGCAGCGAGGGGTCGCGGTCGGTCGCACCAGCAACGGCGTCGCGGAGCGCCGCGGGCGCGTCCCCGATTCCGTCGAGCGCCCGTTCGACGGCCGCCTCGGGCGCGGCCGCGTCGAGCAGCGCCGACAGCACGCGGTTCAGCGCCGCACAGCCCCACGTGCAGCGCGGGTCGGCGTGCGTGATGGCCGAGGACTCGCGACTCACTCGGGAGAGCCGGTCGTCCGCGTGATACGCCAGCGCGTGGGGTGCACAGCGCATCACGCTCCCGTTGCCCGCGTTGCTCCCCTCCGACCGGCGCTCCCACACGCGCTTGCCGGCCTCGTCCGGTGGGGTTCCGTTCCGGAGGCTCCCGATAGCTTCCCGGGTCGTCACCCCGATGTCGAACGGGCCGCCGTCGAGCCACGCGACGAACCGCTCGGCCACGTCCGCCGAATCGAATCCCTCGCGGTCGCGGAGGCTCCGGGCGATACAGAGGGCCAGGTCGGTGTCGTCGGTCACCGTTCCCGCGGGCTGGCCGTGGGTGCCGTGTGCCAGCATCTCGGTCACGCGGCCGTGGTCGCGCTCGATGCTCGCCGGCGTCTCGAACTCCACCGGGCGCCCGAGCGCGTCCCCACACGCCAGTCCCAGCAGGACACCCCTCGCACGGTCGCTCGTGCCGCCGTCACTCATGGTCGAGCCGAGGGGCGCCCGCCGCAAAAACCATCTGACGAATCTCACGGCCCGCCGGTCGGTTCAGGCCTCGAAGCCGTCCGTTTCCGACCCGACCCGGTCCTCGATACCGTCCTCCAGGCCGTCCTCGAGATAGGCGGCGGCACACGCCCCACAGCAGAACGTGCTTCCGAAGGTCATGTGGGCGTGGTGGTGGTTCACTTCAATCCACTCTCCACCCGGGGCAACCGACCCGCCGCACCGGTCACACTGGTCCATCACCATCTCCTACGAGGGGAGGATGCCTGTATCTTGCCCTGGCCTTCCGGTGGTCTGAATGGTGGGTTGATTTATCCAGGTCATCGGGATGGTCGACATCTTCCACGCGAGCGGCGACGAGATTCCCGCCGACCAGGTGACGATTAGCGATGGTGGCAGCTCCGAGACATGGACCGCCTGTGCCAGTGGGAGCCCGGACGATATCTCGGCCGGCAGCACGGCCAGTGCAGATATCGACTCCGACGACGAAATCCGCGTCCTCTGGGCCAACGACGACGACTCGGCCACCCTGACCATCTGGGAGGCCCCCGACGCCTGAGGCTGTTCCTCGAAACACCCGTTTCGACCCTCGATACGTGCCGAATCACAAATACGGACCAGTGTCATGGGTGGGTATGCACCTCGGATGCGTGCGAACAGACGACGGGGTCTCCCCGGTCATCGGTGTCATCCTGATGGTCGCCATCACGGTCGTCCTGGCCACTATCGTAGCTGGATTCGCACTTGGCCTCGAGGAACGGAAGATGGACACCGCACCCAACGCGGAGTTCGAGTTCGACTACGACTCCGGTTCGCTGGAGATCACGCACGCGAACGGCGACGAGGTTCGCGAGGACCGGGTCACCATCAAGGGCCACAGTAACGGGCCGAAGACGCCCGACTGGACGGGGGATACCGACACGGATGACTACTTCAGCGCGGGGGCCACGTACACCGCGACCGGCGTCGGGAGCGACGACACGGTCAAGGTCGTCTGGGAGGGCCCCAACGGGGACTCGACCACGCTCGGCACCTGGGAGCAGTAGGGCGACGTCCTGACGCGGCCCGACCGCACGCCGGAACGATTGTAACCGACGGGGTGCAAGCGACGGTCGTGACCTGCGCCGAGCCGGACTGTGAGCGCGAGGCGGCGGTTCGCCTGCGCATCCCCTGGGACGCCGACCGGGAGGTCTGCACGGCGCACGCACGCGGGATGGCGACACGGGACGGCGTGGTCGCCGAACCCATCGAGGGGCGGGAGGAGGAGTGGCCCTGACCCGCACACGGTGGGCCTTTCGGGTACAAGTTTAAGTCCCTTCCCGGTATGCTACCAACCGACAATGGCCATCGACCCCCAGTTCGAGGATACGCGCGAAGTCGTCGACGAACACAACGGACACGACGTGTGGGGCCCCGTCGAGGAACCCGAGACGCTGGGTATCCACGGGACACACGTCGCCGTCGACTTCGACATCTGTCTCGCCGACGGCGCCTGTCTCGAGGACTGCCCGGTCGACGTGTTCGAGTGGGTCGACACGCCGGGCCACCCCGAGAGCGAGATCAAGGCCGACCCCGCGGAGGAGGCCTCCTGTATCGACTGCATGATCTGTGTCGACGTCTGCCCCGTCGACGCCATCGACGTGGACCCCAGCCGCGAAGGCCGGAGCTAGCCGCGGCCGGGTAGCCGTTCTCTCCCCGACGACCACGTCGCGGACACCCGCTCGGTGCGAATTCTGTCCGACAGCCGAGAGGCCCCGTTCCGGAAGCGGACGACCGTCCCCCGGCCGACGCCGGAACGATTCCTGCGGTTCTCGTGACGCTTTCCGGCAATAACTGCACGAAGCGCCCGGGCCACGAAATGAATGATTGCTTACTGTATCGCTTCGAGCGAGGGCAAATCGCGTGAGGGCAAGGTTCTGGACCGTGAATACGGCCGCCCCGCACTGTCGGCAACGGGCTGGTAGTTACAGTCCAGAGACATAATAAAGAGCTATTAGGATGCCGGGGGAGTCACTGCCCGAAGGTGATTTGATACCGATGCACACGGTAGTTCTGACCAAGGGGGTCCCCGACTTCAGGGAGGGCCAGGTCTCGTTCGACGAGGACGGCCACCTGGAGCGCGGCAAGACCCCGACAGTGATGAATCCGAACGACAAGCACGCCCTCCGGGGGGCGCTCCAGACGAAGGTCCGCCACGGCGGGACCGTGAGCGTGATGAGCATGGGCCCGCCGGGGTACAAGGAGGTCCTGCAGGAGGCGATGGAGTCGGTGTACGCCGACGACCTCTACCTGCTGAGCGACCGCGAGATGGCCGCGGCCGACACGTGGGCGACGGCCATCACCCTGACGACGGGAATCGAGAAGCTCGACGAGATGCCGGACCTGCTGTTCGCGGGCTTCAAGACGGCCGACGGGGAGACCGGCCACACCGGGCCGCAGACGGCGTGGGGCCTGGACATCCCGATGGTCACCCACGTGGTCGCGCTGGACGTCGACGAGGAGAGCGAGACCGTCCGGGTGAAGCGGCTCGTCGAGGGCGACATCGAGGAGATAGAGACTGTCGAGGCGCCGATGCCGGCGCTCATCGTGATGGACCCGGAGTTCGAGCCCTCGTATCGAACGGCGGGCGAGCGGCTCACGCACAAGGACCTGCGCGCGGACACCCAGGAGCGGGCGCCCGACTTCGAGGACGACCTCACCGTCTGGAACCACGAGGCGCTCAACCTCGACCCGGACTTCATCGGGCTGGACGGCTCACCGACCATCGTCGAGTCCGTCGACCCGATTCCGAAGCCGCCCGCCGAACGCGAGGCCACGATGGTCGACGCCGACGACGCCGAGGGGATGGAATCGGTCCTGGAGGAACTGCAGCCCCACGCCGCCGGGGCCAGCGAGGCGGCGGGTGATTGACCATGCCTGAATTCGACCCTGCCGACCACGACATCTCCGAGATCGGACCGAAGGTCCAGGCCATCGACGACGTCGACGAGCTGCGCGCGCTGCTGGAGGCCGAGGAAGACGGCGAGGACCGGGCACCGGTCAAGCAGGTCATCGAGAGCCGCATCGAGAACCTCGAAGCGGAGGACGAGGCCGACGACGAGGGACTCGTCGACCTGACGGACATGTCGACGGCCGAGGCAGCCAACGCCATCCGCGGCATCGACGACCCCGACGAACTCCGCGAGCTACTGGAGACGGAGGAGGCCGGCGAGGACCGCGGTGGCGTCAAGACACAGATACAGAACCGCCTCGACTCGGTCACGGAGGACGAGGACGCCGACGAGGGCGAGGCCGAGGAAGAGCCCAAGACCCCCGAGGAGCGCCATCCCGACCTCGACCATCCGACCGCCGACAAGCGCCACGTCCGCGCGGTCGAGGCCGGCGACTATCGGGACATGTGGGTCTACTGCGAGACCCAGCAGGGCGAACTCATCGACGTGTCCAAGGAGATGCTGGGGAAGGCCCGGCAGCTCATGGACGACTACAACGACGAGTACGACGCCGACGAGAAGGTCATCGCGTTCGTCATCGGCGAGGACATCGCCGAGCAGGCCGAACTCGCCATCGAGTACGGCGCCGACGTGGCGCTGTATCAGGAGGACGACCGGCTCGACCGGTTCCTCCACAAGCCCTACACCGAGATATTCGTCGACGCCGCCCGCGGCACCGGCCACCCGTACGGTCGCGAGGACCGCCCGGACGTGGAGTGGCACGGCTACGACGAGCCGCGCTACGTCCTGTTCCCGGCGACGAACAACGGACGGGACCTCTCGGCGACCGTGCAGGCCGAACTCGACTCCGGGCTCGCCTCGGACTGCTCGGACCTCCACATCACGGACGTGCTCATCTCGAACCCGGCGAAGACGGGCGAGCCGGGCACGAAGAAGGAGTTCGAGCGTGTGCTGCACATGAAGCGCCCGGACTTCTCGGGCTTCGAGTACTCGACCATCCTCTGTCTGGACAAGCCCGACCGCGAGTTCCACCCGCAGGGTGGCTCGGTCATCCCGGGTGCGTTCGACGTGCCGGAGCCCGACCCCGAGCGCGAGGGCGAGGTCGTCGAGTGGGAGGCCCCGCTCGAGGACGACTGGTTCGGCGTCGAGGTCACCGCACACGACCAGCTCGACGAGGGTGTCGACCTCACGGGTCGTGAGGTCATCGTCGCGATGGGCCGTGGCATCGGGGACGACCCGAGCACGGGCATCGAACTCGGACTCGACCTCGTCGACGCGCTCGAGGACGCCGACCTCGGGCTCTCGCGAGGAGTCATCACGGCCTCCTACCAGTTCGAGGGCCACGTCGAGCAGTACATCACCGAGGAACGACAGATCGGCGAGTCCGGGCAGGTGGTCGAGCCGCCCGTCTACATCGCCGCCGGCATCTCCGGCGCCGTCCAGCACAAGGTCGGCATGGACGAATCGGACACCATCATCAGCATCAACACCAACCCTGACGCAGACATCGTGGACTTCTCAGACTACTTCATCGAGGGCGACCTGTTCGAGGTCCTGCCTGCCGTGACGGAGGCGCTGGAATCGGGCGAATCGATCGGTGCCGTCGCGGAGGCCGGAGGTGCGACCGATGACTGAGAGCGCCATCGACACGGACGAGTACGAGCACTACGAGGCCCTCGTGGTCGGCTGTGGTCCCGGTGGCGCCGCGGCCGCGGCCAAACTCGCCGACGAAGACGTGGAGACGCTCGTCCTCGAGCGCGGCGTCGAGGCCGGCTCGAAGAACGTCTCCGGCGGCCTCATCTACGCCGAGGAGTCCGCGCCCTACACCATCGACGACCTGTTTCCCGGGTTCCGCGAGGAGGCCGCCGAGCGACCCATCACGGAGTACCACATCCACAACATGGCCGGGTCGCAGGTGAAGTCGCTGGACATCACGGAGCTCCACGAGCACGATACCGAGTGGTCCGACGCGGTCCTCCGGCGGACGATGGACTCGTGGCTCGAGAAGCGCGTCCACGAGAAGACCCGCGAGGCCGGCGGCGGCGTCCTCACGGACGTCCGCGTCAACGGCCTGCTCCGCGACGGCGGCGAGATCGTCGGCGTCACCTGCGACGAGATCGAGCCCATCACGGCCGACCTCATCGTCGCTGCCGACGGCGTCAACTCCGAACTCGCGCGCGACGCCGGCCTCATGGACTGGGACGAGCCCGACGAGTGGTTCCAGGGCGTCAAGGCCATCGTCGACATGCCTGAGGACGCCATCACCGACCGGTTCGGCGTCGGCGAGGGCGAGGGGGTCGCGCACCTGTTCTCGGGGAACATCTTCGAGGACGTGCGCGGCGGCGGGTTCCTCTACACCAACCAGGACACCCTCTCCATCGGGACGGTGTTCCACCTCGACAGCCTCGTCGCACAGGAGGCCGAACCCCACCAGCTACTGGACGCGCTACTCACGCATCCACTGCTGGCGGACTGGCTCGGCGACGACTACGACGAGGTGGAGTACTCGGCGAAGCTCGTCCCCGACTCGAAGAAGGTGGCCCACAGGTCACCGCATCGCGACCGGCTCGTCCTCGTGGGCGACGCCGGGGGACAGATGCAGGCCCAGGGCCCCGTCATCAAGGGGATGAACCACGCCGTCACCGCGGGCGCGCTCGCGGCCGAGGCGTTCGCCGAGGCGAAACGCGCGGGCCGTCCCCACTCGGCCGGCGAGCGCTACACCGAGAAGCTGGAGGAGTCGGGCACGATGCACAAGCTCCGCCCCGAGGCCTACGAGACCATCGCACCCCTCGCGGAGAACGAGACGGCCACCCGGCTCGCCGAGTCGCTCGTCGAGTCGCCGGTCGGCCGCCTCGGCATCCGCGCGCTGGGGACGAAGGGGCTGGAGAAGCTGTTCGCCAACCCCACCATCCTCTCGCTGATGCCGGACACGAAGGTGCCGTACGTGACGGTACCAACGGTCATCGCGGAGGAACTGGGCGGCGAGGTCCACGCGACCAGCCACGTCGAGCCACCTGAACTCGACGATCGCATCGGCGACCTGACCTACGACGTGGGCGAGCCCCACATCCAGGTGAAGGACAACTCCTGGGAGGCCAGCGGCGCGGCCGTCTCGGCCTGTCCGGTGAGCGCCCGTGACTTCGGTGGCGGCTGCTACCGGGAGGAGACGGTCGAGACGAACGGCCACGAGGAACGTGTCGTCAGCCTCGACACCCAGCCCTGCGTCGAGTGTGGCACCTGTGCCATCGTCGCGGACACCGACTGGGAGCATCCTGCCGGCGGAAAGGGCGTCGAGTTCAAACAGGGCTGACACGGGATGTCCGACGCGTACCACGACCGCATCGCCGACCTCGCCCGCCGCGCCGAGCGCGACCGGGCGGCGTTCGAGCCCCCGGCCGACCCGCCGGACGAGGAGCGCGCGCTCCAGTATCTCCGCGAAGGCGCGGGGCCGGCTATCGCGCTGTATCTGGAGGCCCGGACCGGCGGCGGCGAGCCGGTCCGCTTCGACCCCGAGGCGTTCGAGGCGCTTGAGACGGCGATGAACGCGTGGCTGGAACTGTACGCGGCCTGCTACGGGACCGACCTCGACGCCGCGTTCACCGTCCGTGAGGCTGCGGAGATTCTCGTCCGCACGGAGAACGTCCGGCACACGGCCGAGGTGCTGACGAAGGTGCCCGAGCGGGACGCACGGCCGGACGCCACGCCCGCGGAGTAGGCGCCTGGTCACCCGGGCCGGGGGAGACTTATGCCGCTGGACGGGCCATCCCCGCCCGATGACCCCCGCGAGCCCTCCCCCTATGGACAGCCGGCGGTCACACCGAACACCGTCCGATTCGAGCGGCGGACCGACCATCGCCGTCGCCCACTACCCCGAAGGGGCTGGCCACGCGACCCGGATGCTGGCCATCGCGGACGAACTGGCAGCCCGGGGCGCGACGGTCCGGATGGCCGGCGGCGGTGCGGGCTCCCGGTTCGTCGCGCTGAACGGCTACGACGCGTTCGAACCCACCAACGTCGATTTCATCGACACCGTGCAGGACGGCACGGTCCGGCAGGTACTGACCGGGAGCCTCCCGGCCTCGGCGAACCGCATCGCCGACTACGTCGGCTGGCTCCGCGAGACGGCGCCCGACGCGCTCGTCACCGACGACATGTTCGCGGCGATGGCCGCACTCCGCATCGACGTGCCGCTGTACGTCCTGAAACACGACATGCCGGGGCTCTACCGGAACCGGCTGGAGCGCGCGGGCGCGCGGTTCCACACCGACTTTCAGGTCACGTCGGCGAACGGGTTCTTCTACCCGGCCGTATGGCCGGCCGCCGGACTGGCACCCGAGGGCGCGACCCGGGTTCCCCCGGTCGCGCTGGAGGGGGAGGGCCGCGACCGCGACGGTGCCGACGTGGTGGTCGTGCCGAGCCACTACTCCGAGCTGGGCCGCATCGCGACCGCGCTCGAACGGGAGGGGTACGACGTCATCGATGTCGGAAGCGACGACTGGGAACCGGTCCCGTCGCTGCTGCCGTACCTGCGGGACGCCGAGGTGGTCGTCTGCTCGGGCTACTCGACGGTGATGGACGCCGCCGTCGCGGGGACGCCGTGTGTCGTCCACCCGGCGACCGACGAGCAGGAGGCCGTCGCCGACCGGCTCCGCGACGACGAGGTGACCGGATTCACCGTGGCCGAGGAGCCACTCGACGTGCTCGAGGCCGTGAGCGACCCCCCGGAACCGACCGCCCACGAGAACGGCGCCCCGCACGTCGCGGAGACCGTCCTGGCAGACCTCCGGCCGACCACGGCGCCCCGGAGCAGCGGCCGACCCGAGGAGCGCGGGGCTGCCGCCGACCGGCGGCCCGTAGCTGCTGGCAGAGGAGTGGGTCGACGGGCGGCCACCGGTCGGGACCGTCTGCTGCGGGTCGGAGACCGGGTCCGAGTGGCTGCCCGGAGCGCCGGCCGTGCGGGAGTCCGTGGGGCGACGCGTACAGCGGCGGCGACCCGCCGGACGGCGGCAGCGGTAGCGGCCGGTGCCCGCTCGACTGCCGGGAGCGTCCGTCGCTACGGCCTCGCGACGAGCGTCCTGCTGGCGTCGGTCGCCGTCTTCGCGGACTGCCGGCTCCGGCGGACCGGCGACGCGACGGCGCGTCGCCTCACGGCCCTGGCTGCCGGGCTCCGGACCGTGGCTGCCTGGGCACGCGACGCACTGGTCCGGGGCGGACGAGCACTGGCACGGGCCGGCACCGCGGCCGCCGAAAGCGCCGCCCGGCTCGGCGGCTCGTTGCGCGATGCCCTCGCCGCCGGGACGCGCGAGTAAGCCGCTCCAACCCGGCCGAGTCCGTGGCAGGCCCGGTCAGCGACGGACCATCTCCCTGACCGGGGCGCGGAGTCACGAGCGAGCCGTCCGGTATTTTCCGGCAAAAAACGTTAAGTACTGGGTAATGGTAGCAGCCCACATGCAGTTCAGTGACGACCTGGAGTTCGACCACCGGGACCGCAAGGACATCTACGACTACATCGAGCGTAACGGGCGGGTCGACTACGACGAGGCACGGGCGGCGCTGAACATGGACGAGACGGCATTCGGCCACCACGTCGCCATCCTGCGGCGCGAGGGCGTCATCGAGCGCGACGAGGCTGAGGACGAACTGCGCCTGGCGTTCGAGGACGCCGAGGTGGAGATCCACTCCGTGGGCGACGTGGAGTTCACCATCCGGCAGGCCCACGAGGACGACCTCGACGGACTGGTCGAGGCCATCCGGACCGCGCTCGCGGACCGGACGTACATCGTCGGCGAGACCGTCGCGGACACGGTCGACCACGAGGACGTCCTCCTCCGGCACAACGAGGTCCAGTCGCGCGTCTTCTTCGTCGCGACCGTCGAGGGGGCGGTCGTCGGCTGGGTCAACCTCGACCATCCGGAGGTCGACAGCCTCGAGCACACCGCCGAACTCACGGTCGGCGTGGTCCCGGAGTACCGCGGTCACACCATCGGGAGCGAGCTCATGGAGCGGGCCTACGGCTGGGCCCGGGACAATGGCTACGAGAAGCTCTACAACTCCGTCCCCGCGACCAACGAGCGCGGCATGGAGTGGCTCGAGGACCACGGCTGGGAGACGGAAGCCGTCCGCGAGCGCCACTACCGCATCGGCGACGAGTACGTCGACGAGGTGATGATGGCGGTCTGGCCCTGACCGCCGCCGCGACACGGCATCGCGCACCACCGCGCAGGTCCCGTCGGTGACGCACACGACCGGCTCCCGTTCTGCAGGTCTATCCGCCAGCAGCCACGTCGCCGCAGCGACTACTTTCACGGTGGCGCTGGTGGCGGGGCGTATGCGCTCGTACAGGGCCAAGATGGTCGAACCCATCCGGCTCCCCGACCGCGAGGAACGCGAGGCCGCGCTCGAACAGGCCGGACACAACGTCTTCAATCTCGACGCCGACGCGGTCTACGTCGACCTCCTCACCGACAGCGGCACCGGGACGATGAGCGACGCCCAGTGGGCCGCGATGGTGCAGGGCGACGAGGCCTACGCCGGCAGCGCGAGCTTCGCGGACCTTGAAGCGGCCGCCAGCGACGTGCTGGGCTTCGACCGCATCGTGCCCGCTCACCAGGGTCGCGGAGCCGAGAACGTCCTCTACGGGTGTCTCGTCGACGACGGCGACGTGGTGCTGAACAACACCCACTTCGACACGACGCGGGCCCACGTCGTCGAACACGGCGGCGAACCGGTCGACTGCCCGGTCGACGGCGCGCTCGACCCCGAGACGAGCGGCGACTTCATGGGGAACTTCGACACCGAGCGGGCCCGCGCGGTCGTCGACGAGGTGGGTGCCGACCGGGTCCCAGCCGTCGTCGTCACGGTCACCAACAACTCCGCCGCCGGCCAGCCCGTCAGCGTCGCGAACGTCCGCGAGGTCCGGGCGTTCTGCGACGATATCGGCGCGACGTTCGTCATCGACGCCTGCCGATTCGCCGAGAACGCCTACTTCGTCCGCGAGCGCGAACCCGAGTTCGCGGACGCGACCGTCGCCGAAGTCGCCCGCGAGCAGCTCTCGTACGCGGACGCCTGCATCATGAGCGCGAAGAAGGACGGCCTCGCCAACGCCGGCGGCTTCGTCGGGATACGGGACGACCCCTCGTTCGACGAGTTGTTCGAGCGGGCGAAACAGCGCGCCATCCTCTACGAGGGGTTCACCACCTACGGCGGGATGGCGGGCCGGGACCTCGCCGCGGTCGCCGTCGGCCTCCGGGAGGCCGTCACCGACGAGTACGTCCGCGACCGCGTCGAGCAGGTCCGGTGGCTCGGCGAGCGCCTCGACGAGGCCGGCGTCCCCGTCGTCCTGCCGACCGGCGGCCACGCGGTCTACGTCGACGCCGGTACGATGTGCCCCCACGTCCCGAGCGAGGAGTTCCCGGGGCAGGCGGTTGTCTGCGAGCTGTATCGGGAGGGCGGGGTCCGCGGTGTGGAACTCGGCGAGTTCGCTTTCCCCGGGACCGACCGGCCCGACCTCGTCCGACTCGCGGTGCCCCGCCGGACCTACGCCCGCGACCACCTCGAACACGTCGTCGAGACGGCCGCCGCCGTCGCCGACCACGCGGCGGACCTCGCGGGCTACGAGGTCGTCAGCGAGCCGCCGATGGCGGAACTGCGCCACTTCTCCGCGGAACTCCGGCCGCTGGCGTAGCGGCCGTGCGCGCCTCCTGCCGCTGGATGGCTGCGTACCCGAGCGGCGGCGTCCGGCACCACGGCCGTGAGCCGCCTCGACCCCCCTGAAAGCTTATCCCGTCATCGGCGGGTGTCATAGATACACACATGAACCGCGAGCGCATCCTGGCGGCGGGCGCCGTCGGGGTGGTCGTAGTCGCCCTCCTGTCCGCTGCGGTCGTCCCCGGGGCCATCACGGACCCCTCGGCCGACGACCCCGAGCGACCCGGTCCCCTCCGCGTGGTCGACATGCCCATCGCGCCCGGGCAGGTCGACGGGGAGACCGCCACCCTGCGAGTGACCCCATACCTCCGACACGCCGGCCCGACGACGCCGAACGTCTCCGTGGTGTTCCGCGCCGTCGACTCGGAGTCCGGCCTGGTCGAGACCACCCGTCGCGTCGCGGTCGGCGACGTGACGACCGACGGGGAGCGCCCCGTCTCCGCGAACCTGACCGTCGAGCGCGAGGGCGGCTACCACATCGAGGCCATCGTCTACACGGACGACCGACGCATCGACACCGCCCGCCGCACGGTGTCGGGGCTCGATGCCCTCACGCCCGCGTACGCCCGGAGCACCGTCGCGTTCACCGACGAGGAGGCGCTTCCGGCACTGTCGGTCGGCGTCGAGAGCACCGGCGAGGACCAGACGACACTGCGCGTGGCGCCGTCGCTCGTCAACCGCGGCGATACGGCGTCCGAGGGCCTGCGCGTCGCGGTGACGCTCCGGCAGGCCGAGTCGAACGTCGTCGCAGCCCGAACCGCCGTCGACGTGGGAACCGTCCAGCCCGGCCGCACCGCCTCGCCAGAGACGACCGTCTCGGTCCCCGCCGAGTACAACTACTACGTCGACGCCGTGCTGTACCGGGACGGCGTGGTCGTCGACACCGCCCGCGGCGCGGTCAACCTCGACCCGAGCGAACCCATCTCCGTCAACGAGACCCGCCGCGAGGTCGCGTTCGAGGCCGGCGACTTCGAGAGCGACGGCGGCGGCAGTGGCGGCGCACCACCCGGCACCGAGACGGCCGTCTCCGGCGGCCAGCCCGGCTTCGGTGCGGGGCTCGCGGTCGTCGCGCTGCTGGGGGCCGCCCTGCTGGCCCGGCGGTGGTCGCGATGAGCGACGACGAACCGGGCGCCACCGAATCGGCCACGGACACGAACGCGAACGCGGACCCGCCCGAGAACCAGCCTCCCGACCGACCCATGTCCACCGACACCACCGATACGACCGCAGCGACGGCGAAGACCGCCCCGACCGACGACTCCGACGATGATTCCAACGGGGACACAAGCGACCTCGTCAGATACGCCCGCTACGCGCTGCTGGGCGGTCTGACGCTACTGGCGCTGGTGGCGACGCTCCGGTTCTACTTCGCCGCCTCGAACGCCATCGACATCTGGGTCGCCCGACAGTACCGGCCCCTGTTCCAGGCGGCGTTCAACCTCGTCGTGCTGCTCGTGGCGGCGGTCGGCATCTCCTGGGAGATACGGAAGGTAGCCGGCTGACCCTCGCCGCGTTTCGACCGTCGACAGAGCGCCATCTCCACATGCACTGGTACACAGCGGCCCCACGGCTGGTCGACACCACCACGGCACGAGCGGCGTGGCTCGCGCTTCGCGGCGACCTCGAGACGTTCGGACCGCCCGAATCGCCCGAGTCCGAACTCGTCGCCCCGGTCGCGGCGCCGTTCGACTCGGTCGATGCGGCGGTCGAGGGGCTCGCCGACCTCGAGACGCGGCTCCGGACCCGCGGGGACCGCCGGGCCGTCTTCCTCACCATCTACGAGCGGATGACGCGCGCGGTCCGGGACGGCATCGAGGGCGGCCGGTTCGTAGACGCCGCGTGGATGCGCGAGTACACCACCACGTTCGCGAACTACTACCGGCGGGCCTTCCTCGCGTTCGAGCGCGGCCGGCTCGGCGCGGTCCCCGACCCCTGGCGGGTCGCGTTCGGCACCGCACGCCGGGCGGACCGCCTCGTCGTCCAGGACGCCTTCCTCGGTGTGAACGCACACATCAACTACGACCTCGCGCTCGCGCTCCGCGACGTGGGCCTCGACCCCGGCCGGGAGCGGAAGTACGCCGACCACCGGGCCATCGACGACATCCTGTCGGGACTGGTCGATGCCCAGCAGACCGCGCTGGCGGAGCTCTACGCACCCGAGGTCGACGATATCGACAGGGCACTCGGCCGGCTCGACGAGACGCTCACCCTCCGCTCGATGACGGAGGGTCGAGAGCAGGCCTGGCGGATCGCCGTCGTGCTCACCGATGCCCCCTGGTCGCCCCTCAGGGCGCTCGCCAGACAGGTCCTGCGAACGACCGCGACCGGGGCCGCCTTCCTCGTCCGGGGTCCGGACCTCGACCCCGCGCTCGTGGGGCGACTCCGAGCCGCCGAACGCGACGGCCTCGACCTCGAGACGGTGCTGGAGCGAGTGAAGACGACGCTGGACGACACCGCCGTCTGAGGGAACCGGGATGGAACCGCTCGGTACGGTTCCACCGGCAGGGACGCCGGCGTTACCGCTCGCGAATGAGTCAGAGAGTGCCCGGGGCGGGCTCCGAACCCGCGATCTCCGCATGTCTCAGGTGGAGGCAGGCAGCCTCCGACACGCGGGGTGCCGCTCGTGGTGTTACCCTATGAGTGCGGCGCTATGTCCAACTAAGCCACCCGGGCGCAGTCGTTCGTAACCGGGACGGCCTCTTGAACGTTCTTGTTTGGCCCCCGCGACCCGACGACGGCGGCCGCGCCGGGTTCCGGGGGTGGTTGCACGCTCGCGGCGGCTGGGGGTCACCCCCGGATTTATGCCGAATCCGGGGGAGGCTGTGGCATGGACGTTCCGGACCTCGTGGCCGACGCACTGGACGGGGAGTCGGTCCTCGCGTCGGTGGGTATCGGCGGTGACGACGGCGTCTTCGTCACGCCGCAACGGACGCTGGTCTACAAGGGTGACGGCCTGCTCAGCGACGAGTCCGTCGGGACACACGAGCACGGGTTCGACCGGCTGGAGCTGAAGCAGGGCCGGCGCCGAACCTCGTTCACGCTCCACTACTACGACCGCGAGGAGTCGTTCGCGGTCGGCTCCAGCTACGCACAGGATGTGGTCAAGACGGTGCTGTCGGCCCACCTGCGCGCGACGGGGACTCTCGCCGCCGACGAGCAGGTCCGCGGTGTCTACCGCTTCAACGAGCTCACGGTCGTCGTCGGGACCGAACGCCTGCTCAAGCACGTCGGCGGCGCGGTCTGGTCCGAGGACTACGAGGCCTACCCGTACGCCGACCTGACGCGGCTGGACTTCGAGGAGGGTGGCCACGCGATGCAGGTCGTCATCGCCGTGTCGGGGCGCCCGGAGCGAATCAAGGTGCCCAACGAGCGGGCAGCCGAGGTCCGACGCACCATCGAGGAGGCCGCCCTCTCGTTCCACGACGCCGACTCGCTCGCGGCGCTCAACGAGGCCGTCGCCCCGGAAGAACCCGAGGAGCAGGAGGGGGAGCCGGGGCCGGACTACGCCGACAGCGGTATCGACTCGCTCATCGACCGTGGCAAGGGCGGCGGCGACGCCGGCTCCCCGACGACGACCGGAGGGGACGCCGCCACGACGGAGGACGCCGACGGGTCCGCGGACGCGGACACGACGGCCGAGGCCCCGACCGGGTCCGACGCCGATGGCTTCGTCTCCGCGGCCGATACGGAGGTCCTCGGCCGACTGGAGGCGCTGGAGACGAAGGTCGACGAGCAGACCGAACTCATCGAGCGCCAGCAGGAGACCATCGAGCAACTGGTCGACGAGCTCCGGCGCGGGCGCTGAGCGGGGCCACCGTCGACCGGGACCGGCCCCGTCTCAGTCGCGCCGCCCGGTGACCTTCTCGATACACGACGACCCGAACGGCCCGAGTTCGCCCGCTTCCAGCCGGATGAAGTGACCGACCGAGAGGGACTTCCCGCAGCGCTTGCACTCGTAGTCGCCGCTTCGCTCGACGACCTCGCTCTCGAACGTGAGGAAGCGCCCGCTCGTCGGCTTCACGGTGTCGCCGTCGCGCTCGATGATGCCGCGCTTCTCGGCCGCCTCGATGATGGCCCGCGTCGTCGCGGGGTGGGTCGTGACCGTCTCGATACGGTCGACCAGCTCCGCCAGCGATAGCTCGGCGTGCTCCAGGCGCTCGATGAGCTGGACCCCCAGCTCGACCGGGTGGCCGTCGGCATCGCCACCCGGTGGTCCGGCACCGCCGTCGCCACCGCGCCGGTCGCGCGCCATACGCCCGAGCGGGACCGGCGCGGACGAAAACCTGTCGCCCACGGCCGAAACCGAGACGAATTCTAGACGAACCCTAGCCGGTGTCCCAACGGAGCCCGGAGGGAGTCTGAAGAACGCGTATACGGGTGGCTCCCCCCGTCCCGGGTGATGAAGCGACAGGAACTCACGGTGGCGATTCGGGAGCGGTGGGTCGCGGCGCTCGTCGCGCTGGCGGCCGGCGGCGCGGCGGTGGCCGGGTCGTACGCCGCGGCCGGCTTCACGCCCTCGTACGTCGTCGCACCGGTCGAGACGGTTCTCGCGCGATACATCCCCGGCGCGTTCATCACGTTCGCCATCGTCGTGCTGGGCGACCTCGGGAAGCAACTGAGCCTCATCGGCGCCACGCTGCTCAGCACGCTCGTCCTCGGGACGCTCGCCGGCCTGGGGCGGACCATCGCCGAGCAGGCCGGCCTGCGACCGCTGGCCGGTCCGTTCGCCGGCATCCCCGTGTGGGGCGCGACCGCCGCGCTGACCGGGCGGCCGGTCCTCTCGCTGGGCGCGGGCCTGGCCGCGGCACTGGTGGTCAGCCTGGCGGGACTCGCGGGCCGCATGACGCGGGCCGACGACCCGTCGCCGGCCCGGCGCCGCGTCGTCACCAGTCTCGCAGGACTCGCAGGGCTGGGGACAGCCGGCTGGCTCCTCGGGAACCGGCGGACAGCGTCCGGCGGGCCGGCTGCGCCCCCCACACCCGCCGCGGGGCAGGCCGGCAGCGGCGACGACGGCTCGGACACCCAGGCCGCGGCGGGTGAGACGCCCGCGCCGACGGAGACCGAGATGCTGCTGGCCGAGGCCGAGGAGAAGAGCTTCGGCGTCGACGGGCTGGAGCCGCTGGTCAGCGAGGAGTTCTACCACGTCGACATCAGCTCCGTCAACCCGCAGGTACAGGCCCAGGACTGGTCGCTGTCGGTCACGGGCGCCGTGCCCGAGGAGACGAGTTTCGACTATCAGGATATCATCGAGCGCGAGTCGACGCTGGAGTTCTCGACGCTGCGCTGTGTCGGCGAGCGGCTCAACGGGAAGAAGACCGACACCGCACTCTGGGAGGGCGTCCGCGTCGGCGACCTGCTCGAGGCGGCGAACGTGCCGGACCGATGCTGTGTGATGGCCCGGGGCGCCGACAGCTTCTTCGAGGAGTTCCCGGTCGCTGCGCTCCGGGAGTCACTGCTCGTCTACCGGATGAACGGCGACCTCCTGCCGCGGGCCCACGGCTACCCGGCCCGACTGGTCGTCCCCGGGCACTGGGGGGAGATCCACGTGAAGTGGGTCGACGAGCTGGAGATCCTCGACGAGCCGGCGAAAGGCTACTGGGAGAAGAAGGGCTGGCACGGCACCGGCCCGGTCAATACCGTCGCGAAGCTGTACGCTGTGAACGACCTCCCGGACGGGCGCAAGCAGGTCGCCGGGCACTCATACGCCGGGACGCGTGGCATCCGGACCGTCGAGGTGTCGACGGATGGCGGGAGCACCTGGAACGAGGCCGAGCTGACGGAGGAACTGCCCGGGCGCGCCGTGTGGCGCCAGTGGAGGTACGACTACGAGCCGCCCGGCAGCACGCACGAGGTGGTGGTGCGGGCCGTGGACGGCGAGGGAACGCTGCAGCCACAGGAGGACAGCGGTCCCTACCCCAGCGGCCCGAGCGGCTGGGTCTCACGGAGAGTGGACTGATGGAGGAGTCACTGTGGTACCTGCTGGCCGGGACGCGTGGCAGCGAGAACCGGGCCCGCATCGTCCGCGCACTCGACGAACAGCCGCGCAACGCCAACCGGCTGGCCGAGGCGCTCGGGGTCGACTACAACACCGTCCGGCACCATCTCGACACGCTCCGTGAACACGAGGTCGTCGTCCGGAGCGGCGACGACTACGGTGCGGTCTACCGGCTCACGGACCGCTTCGAGGCGCATCGGGACACCTACGAGCGGGTTCTCGAGACCGTCGACCACGCCGTCGAAGCCAGGGAGACCGGCGGAGGGGTGGAATGATGCTGCCGCTCGCGTCGATGCCGGCCATGGCACCGTGGCTGCTGGCTGCGGCCGGTATCTCCGTCCTGAACGCCCTCATGCTGGCCGCGCTGACGGTCGTCTGGCTCCGGAACTACCGGACCTTCCGGACGCCGATGACCGCCGGGCTCGCGGCCTTCGGCGGCCTCCTGCTGACCGAGAACCTGGTCGCCGTCTACTTCTTCGTCTCCACCCGGATGCTCTACTCCGGCGAGGCGGTCGCCCAGCAGACCGTGGTCGTCCTGCGGGTGCTGGAGCTGCTGGCGGTCGGGTTCCTGACCTACGTGACGATGCAGTAGCGTGGTTCCGGTAGAACCGTGCGTGCTGCATGCGGGTCGCGGATCGGTCACTGGGGTAGCCCCCGGCCAACAGTACGAGACCGGGACCGTTCCCCGGTCATCCGGGCCAGCGACGAGGGGGCCGTGTTCCGGGCTGCCGACCAGCTCGCCCGCAGCCCCGTGTCGCCTCGATCTTCCCCGGAACAGTGGTGACTGCACTGGTCAGTAGGAACCACCATACCACTGCAGCGCCCACGTGAGGGAAATGAGCGTCCTTCTGGAGTTCACCATCGAGGCGGACGCGTTCCAGCTCGGGCGGGTGCTGGCACCGCCGCCCGGACTACGCCTGGAACTCGAGCGCGTCGTCCCGACCGGGTCGATGGTCACGCCGTTCGTGTGGGCGACCGGGGACGATCATCTCACCTTCGAGGAGACCGTCCGCTCCCATCCCGACATCGAATCCCTGACCTCGCTCGACCGATTCGAGGGCCGGAGACTGTATCGACTCGGATGGCACGACTCACCGACGGACCTGGTCGCGGCCTTCGTCCGTTCGGATGCCGTCATCCTCGAGGCTCGGGGGGGTGACACGTGGGAGTTCCGGCTTCGGTTCCCCGACCACCACGACCTCTCGACGTTCTACAACGCCGTCCGCGAGCAGGAGATTCCGATCCACGTCGGTCGAACCTACACCCAGGTCGAACCGGTCGAGAGTGGCCAGATGTTCCACCTGACGCCGGAGCAACGGGAAGCGCTCGTGCTAGCGGTCCGGCGAGGCTACTTCGCGTCCCCGAGTGCGGTGCAGCTCGACGAACTCGCCGGCGAACTCGGAATCAGCAGGCAAGCGACCTCGAAGCGCATCCGACGAGGCAACGAGGCGATCCTCGAGAGCGTCCTGCTGTCCTCGGATACGGACCGGGACTGACAGCGGTCCTGTCGGCTGTTTCGAGACTCCTTCCGAGAACCGCTGCTCAAGAGGAATCTACCCAGAGTATATAAACGAGTTGCCCAGTCAACCTCGAAGGATACCCGCGGGGAGCGAGTGGGGCATAAAGAATGGTAATTGATATCGCGGAACGGGCACTCTCACGGCGGGGGGAACGGTACGAGCGGAGACGGTCGACGGCAGGAAGACGACGGGGGATATCCCGACAGCTCCACGGGGGCGAGCGATGACCGACGACGAACTACCGGAGCGGGGGAACTTCACCCGGAGACGGGCCCTCCAGGTCGTTGCAGCGGGGGGTGCTGTCGGCCTCGCGGGGTGTTCGAACCCCGACGACCCCTGTGACCTGACGCTCTCGAAGGAGCACTCCGGTGACCCGGTTACGTACGGGGGAACGACCGAGTTCGAGATCAGCGTCTGCAACGAGGGCGACGA
Source organism: Haloglomus salinum (assembly GCF_024298825.1). Classification (NCBI taxonomy): domain Archaea; kingdom Methanobacteriati; phylum Methanobacteriota; class Halobacteria; order Halobacteriales; family Natronomonadaceae; genus Haloglomus; species Haloglomus salinum. Next base: position 387,505 of record NZ_CP101153.1, read on the forward strand.
GGAGTGTACCGACGCCGTGACAGTCACCGACGACCTGCCGAGCGGGACGACGTTCGACTCGGTCGGCGGGAGCGGCTGGACGGCCAGCGAGAGCGGGGGGGTCGTCACGTGCGAGCACCCGAACTCGAACGGCCTCGGCGGGGGGGACTGCTTGCCGACCCTGACGCTGACCGTCGAGGTCGGGCAGCCGTCCGAGGTCGGCCCCGAGGTCGCCAACTGCGCCACCGTCGAGCAGGGCGATTCCGAGACGAGGAGCAAGACCGACTGCGTCAAGGTCCCCGTCGAACCACCGGAGGGCGAGTGTGACCTGGCCATCTCCAAGCGGTACGGTGCCGATGTCATCACCGAAGGGACTGCTGCCACCTTCCAGATCGAGGTCTGCAACGAGGGCGACGGGGTCTGTACGGACCCCGTCACGGTCGTCGACGGCCTCCCGAACGGCGTGACGTTCGATACGGGGGGTGGCTCCGGCTGGTCCGTCGGGCAGAGCGGCGGGTCCGTCGTCGCGACCCACGACAACAGTGGCGGACTCGACCCCGGGGAGTGTCTCCCGGTGCTCGAGTTGACGCTCGATATCGGACCGATGTCCGAAACCGGTGACGCGATTCGCAACTGTGCGAGCCTCAAGGTCGACGACGCGAACTCCGCGAACGATGTCGACTGCGTGAGCGTGCCGGTCGAACCCGGCGAACTCGACGGCGAGTGCGACCTGGCCATCTCCAAGCGGTACGACGGCGACACCGTGACGGAGGGGAGTTCCGCCACGTTCGAGATCGAGGTCTGTAACGAAGGGGACGAGATTTGCGAGGACGACGTGACGGTCGTCGACGGCCTGCCGGCCGGCGTAACCTTCGACTCGGCGAGCGGCACCGGCTGGTCCGTCAGCCAGAGCGGTGGGTCGGTCGTCGCGACCCACGACAACAGCGGTGGGCTCGACCCCGGGGAGTGTCTCCCAGTGCTCGAGTTGACCGTCAATATCGGCTCGATGTCCGTCACCGGCGACGCGATCCGCAACTGTGCGAACCTCAAGGTCGCGGATTCGAACGCCGCCAACGACCGCGACTGCGTGAGCGTCCCCGTCGAGCCCGGCGAACTCGACGGCGAGTGCGACCTGGCGGTCACCAAGAGCTTCGGCGCCGACGCCGTGACCGAGGGGAGTCCCGCCGCCTTCCAGATCGAGGTCTGTAACGAGGGCGACGGCGTCTGTACGGACCCCGTCACGGTCGTCGACGGCCTCCCGAGCGGCGTGACCTTCGACACGGGGGGCGGCACCGGCTGGAGCTTCAGCGAGTCCAGCGGAGTCGTGACGGCGACCCACGCCAACGGCGGTGGGCTCGACCCCGGCGAGTGTCTCCCGACGATGGAGCTGAACGTCCAGATCGGCGCCATCGAGGAGACGGGCGACCAGATCCGCAACTGTGCCAGCATCGAGGGCACGGACGCGAACCCCGACAACAACCAGAACTGCGTGAGCGTGCCCGTCCGGCCCGCCGCGGGCGAGTGCGACCTTGCGGTCACCAAGACCCATGCTGGTGGCGGCGTGGTGACCGCGGGGGAGACGACCGAGTTCGACATCGTGGTCTGTAACGAGGGCGACGGCGACTGCGACGAGCAGGTGACTGTCACCGACGACCTGCCCGACGGTGTGACGTACGCCTCGGCGAACGGGACCGGCTGGAGTGTCAGCCAGAGCGGCGGCGTCGTCACCGCGACGCACGGCAACGCCAACGGGCTCGCGCCCGGGGACTGCCTCCCGGCGCTGACCCTGACGGTCGATGTCGGCTCGATCGACGAGACCGGCGATCAGATCCGCAACTGCGTCAGTATCGACGGTAGCGACGTGAACGCGAGGAACGACCGCGACTGCGCGGTCGTGACCGTCACGCAGCCGGTCGAGAGCTGTAACGGCCTCACCGTCGAGAAGGTGGCCGCGACACAGTTCACCTACGGCGAGCAGGAGGAGTACGACATCACGGTCTGTAACCCGACGGACGCACAGTGTGACGGCCAGGTCACCGTGACCGACGACCTGCCCGACGGGATGTCGTTCGTCTCCGCGTCCGGGAGCGGCTGGAGCGTCTCGGCGAGTGGTGGCGTCGTCACCGCGACCCACCCCAACAACGGGACGCTCTCGCCCGGAAACTGCCTCCCGACGCTGACGCTGACCGTCCAACTCGTCCCGGCGGAACAGTTCCCCGGCGGTTCGGACGCCGTCCAGAACTGCGCGGACCTGATCGTGGATGGCGCCATCGTCGACGAGGGCTGTGTCACCCACGTGATTACGAACACCTGAGACCGCCTACGGCCAGGTCCGTGACCTCCGCCTTGCCGTTCGGTGGTCTACGGCGGCGGGAGTTCGACCGAGCCGTTCACCGACCACACACTCCGTAGCCGATAGGGCGTCCCTGGCGGGGACCCGGCAGGGCGTGGACCGAGGCGAGACACCCGATTCCCACCGACCGACGCGGCAGTCGGTCAGAAGACGTATATCGGCGCTTCCACACACCCCGGGTGTGCAGCGCGCGACCCGGCGGCAACTGTTCGGCGCGGCCCTCTTCGGGGGGGTCGTCCTCGCGGCGGCGCTCCTCGCCTCGCCCGGCCGGGCCGTCACCGAACTCCACGCGCTCGCGGCCCGGCCGCTCCTGTTCGCGCCGGCGCTGCTGGCGGCGTATCTCCTGCGTCCGCTCGTCGCGTGGCCCATCAGCGCCCTCTCCATCCTGCTGGGCTTCCTCTACGGGCCGGTTGCCATCCCGGTCGCGCTCGTCGGCGCCGTCGTCACCTGTAGCCCGGCATACCTGCTCGCGCGCCGAACAGGCGACGCCGGGCTGTTCGCACAGGCCGGGGATTCCGGCCAGCGTTTCTTCGCCGCGACCGGCGACGTGCGCGGCCTCACGGGACTGCGACTGATGCCGCTCCCACCGGACCCCGTCTCCTACGGCGCGGGCCTGTCTGGGCTCTCGCTCGGTCGGTTCGTCCTCGGGACGGCGCTCGGCGAGTTGCCGTGGGTCGTCGCGGGTGTTCTCCTGGGGTCGTCGCTGGAGACGCTCACGGTCGAGGGCGTCGGCGCCGGCCTCCCGCTCGTGGTGGGGCTGGCAGCGCTGGCCGTGCTCGTGCTCGGTGGGCCCCTCTACCGGCGGTGGCGGGAGGGGCGCAGGTCGCCGGTGGAGTGAGTCAGGTCCAGAAGTTGTCGCTGCAATCCATGATGGTACCGTGCTGCGGGCAGACGTACTTGCAGTGGCGCCTGTAGAGGTCCGCATCGCACATCGGACAGGTCGGCGGCCCGCTCATGGAGTTGCCTCGGCCCCGCAGTACCTCAATCCGACGACTGGGACCGCACGCGCTGTCCGTTCACAGACAGCCGGGGAGCGATGCCGTGACCCGAGCGGCCGGCACGGCCGGTACGACCCATCCAAGCGGTTATCCGTCTACTCTCCAGAAACGTAGCAATGGGTCATCTGCGGCGGCGACTTCTCCGGAATCTCGGGGGCGTCACCAGGCTGTTCCTGACGGACCTGATATGGCGACCCAAGAACCTCCTCACGCTCGGCGGCGTCGGGGTGGGACTCACGCAGGTCCACGCCGGAGTCGGCCTCCTCCTCGCGGGTAGCTTCGTCGCATCGCTCGGAGCCCTGTTGCTGGGTGCCGTCGGATTCCTGGCCGGTGGAATCAGCTTCTTCGGCCGTCCAGCCTCCGGGGGTATCGCGCTCGCGCTCGTCGTCGTCCTGGTCGTGGCCGGTCCGGGGGTCGTGGCCGGGGTCGGCGATGCGGCCCACGATGCCGCCGGCGAGTCGCTGGAGGCGCTGGGCCCTCAGCCGACCGAGACGCCGGTGAACGATACCACAACCTTCGCGGATCCACCCTCGGACGACGACCGCGTCGGTGGCGGGTTCCGGGATGGCGACACCGCCGACGACGGCTGCGGGACGAACGACGGCGACCCGAACTACAACGAGGACAACGACCGCGACAACGACGGCCTCTGTGACGAGTAGCCGGGACCTCCCGTGGTCCGTGCCCCGTGCAGTTCTCGACGGCTACGGTCCGCTCGACGAATCCGCCCTCTCTGCCGGGGCGTTCGTAGTTTACCGAGACAGAAGTAGGAGAGATGTAGATATTCGCCCGCAATATCCGAGTCAATGATTTATAGCCCCAGATAAGAGGGTAGAAGTCGGATTTGCCGACTTACGCCGTCAGCACTCGGACCAGCCGCAGGACTCGCAGGTCTTGCAGCCCTCCGAGAAGTAGAGGTTCATGCCGCCACAGTCGGGGCACTCGGGGCTCTCGCCGGCCTCGATGAGCGACTGGGTATCGCCCTGGTCGGCCGCGCGAGCGCCCGCGCCGCCGTCCGTCTCCGGCGTCGGCGGCTCGGGGGGTTCGTTCTCGGGCTCGGGGGTCCCGGTGCTGGTGGAGGCATCCGCGTCGACCGCCTCGTCCAGGCTGGTCTGCTTGGGGTACGGCTTGTCGATCTCGTCCTCGATGTAGCGGCTGAGCGCCGTCCCGATGGCGTCCGGGATGGAGTTGATCTGCTCGCCCTTGTCCCAGGCGACCTTCGGCGACCGGGTCCCGCGGAGTTCGTCGACGATCTCCTCGGGGTCCACGCCGGCACGCAGGGCGGTCGAGATGACCTTGCCCAGTGCCTCCGTGAAGGAGTTGGTGTAGCCACCGGAGTGGCCGATATTGGCGAAGACCTCGAACGGCTGGCCCGTCTCGGGGTCCTCGTTGATGGTGACGTACAGCTTGCCGTAGCCAGTCTTCACGCGCTGGCTGACGCCGTGGAGCGTGTCCGGCCGGGCCTGCAGTTCACCCATCTGCACCTCGCTGCTACCCGCATCCTCCAGCAGGGCCGCGATGTCGGCCTCGGCCTGGGCGCGGACCTCCTCGTTGTCGAGGAAGGCCTCCAGCCCGCCGAAGGCCTCGTCGACCTGCTCGAGGATGGCGGCAGCGGCCTCGGACTCGTCCATCTCCGAGAACTCGGCGTTGTCCGCGCGGGTCGTGAGGACCTGCTTCGAGCGGGTCCCGTCACGGTAGACGGTGACGCCCTTCCCGCCGTTCTCGTAGATGTAGCGATACACCTCGTCCATGTCCTCCTTGGTGGCGGTGTTGGGGAAGTTGCAGGTCTTCGAGATGGCCGAGTCGACCCCGTCCTGGCAGGCACACTGCACGCCGGCGTGCTCCTTGCCGGTCAGGTCCGAGGTGACGACGAACAGCTCGCCGATTGCCGTCGGGACCGTCTCGAGGCCCTCGACGCCGTCGAACTCGTTGGCGGCCATCTGCTCTTTGGCCTCCTCCTTGACGGCGTCGACGTCGATGTCGTTGGCCTCCAGGGTCCGGAGGAAGTAGTCGTCGAACTCGACGAGCATCTCGTCGCCCTGCACGTCGTCGGAGACGTTCTTGTAGTAGGCGACGTTGTAGATGGGCTCGCACCCCCCCGTCGTGTTGCCGACCATCGAGGTCGTGCCCGTCGGTGCGATGGTCGTCGTGTTGTGGTTCCGGATGGGGAACCCGTCTTCCCACTCGTCGGCGTCGAGGCCGGTATGGTGTTCGAACCAGTCGGCGTACTCGGTCGGGTTCTCGTACTTCGAGTTGTCCCACTCGGCGAAGGAGCCACGCTCCTCGGCCAGCTTGTGGCTGGCCCACTTCGAGTCGTGGTTGATCTTCATCATGACCTGCCGGGCGATCTCGTTGGCCTCCTCGCTGCCGTAGCGGACGCCCAGCTGGATGTACAGCTGGGCGAGACCCATGATGCCCAGACCGATCTTCCGCATCTCCCGGACCTTCTCCTCGATCTCGGGCACCGGGAAGTCCGACATCGTGACGACGTTCTCGAGGAAGCGCGTCCCGAGTTCGATGCGACGCTCGAACTCGCCGATGTCCAGTGACTCCTGCAGGAACGCCTCGACGGAGTCCTCGAGGGATTCGCTGTCCGGGCGACTGTCCTTGAACACGCGCCAGTCCGGCGAGTCGTGGGCCGCGAGCGTCGAGAGGTTGATGTGACCGAGGTTGCAGGCCTCGTACTCCTCGAGGGGCTGCTCGCCGCACGGGTTCGTCGCGAGGATGCGGTGGTCCGGGTGCTCATCGACGTCGAACGAGTGCTGCTTGTTCACCCGCTCGAGATAGATGACGCCCGGCTCACCGTTCTCGTGGGCGCCGTCGACGATGCGGTCCCAGATGAGCTCGGGGTCGATGGTGAGCTCCTCGCCCGGCTCGACGTGGTCGCCGAGCCCGTAGCGCCCGTACATCTCTCTGGTCTCCTCGGTAGCGATGTGGGGCTCGCCCGTCCGGGGGTTGGTGAACGTGAACTCCTCGCCGTTCTGCAGGGCCTCCATGAAGTCGTCGGTGATGCCGACGGAGATGTTGAAGTTCGAGAGGTGCCCCTCGACGGCGTTCCGCAGGTGCTCCGGGACGCGCCCCTCGTCGTCGATGAGTTCGCGGGCCTCCGCGAGCGCGTCGGAGAAGTCGGTGTGGGTGTAGTCGTCGGGGTCGTTCAGCCGCAGGGTGTGGGCCAGCGAGACGTCCTTGTTCTTCGCGTGGAGGAACTCGATGACGTCAGGGTGTGAGACGCGCATCACGCCCATCTGGGCGCCCCGCCGGGCGCCGCCCTGGGCGATGGTCTCGCACATCTGGTCGAACGTCTCCATGAACGTCATCGGGCCGCTGGCGATGCCGCCGGTCGAGCCGACCGGGTCGCCGTACGGCCGGAGCTGCCAGAAGGCATACCCCATGCCGCCGCCGGACTGGAAGACCTCGGCGGCCTCCTTCGCGGTCTGATGGATGTCGGTGAGGTCGTCACCGGGTGAGTCGACGAAACAGGCCGAGAGCTGCTGGAGCTCGTCGCCGGCGTTCATCAGTGTCGGCGAGTTCGGGATGAAGGAGAGCTGCTCCATCAGGTTCTGGAACTCGTCGGCCGTCGACTCGACGTGGCTCTGGATTTCGTCGGGCAGCTCCGGAACGAGCGTCTCGTACGAGAACTTGTTGACGTTGTGGATGTCCAGCGTCGTCTCCGCATCGTCGGCCGCGGTGGTCCCCTCACCGAAGACCTCCGCGGCGAGTTCGTCGCGACGTGGGTGGTCCGGCTTCAGCAGGTCCGGCGTGACCGTGACCTCGATATCCCGGCGCTCGGCCTCGAAGACGGCCTCCGCGAGCGCGATGTTGTTGGCGACCCGCCGGAAGAGGTCCTCCTGCTCCTCGACGAAGTTCCCGTCGGCGTCCTTCTTCAGATAGCGTGCCGGCAGGATGTTGTGGTAGGCGTTCCCCGTGAGCCGCTCCTCCATCGTGTCGCCCTCGGTCCGCTTGACCGGGAGCACGACCTCGTCGGCGTCCGCGTCGGGTGTCTCCGCACTCATCGCTGCCGTCCCCCTCCTCGTACAAGAGTGAAATCCGAATGGTGTGTCATGGTGATGTGTTGTCGCTCCCTACCGATTAACCCTCGGTAGCACGGGCGTCTGTCAGATATCTGATGCTGAACTATCGGCACTGTACCAACTCGCTATGACTGGCCTCGCGCGGGCATCCGCGCGACACGACCTGTTGTGACTGTCCCTGCGTTAATGAACGTGGGTAAACCGAAGTGAAAGTGAAAGTCGGAGCCCGAGAACCACCAGACTGGAGCACGATTTCGACTGGAAGTGATGGGGGGTTGCAAGCCGCACGTCGGACGGCCGACACGCTTACCCCGACGGGCAGTGTGAACCGAAACATGCTTCCCGTGCTTGCACCGCTGCAGCTGGGCGCGCTCGCGTCTCCCGTCGGACTTGTCGGAGCTGTGATACTCGCGCTCCTGGCCGTCGTGGTCGTCCGGTTCGTCCTCAAGATGGCTGTCCGCATCGCCATCATCGCCGCAATCGTGGTGGCCGCGCTCTGGTTCCTCGGACTGCTCGGTCCGCTCCAGAACCTCGTCGGACTGGTCGGAGTCCCCGGTGCCGTCGGCGTCTGACGACCGGCTGACGAGACCCAATTTATATAGGGAGATATTGCTTCCTTGCGTCTATGCCCCGTGAGAGTTACCAGTCGCAGCTAGAGCAACTCCGTGAGGACGTGCTCTACATGAGCGAGGTCGTCATCGAACGCTTCCGGACAGCGCTGTCCGCACTGGCCCAGCGCGACGAGGAGACCGCGTGGGAGGTCATCGAGGGGGACGACGAGATCAACCGGATGTACCTCGACCTCGAGCAGGACTGCATCGACCTGCTCGCGCTGCAGCAGCCGGTCGCCAGCGACCTCCGCTTCATCGCCGCCTCGTTCAAGATCATCACCGACCTCGAACGGGTCGCCGACCTCGCGACCAACATCGGCGACTACACACTCGAGGCCGGCGAGGAACGCTACCCCGACGTCGACGTCCAGGGCATCGGTGACACCGTGCTGGAGATGCTCGAGGACGCGATGGCCGCCTACGCCGAGGAGTCCCCCGAGGCCTGCCGCGCGGTCGCCGAACGCGACGACGAGGTCGACGCCGAGTGCGAACACGCCTCCGACGAGGTCGTCCGTTCGCTCATCGAGACGGAACTCGACGACCCCGAGGAGACCGACGTGGACGCCCTGATGGACGATGTCTCACGGCTCCTGCTGACCATCCGCGACCTCGAACGCGTCGGCGACCACGCCGTCAACATCGCCGCCCGCGCGCTGTACATGATCGAGAACGACGACGAGCTCATCTACTGACGCGAGTGAGTCGCTGATCGGGCCTCCTCGCAGCACCGCCGAACCGGGACATGTTCAGGTCGGTCGCCGACGCATCGGGCGACTCGACGGCCGGTACCGGATTACGAATTCTCTCCTACGGCGCCCCAGTCGGTGATGCGGGTGAGGGTCCCGTTCGCCAGGTCGACCGTCACGGAGTAGGCCTCCTCGCCGGTCGTCGGGTCCCGGACCCCGACACTGGCCCGGTCCTCGACGTAGGTCCGGTCGCGCCGGAGGGTGACCGAGTCGTCGCCCCTCGAGCCGGTCGACGCTGACCCGTCGCCCGCCTCCCCGACGACGCGGAACGTCGCCGACTCTGCCGAGCCGTTACCGACCCTCGTGACGTTGTAGACGGTCACGTCCTCGTCAGTGGTCTCCAGCTTCGGAATCGGCTCTACGACGAGTTCGTACGCGCCCATCGCGTCCAGGTGCCGACGCATGGTCGCGTTGGCCCGGACGACCGCGCGGGCCCGCTCGCGCTCCGCCGCGGTCAGCGGGGACGCTCGCTCGGCATCGATGACGAGGTCGCCGCCCTGGGTCCGGAGTTCGATGGCCTCGACCCCGCGCGTGTCGTTCAGCACGGTCATCTCCCGCCCGCCGTCGGAGAGCGTGACGTTCCCCTCGCCGACAGCGACTCCGAGCGACGACTCATCAGCCGTCACCGGACCGCCGACGCCCAGCGCGGCACCGGCCCCGGCGAGGCCGAGTCCGAGGACAGCGAGCCCGAGGAGCGTGGCGACCCTGACGGAGATGTCGCGGCGCATGGTGTTCACGTTCGGTGGAAGAGCTAATGGGCGCTACGATGGAACGCGGCTGAAACGCGTTTCACGGGCGTTTCATCCCCCTTTCGCGCCCATATCATCGCCAGATATCGGTGGTCATTAGGCGCCGTATGTGGTCGGGTCACGTATGGACCTGCGGGCCCTCCACAGCGAACACCTGTTCGCCGCCGGCGTCTTCGTCGCCTCGACCCTGGTCCTCGCGTTGCAGCTCATCAACCCCTCCCCGGTAGTCGTCTCGGTCGGCGAGCGCGGCACGGAGGTCGCCGAGCTCGGCGGCTACTTCCGGTACCGGGACGTGGGGGTGGTGACCGTCGCGGCGTGCCTGCTGGGCGCGAGCGGCACCTACCTCCTGACGAGCGACCCCGACCCGGCGGCCGAGTCGAACCCGACCGACGACGCCGTCGGCGTGGCGACCCCACCCGGCCCCGGCGACGCCCGGCCCGTCGCACGGGCCGACGGAGCCGCCCAGACGCCGGACGGACGGTTCCCCGATGAGGGGGACAACCCCGACCCGAGCGACGAACTCCTCGAGGCGCGGCGCCGCGAGTGGGAGGAGAAGGCCGACCGCCTCGCGAACAACGAGGCCGAGGTGTACGAACTCCTCCTCGACGCCGACGGCGTCCTGCCACAGGCCGAGATCGTCGACGAGAGCGACCTCTCGAAGGCCACCGTCAGCCGGACCCTCGACAGCCTGGAGACCAAGGACCTCGTCGAGCGCAAGCGCCGCGGGATGGGGAACATCGTCCTCCTGCAGTGAAGAGGGGCGGAACGCCGCGGAACCGTTCCGAAAACCTTCCAGAAACACGTTCTCAACGGGTCCTTATCCGGGTTTTCATCACACGTTAACCCGAGCGGCGACGGGCCGACGCCCGCTGCGGACCGCCGACAGACGGGCCGGGCGTTCCCGTACCGCTCGACAGCCCCATGACGAGCAAGCTACTCGCGCTCGCGTTCGCGGCGGCGGCCATCCTGGCCGTCGGCACCGGCGGCGTCGCCGCCGCCCCCGACGCGGGCACCGACACGGACGCATCGGCGACCGACGACCCGGTCCACATCGACCTCGAGGACTGGGACATCGAACACGACGACGACGGCGAGGAGTACGACCAGAAGCTCACCGCCGACGAGTCCATCACCCTCGACTTCGAGGAGGAGGAAGTGACCCGACAGGGTGACGGAATCTACGTCGTCGACTACGACGACGAGGAATAGAGCGACTCCACGCGGACGGCCCCACCCTATCCCGTCCGTCCGATTCGCCCCCTGTTCTCGCGGCTGTCGACGGGAAACGCTGATTGCCCCGAGGCCCGAACGGCGGCCCATGACAGACGACGACCCCGACAGCACACCGTGGTCGGACCGCATCGTCGGGGCCCGGATGGCAGTCGACAGTGAGTTCTCGAGCGAGGTCGACCGGTCGGTCTTCTCCCGGCAGGAGTGGGGGATGGTGATGACCGCCGTCGAGTTCGACATCGAGAACGCCGGCGACGAGGCGGCCGCCGAACTGGTGGCCAACACCGACAGCCTCCGTGACGTGCTCCCCGAACTGGAGCGGGCCCGCGAGGCCCAGGCCGCGATGGCGGCCGGGCAGGAGCCCGATTCGGGCGGTGGGAACGGCATCCTCGACTCGGTGAAGGGTGCACTCGGGTTCGACAGCAACGACGATGTCGACGAGATCGACGAGGACCAGCTCCGCGAGGCCGAGCGCCTCGCCGACGCCTACGCGACGGAACTCCAGTCCTACCTCGAGTCGAACGGGCGCTGGGCGGAGATTCGCCGAGCGTACGTCGAACAGCAGTAAGGGGCCGCGTTCGGTCCCGGTCTCCCCGTCTACAGTCGCTCCAGCACCGCCGCCGTCAGGTCCTCGGTCGAGGCATCGCCACCCAGGTCCGGCGTGCGCGGCCCGTCGGCGAGCACGGCCTCGACGGCGGCGTGGACGTCGGCGCCGGCCTCGTCGTAGCCCAGGTGCTCCAGCAGCATCGCCGCCGAGACGATGGTCGCGGCGGGGTTGGCGACCCCCTGCCCGGCGATGTCGGGCGCAGTGCCGTGGACCGGTTCGAACAGTGCGTTGTCGGTGCCGATGTTGGCCGACGGCAGCAGGCCAAGACCGCCGACGAGGCCGGCGGCCAGGTCGCTCAGCACGTCGCCCGCGAGGTTGGGGCAGACGACCACGTCGAACGCCGTCGGGTCGAGCGGGAGCCGGGTCGCGAACGCGTCCATCAGTACCTCCTCGGTCTCGACACCGCGCTCGTCGGCGACGGAGACGACGGCGTCCCGGAACCGACCGTCCGTCTCGCGCATCACGTTCGCCTTGTGCGCGACCTGGAAGCCGTCCATGTCGCGCTCCGTGACGTAGTCACAGGCGAACTCCGCCAGTCGCTCCGACGCGGAGGTGGTGACGACGCGCGTCAGCGTCGAGAGGTCCTCGGAGAGCCGGTCCTCGTGGCCCGCGTAGACGCCCTCGGTGTTCTCGCGGAGGAACACGACGTCCGTCTCCGGCCGGAGCGCGTCCACGCCGGGGTAGGCCGTCGCGGGGCGGACGTTGACGAACGAGCCGACGGCCTCTCGGAGCGGGAGAATCACGTCCGCGGCAGTCTCGCCGGCCGCACCGAACAGCGTCGCGTCGGCCGCCTGGACCGCGTCGTAGGTCGCCTGCGGGAGCGCCTCACCCGTCTCCGCGAGTACGGCGTCGCCCGCGTCGGCGTGTGTGAACGTGAAGTCTGCGTCGACGGCCTCCAGCACCTCGACTGCGGCCGGAACGACCTCCTGTCCGATACCGTCGCCCTCGATGACGACGATTTCGTCTGTCATGCCACGGAGTCCGCGGGGCCGGCGAAAGAGGGTGTCGGTCCGCGCAAACGACGCGGTTCGGCACCCCCAGCTATAACTGTCGACAGGCGAGAGACCTACCGAGTCCACATGGTCGAGCCCGGAACCGGCGACATCACCGTCCTGCACGTCGAGGACGACCCGGCGTTCGCCGACCTCGCCGACGACATGCTCGAACTCGTCGCCGACGATATCACGGTCACGACCGCCCCCGACGCCGAGGCGGCACTGGAGCGGCTCGAGGCGGAGTCGGTGGACTGCGTGGTGAGCGACTACGACATGCCCGGGCGCAGCGGGCTCGAACTGCTTGAGGCGGTCCGAGAGGCCCATCCGGACCTCCCCTTCATCCTGTTCACGGGGAAGGGGAGCGAGGAGATCGCCAGCCAGGCCATCGGCGCGGGCGTCACCGACTACCTCCAGAAGAGCGGCGGGCGGGACTGCTACGAGATACTCGCAAAGCGCGTCCGGGACGCGGTCAGCCGGTACCGTTCCGAGGAGCGCTACCACAACCTCGTCGACACGGCGCCGGTCCCCATCGCGCTGTTCGGGCCGGACCAAGGCCTCCGCTATGCCAACGACGCGGCCGTCGAGTTCCTCCAGGCAGACAGCGCCGCGGAGTTGCTGGGCACGCCGATGCCGGAGTTCGTCCACCCGGAGTACCAGGAGGCCGCCGACGGACGGTTCGCACAGCTCATGGACGAGGGAGAGCCGGCCCCACGGGCCGAGTTCAAACTCCAGACGGTCGACGACACGGTGAAGCAGGCGGTCGTCGCGACCGCGCCGGGCCACTACCGCGGCGAGAAGGTGGCACAGGTCATCGTCCGCCTCGTCGAGGAGTGACGGCGACCGGAACGCAGCAGTCCCAGTCGACGCTCAGTCGCCCCTGACGTACGGCAGGTCCGCGGCCGTCTCCGCGATGGCCTGCTCGTTGGCCTTCATCAGCGCGGTCGTGTCCCAGATGCCGTCGACCAGTGCCTTCCGCTGGGCGTCGTCGACGGAGACGCCGACCTCCTGCCCGCCGTAGCTGACGGTCTCGGCGGCCACGTCGACCTCGATATCGCCATCGGGGTTGTCGTCGACCCACTGCTGCAGGTCGGTGATGGTCTCGTGGTCGGCCGTGACGGTGGGGATGCCGAGCGCGAGGCAGTTGCCGGCGAAGATCTCGGCGAAGGACTCGCCGATGAGCGCGTCGATGCCCCAGCGCATCAGGGCCTGCGGCGCGTGCTCCCGGGAGGAGCCACAGCCGAAGTTGTTGTTGACCACCATGATGTTCGCGTCCTGGAACCGCTCCTCGTTCATGGGGTGGTCCTTCTCGTTGTCGTCGTCGTCGAACCGCAGGTCGAAGAAGGAGAACTGGCCCAGGCCATCGAAGGTGACGACCTTCATGAACCGCGCGGGGATGATCTGGTCCGTGTCGATGTCGTTCCCGCGGATGGGGATGCCGCCCCCCTCGACGTAGTCGACCTCCGGAATCTCCTCGGTGGGGTCGCCCGAACTCATGCGACGGTCACCTCCTTCAGGTCGCGCACGTCTGTGACCTCGCCGGTGATGGCCGCGGCGGCCACCATCCGGGGGTTCATCAGGACGGTCCGGCCGTCCTTGCTCCCCTGCCGGCCGACGAAGTTCCGGTTCGAGGAGGAGGCACACGCCTCGTCACCCTCGAGCTGGTCCTCGTTCATGCCCAGACACATCGAGCAGCCCGCGTTCCGCCAGTCGAAGCCGGCCTCGCGGAAGATGTCGGCGAGGCCCTCCTCCTCGGCGGCCTGCTGGACGCGCTGGCTGCCGGGGACGACGAACGCGCGCACGTCGTCGGCGACCTGCCGGCCCTTCACGATGCGGGCGGCACGCCGCAGGTCGGGCAGGCGGGCGTTCGTACAGGAGCCGAGGAAGGCCACGTCGATGTCGTACCCCTCCATCGTCTCGCCGGGTTCGACGCGCATGTGCTCCTGGGCGCGCCGGGCCGTGTCCTGCTTGTCCTCGGCCAGGTCCTCCGGTGCCGGGATGGGGTCGTGGATGCCGACGCCCTGACCGGGCGTGGTCCCCCACGTGACGACGGGGTCGAGTTCGGAGGCGTCGATGGTGACGACGTCGTCGTACTCGGCATCGTCGTCGCTGCGGATGGACTCCCAGTACGGCTTCAGGTCGTCGTACTCCTCGGGGTTCTCCTGGAAGTAGTCGGTCTCCGCAAGCCACTCGTAGGTGGTCTCGTCGGGGTTGACGTAGCCCGCGCGGGCCCCGCCTTCGATGGACATGTTGCAGATGGACATCCGGCCCTCCATGTCCAGGTTCCGGATGGCCTCGCCGGCGTACTCGTAGACGTAGCCGACGCCGCCCTCGGTTCCCAGGCGACGGATTATCTCCAGGATGATGTCCTTGGCCTCGACGCCCTCGCCGAGTTCGCCGTCGACCTGGATCTTCCGTACTTTCTGCTTCTCCATGGCGACCGTCTGGGTCGCCAGCACGTCGCGAATCTGCGAGGTCCCGATACCGAACGCCAGCGCGCCGAACGCGCCGTGCGTCGAGGTGTGGGAGTCACCGCAGACGATGGTCTTGCCGGGCTGGGTGATGCCCTGCTCCGGCCCGATGACGTGGACGATGCCCTGGTTGCCCGTGGTGGGGTCGTCGAACTCGATACCCGCCTCGCGGACGTTCTCCTCGAGTTCGGCCATCATCTCCTCGGCGGCGTCGTCGCTGTACGGCCGCGACTGGTCCGCTGTCGGGACGATGTGGTCGACCGTGGCGTGGGTCAGGTCCGGGCGGGCGACCTCGAGGTCGCGCTCGCGGAGCATCCCGAACGCCTGCGGGCTCGTCACCTCGTGGATGAGGTGCAGACCCACGAACAGCTGGTCCTGCCCGTTCGGCAGCGTCGTGACCTTGTGGCGGTCCCAGACCTTGTCGTAGAGCGTGCCCTCACTCATGCTAGCGGTTCTCCTCGCGGCCCTCGTGGCCGCGCTCGTAGACGCCGTTGGTCCCCTCGGCGTCGCCCGGTGGCGTGTGCTCGACGTCGCGCAGTTCCTCGGACTCGGCGTCGCGCTCGCCCCCGTCGGCCGCGGTCTCGGCCTCGCTCTCCTCGGCGACCTCGGCCTCCCGCTCGGGGTCTGCTCCTCCGTCAGCAGCGACGGTGCGGCCGCGGTCGTAGGTCTGCGTCGAGCCGAACACCTCGCCCGTGAACGGGTTGGTGTGGCTGACCTCGCCCAGTGTCTTCGGTGCGTTCTCGTCCGGTGTGTCCTTGGTCATTGGTATCTAATCGTCCGCGGGTGTCTCGGCTGTCTCTCCCTCCGCCTCGGCGTCCTCGCCCCACGCGAACAGCGAGCGCAGGTTCTCGCCAACCGCCTCGATCTCGTGGTCCTTCTCGGCCTGCCGGAGCTGCTTGTAGGAGGGACGGTTCGCCTGGTTCTCGTTGATCCACTCGCGCGCGAAGGTGCCGTCCTGGACCGCCTCGAGGACCTCCTCCATGTTCTCGCGGGCGTGGTCGTCGACGACCATGTCACCGCGGGTGAGGCCGCCGTACTCGGCGGTGTCGGAGACCGAATCCCACATCTCGCCGAGCCCACCTTCGTACATCAGGTCGACGATGAGCTTCAGCTCGTTCAGGCACTCGAAGTAGGCCATCTCCGGGGAGTAGCCGTTGTCGACGAGCGTCTCGTACCCCTGCTTGACCAGGGAGGTCACGCCGCCACAGAGGACGGCCTGCTCGCCGAACAGGTCGGTCTCGGTCTCCTCGCGGAACGAGGTCTCGACGACACCCGCGCGGGTGCAGCCGATGGCCTTCGCGTACGCCAGCCCCACGTCGTGGGCCTCGCCGGTCGCGTCCTGGTAGACCGCCAGCAGGCCGGGCGTGCCCTCGTCGTGCTCGTAGTTCCGGCGGACGAGGTGGCCCGGCGACTTCGGGGCGACCATCGTCACGTTGACCTCCTCCTTGGGCTCGATCTGCCCGTAGTGGATGTTGAAGCCGTGTGCGAACTGGAGCGTGTCGCCGGGGCCCAGTTCGTCCTCGATCTCGTCGTAGACGGCGGGCTGGACGGTGTCGGGCACCAGCACGCTCACGAGGTCGGCCTCGCTGGCGGCGTTCTTCGGGGTCGTCACGCGCAGCCCCTCGGCCTCGGCGGCCTCGCGGGAACTCGATGATTTGCGCAGGCCGACCACGACATCGATGCCGGACTCGTGCAGGTTCAGGGCGTGCGCGTGGCCCTGGCTGCCGTAGCCCAGCACCGCCACCGTCTGCTCGGCCAGCGCACCGAGGTCGGCGTCGTCGTCGTAGTAGACCGTCGTCGTGAACTCCTCGTCTCCGTCGTCGTCGTTCGTGCTCATTCGTCAGTCACCTCGTCGGCCGCGCCCTCGTCGTGCGCGGTCCCGTCAGTATTCGCCTCGTCGTCTGTCTCCTCGTTGGCCGGCACGGAGATGACGCGCTCGCGGTTGGCGGGCACGTCCACGGCGGCCTCCCGGTTGGCGGGCGCCGTGACGGCGGGCCGCTCGTACTCCGGGTCCGGCGCGTCCGCGTCGTTGGCCGGCGCGGTCACCGCGGACTCCTCGCGCGAGCCACTGCCGTCCGTGACGGCGATGGCATCGTTGGGCGCCGTGGCGGTCTCGCCACGGGCCAGCGCCGCCTGCCCGGTCCGGGCGATCTCCCGGATGCCGAACTGCTCGTAGGCGTCGATGGCGTCGTCGATCTTCCCCTCGTCGCCGGTTATCTGGACCGTGATGGTCCGGGGCCCGGCGTCGAGCGTGGTGCCGTCGTACATCTCGGTGATGGCGTGGACCTTGTCCGGCTCCTCGCCGTTCACCTTCAGCAGCACCAGCTCGCGGGAGACGGGCTGTCCGTCCAGTTCGCGGGCACTCACGACCGGAACGAGCTTGCTCAGCTGCTTCTCGATCTGGTCGATGTTCGGGTCCGGTTCCTCGACGACGATGGTGATGCGCGAGTAGTCGTCCTCCTGCGTGGGGCCGACCGTCAGCGACTCGATGTTGAACTGGCGCCGGCTGAACAGGCCCGAGACGCGCGACAGCACACCCGGCTCGTTCTCCACGAGCGCGGTCATGACCGTCCGGCGCGGGAGGTGTTCTGCCTCGGCCTCGGGGTCGATGCGGATACCCTGCGAGTTCCGGCGTCCGACCGGGCGCATCCGCTCGCTCGGCTCGGGCCCGTGCAGGCCACCCTTGCGGTCCTCGGCGTCGCGCTCGGCACGGGGCGGGGTCTCGTCGCTGCTCATAACTGGTCCTCCGACAGTGCGAACTGCCCGTTGTCGCCGCCGCTCGGGACCATCGGATAGACGTTCTCCTCGGGGTCGATGTGGACGTCGACGACGCTCGGGCCGTCGTACGCCAGCGACTCCTCGACCACGTCGGGGAGCTCCTCGTACGTGTCCACGCGGAAGCCCTTCGCGCCGAACGCCTCGGCGAGGGTGTCGAACTCCGGCACCCAGGGATATTCGGAGGCCATCCGGCGCTTCTCGAAGAACGCGTCCTGCCACTGCCGGACCATCCCGACCGCGGCGTTGTTGAGGACGACGACGGTGATGTCCATGTCCTCGCGGACCGCGACGGACAGCTCCTGCAGCGTCATCAGGAAGGAGCCGTCGCCGTCGAAGCAGACGACGTCCTGGTCGTCGTCCGCGGCGAGACGCGCGCCGATTGCGGACGGCAGGCCGTAGCCCATCGTCCCCAGCCCGTGGCTGGAGACCCAGGTCCGGGGCTCGGTGAACATCCAGTACTGGCAGGCCCACATCTGGTGCTGGCCGACGCCGGTGGTGACGATGGTGTCGTCGTCGGTCGCGGCGTCGTACGCCTCGACGACGAACTGCGGCTTGACCGGCTCGTCCTCGGGCGCCGAGTAGTCCATCGGGTACTCCGCTTTCCACTGCTGGCAGGTGTCCCGCCACGCCTCGCAGTCGGGCGCGGTCGGCATCGCCTCGTGGACCTGGCTGATGACGTGTGCCGCGTCACCCAGCAGGCCGTAGTCGGCCTCGACGTTCTTCGATATCTCGGCGGGGTCGATGTCCGCGTGGATGATGTCCGCGTCCGGCGCGAACGTCTCGATGCCGCCGGTCAGCCGGTCGTCGAAGCGCGTCCCGACGGCGAACATCGCGTCGCAGTTCGTGATGGCCATGTTCGCGTAGCCGGTGCCGTGCATCC
Source organism: Haloglomus salinum (assembly GCF_024298825.1). Classification (NCBI taxonomy): domain Archaea; kingdom Methanobacteriati; phylum Methanobacteriota; class Halobacteria; order Halobacteriales; family Natronomonadaceae; genus Haloglomus; species Haloglomus salinum. The sequence goes on from NZ_CP101153.1 coordinate 405,930, forward strand.
CGGCCCACTCCAGCGAGAGGTCGTGGTCCTCCGGGAACGCGCCGATGGCCGGCATCGTCGTGATGACCGGAATCTCGTGCTCCATGGCGAACTCGCGCAGCTCCTCGCTGGCGTCGGCCTTGATGACGCCGCCACCCGCGAGGATGACGGGTCGCTCGGCGCTCGCGAGCACGTCGGCCGCGTCGCGCACCGCCTGCGGGTCCGCACGCTCGGGCGGGTCGTACGTCTTCGGCGTCTTCGGCGCGCCCGGGCGCCGCTCCGTCTCGCCCTTGGTGACGTCTTTGGGCAGGTCGACCAGGGTCGGACCCTGGCGACCCTCGCTAGCGAGCGCGAACGCCTCGCTCACGTCCGTCCCGACCTCGTCCGGGTCGGAGGCGAACGTGTTCTCCTTCGTGATGGGGCGGGTGACGCCGATGGTGTCGGTCTCCTGGAAGGCGTCGCTCCCGACGAAATCCGTCGGGACCTGTCCCGTCAGCGCGACGACCGGGTCCGAGTCCATGTTGGAGTCGGCCAGTCCCGTGACGAGGTTGGTCGCGCCCGGCCCGGAGGTGGCCATGCAGACGCCTGGCTCCCCGCTCACGATGCCGTACGCGTCGGCCGCGTGCGCGGCCCCCTGCTCGTGGGCCATCGTGATGTGGGTCATCTCCGAGTCGTACAGCGCGTCGTAGACGGGCATGATGGCGCCGCCCTGCACGCCGAACAGGTACTCGACGCCGGCGTTCTCCATCGCCTCGACGACCGTCTCGGCGCCGGTCACGGCACCGCGACCGGTCGGCTCCTCGTCGGCCTCGGTCTCGTCAGGTGTCGCCTCGGTCTCGGTCGTGGGCGACACCGGCTTCGGTTGTTCCTTGCTCATGGTCGATACCTCCGTCGGTCCGGGGTTGGGTGGTTGGTTCCGTCGTACATCGGTGGTTTCTCGCGGATACTGCCGACAACACGCGAACGCGTGCTGTTGGTCGTGAACTGCGGCAACGTCGATGGAATGGGTGATGTCGGGGCTAGGCGGCCCCTACAATACCCAGAATCGAGAGGAGACGGCGCACGGACGCGTCGCTGGCACCACGAACCCGCGTGGGCGCGACACGCCGTGTCATCACGTCGTTGGTAGTGCACTGCTGTGGTAAAACGCTGTCGTGTCGCGCGGCCCCGAGCGCGGGCGCGGTGGCCCACGCGGGTGTGCCGCCTGCCCACGTCGGCGCACAGCCCGGTCACACGTCCGCCAGCGCAGCCGCTCGTGGCCGGCTGGGTACGTACCACTCTCGTGGGCGCGACGACCGGATGAGGGGGCATGGGCCTAGACCCTGACCTCCTCACGGGTGACGCCGATCTCGCGGGCGAACTCCTTCAGGTGCGCCAGCGTGACGCGGCCCTGTTCGGCGCCGTAATCCTTCACCCGCCGGGTGACCTCGCGGACCTCCTCGTCGGTCGGGGCGAAACCCTCCTCCTCGAGGCGTTCGCGCACCGAGTGCTGCCCGGTGTGCTTGCCCAGGACGAGTTCGCGCTTCGCGCCGACCATCTCCGGCGTCATCACGCCGGGTTCGAAGGTATCGGAGTTCTCGATGACCCCGGCCGCGTGGATACCGGATTCGTGGCTGAACGCGTTCGAGCCGACGATGGGCTTGTTGGCCGGCACGTCGATGCCGGACTTCTCCTCCACGATACGGGACAGCTCCACGATGCGCGTGGTGTCGATGCCCGTATCCACGTCGTACAGCGACTCGAGGCTCATCACGACCTCCTCGTAGGCCGCGTTGCCCGCGCGCTCGCCGATACCGTTGACCGACACCTGCGACTGGGTCGCACCGGCCTCGTAGCCCGAAATCGCGTTGGCCGAGGCCAGCCCGAAGTCGTCGTGGGTGTGGACGTCCACGTACACCTCGCCCTGGCCGACCTCCGTCGCGGCCTCGTTGGCCGTCCCCACGACGCCCTCGACCATGTCGTAGAAGCGTCGCGGCGTGGCCACCCCGCAGGTGTCGGGGATGTTTATCCAGTCGGTTCCCGCCTTCGAGACGGCCTCCACGACCTCGCTCAGGAACGCCTCGTCCGTTCGGGTGGCGTCCATCGGCGAGAACATGCAGGTCGCGCCGGCCTCCTTGACCCGTTCGACCGCGTCCACGGAGCGCTCGACGGCCTCCTCGCGGGAAGCGTGCATCGAGTCCTCCAGCTGGACGTCACTGGTCGAACAGAAGACGTGGACCATGCCCACGCCCGAGTCCAGCGCCGCCTCGATATCTTTGTCGACGACCCGCGCCAGCCCGCACACGGTCGAGTGGCGGGTGCTCTCGGCGATGTCGCTCACGGCCTCGAACTCCGCGTCGGAGTTCACGGGGAACCCGGCCTCGATGACGTGGGTGCCCATCTCGTCGAGGACCTCGGCGATTTCGCGCTTGTCCTCGTACGAGAACGATGTGCGTGGCGACTGCTCACCGTCGCGCAGCGTGGTGTCGAAAATTCGTGCCTCGTCTATCTCTCCAGTGGAATCAAGCGTGCCCTGGAAGAACTCGACCCGCCGACTCAGTCGACGAACCCTCGGTGTTGCCTGTCATGGCTATCCGACACTGGATGCTCCCGACTATTTAATACTGTCGTCGCGGCAGCGTCTGCGGCCACCGAACCGAACAGGCCCCTTTCACCGGCGCAGGGGGGAAATCAAGCGGCTCAGACGGTGTACGAGTGCAGGAGGCCCCTCGTGAACCACGACACGACGTAGCACGACCCGGGCGGTCTATATCGACGGCGCGTGTAACTTCCACAGTTCTTCCCCCAGAATCAACTCGCGCGCGGCCAGCGCGCGCCGGTCGGGTGGACACGTGTCCGCCCTCGCCCGGACCCGCCCGGTCACTCCCGGAGTCACCGACTGGGAACCGCCGGTACACATCTAAGTTCGGAGCGCGTAAGTCCCGACGGTATGAGCGACGACGAGGTAACTCGGCTGCTACAGAAGGCGTACCAGGACGAGATCGAGACCGTGATGAACTACCTGTCGAACAGCATCGTCCTCGACGGCGTCCGGGCCGAGGAGATCAAGGAGTCCCTCGAACTCGATATCGACGAGGAGCTCCAGCACGCCCGGATGCTGGGCGAGCGACTGAAACAGCTCGACGAGAACGTCCCCGGCAGCGAGGCGTTCGTCGCCAACCAGGACTCGCTCCAGCCGCCCGAGGACACCACCGACGTCCTCGGTGTCATCGACGGCGTCATCGAGGCCGAGGAGGACGCCATCGCGACGTATCGCGACCTCGTCGACGCTGCCGAGGCCGCCGACGACCCCGTCACCGAGGACCTCGCCGTGACCCTGCTGGCGGACGAGGAGGCCCATCGCACGGAGTTCCGCGGCTTCCGCAAGGAGTACGCTCAGGACTGACGCCCAGCCCGTCCGGGCCGGTGACAGCCGCGCGTCGGACCCTGCCGCGACCTTTTTGCCGCCCCCTCCCGACCCCTCGGCCATGAGCGACGAGAACGAGTCGACGGGCGGGCCACTGAGCGACCTCGACCTGCAGGCCGCCGAGGGGGAGATGGACGACCCGACCCCGAAGGCGTTCGACCGCGTCGAACTGGGCGTGCTGGACGGCTCCGAAGACCCCGAGGAGTGGATCGCCGCCATCCAGGACGGCGCCGTCCTCGTGCTCGACGTGGAGGGCGACCTCAACGAACTCGCCGCCGGCTTCGCCCGCGACGTGCGCGAACTCGGCGGCGAACTGATGCACTTCCGGGGCTTCCTCGTGGTCTCGCCGCCCGACGTGGAGATAGATACGGACCGGCTGTAGGCGACGGAGAGCGGTTGGACGGGGCAAAGAACGGTGGTTCTCTGCAGGACTCCGGTATCTCACGCCGGCCGCTCGAGCGGTCGCCGGTCAGATACCGCTCAGGCCGGCCAGGGCCTCGGCGTAGACGACCACATCGAGCGCGAGCGTGAACCCGACCATCGCCAGGGCCGGCACCCACACCGACCGGGTCCGTTCGTAGCCGAGGACCGCGAGCCCGAACGCAGCGACCCACAGCGCGTCGACGACGACCTCGCCGAGCGTCGTCAGGCCGGTTCCGACACCCACGATGCCGACGAGCGCCAGCGCCAGTACGGCGAGATGTCGGCGTTCCAGGGCCCCGGCGTCGAACGCCACGGAGCCGTCCGGCCCCTCGGCGTGACGGTAGAGGATGCCCACGCCCATCGCGAACGCGACGCCGAACACGAGCGACGCGGTGAACTCGACGGCGCTCCCGACGCTGAGCCGGAGGCCGACAGCGTCCATGGGGAGGAGCCAGAAGAACCCGACCAGCAGGGTGGCGACCACGGGCGCGTCCTCGGCGCCGACGAGATTCCGTACCCGCTCCGGGACCAGCGCACAGAACAGGACGCCGAGGCCGACCCCGAGGAACACGGACGGGAGCCCCATCATCCACACGAGGACCGACGTCGATGCCTCGGGGTTCACGAACCGGTTCAGGAGCGAACTCAGGGGGACCCCGAACACCGTGTTCGCGACGAGCGCCGTGGCCCCCGCGATGGCTGCCGGCCCGACGACGGTCGCGGCGGCGACCGGCCACGACCCGTCATGGGGCCGCCCCAGCGAGATGTCGATGCCACGGTAGCGGGCATATGCCAGCGCGCCGCCGGCGAGTCCGACGAGCGATGCGGCCCCCGAGACCAGGAGGAGCGACTCCGGGGTCCCGAAGACCTGCCCGGCGAACTGTGCCGCGGCGGCCACCGCGGTCGACCAGAGACTGACGGCGATGAGCGCCGCGAAGAGGACCCCGAGTCCGAGGGCAGTGGTGTCCTCGGGCCCGCCGAAACCCCACGTCGCGCTGCGTCTACTGTTGGACATTGGTTGAACGATTGTTCACGAGGGACAAGTACCTGTCCCCGACCGGGGACGCCTCCGGGCGGCGGCCCGGGCCGCCGCCTCACTCCGCCGGACCCGGTCGGAGTCGGTCGGTTTCGGCCCCACACCCCGCGCAGGACAGGACGTACACCGGCACCCCGTCCTCCTCGTCGGCCACGAAGTCCCGACTCGTCCGCTCGCCGCACGCCTCGCACGCCTCGACGATGGTGGCCCCGTCAGACGCCTTCGGCGCGCCGACGGCGATGACCCGGGCGGGTTCGTCCCCGACGGCGACGGCCTTCTGTGGGTGGTTCGGCGGGACGAACAGCACCTCGCCGGCCGTCACGTGGCGCTCGCCGCTCGGCGTTTCGACCCGTAACTCGCCCTCGAGGACGTGGAGTACCTCCTCGTGGTCCGGGTGGTAGTGGTACCCCCATGGCAGTTTCTCGCCGGGGTCGGCGACGAAGACGTTGTAGCCGAACCCCGTGGCGCCGACGGCCTCGTCGACCTCGCGCTTCGCGCGAGTGGGATTCGGGGCGTCGGGCAGGTCGTCGACCGCGACCTGCCGGTAGTCGTATTCGCCGTCCAGCGGGTCCGGGTCGGGATGGGTCTCGTCGGCCATGCCACCGGGGTCGCACCGGCACGGCAAAAGTCCGCCGCGTGGCTCACTCCCCCACGAACGTGAGGTAGTGGCCGTCGGGGTCCCGCACCCGGACCGCACCCGAGTCGAGGTCCTCGATGCGGTCGGCCCGGCCCCAGACGGCGTCGGTCGCGGTCTCGGGGTCGTCGACGTACACGCCGAGGTCGACGTGGACGCCGCCGCGCGCGTCCGCCAGCCCGAGATGGGGTTCCCACAGCTCCAGGTCGAACGGGCCCGCAGTGAGACGGGTCCGCTTGCGCCGGTCGCCCTGGTCGACGACTTCCATCCCGAGTGCGGTGTAGAACTCCTCCGCGCGTGGCAGGTCCTCGACCTCGAGGACCACCTCCATCAGGCCCGTGATGGCGGTCTGGCTCCCCTGGTCCCGCCCCATGACTTCGACGCAGTTCCCCTCCGTGTCGTAGAAGTACAGCGACCGCACGTCGCCGAAGGTCTCCTCGTGGAGGTCGAAATCCTCGGAGAGGCGGTCCCACCAGTCGTCGTACGCGTCGGCGGGGCAGGAGAAGGCGTAGTGGGTGTGGAGGCCGCCGCGGGGGACCCCCGCAGGTCGGCGGAGCAGGAGGTCGGTCTCCCCGGCTCCGAGCGCGGCCTCGCGCCCGTCCTTGCGCCGGAGCGGGAGGTCGAGGTGCTCCTGATAGAACTCGACCGCCCGGTCGAGAGACTTGACCTCCAGCGCCAGCCACGCGAGTCCCGAGAGCATATCCCGCCGTTCACGGGGGCGGCTGTTAAGTGCCGCCCCAGCGCTGGGGCGCACCGTCGGCCACGGGTGGGGCCGCTCGCTTGCCCGGAGACGACCCTTTAACCGCGTTCCGGCCGAACTGCGTGGTATGCCGATGAAGTCATCCGGAGCGGGGTCGCTCAACGAGGTCAACCGCTGGGACGGCGGCGCGAGCTGGATCGCCTACCCCGAGGAGGAGATGCAGCGCGCGAGCCACGCGGTCGCGACCGAGGCAGGGCTCGTCGTCGTCGACCCCGTCGACGTGCCCGACCTCGACGAGTGGCTGGCGGACCTCGCCGCGGACACCGGCGCGGACGGGGTGGCTGGCGTCGCGGTCCTGCTGGACCGGCACAAGCGCGACTCGGCCGCCATCGCGAAGCGCCACGGCGTCCCCGTGGGCGTCCCATCGTGGATGAGCGGCGTCGCCGGCGACCTCGACGCTCGCACGACCGACCTCGCGGACCTGCTCGCGGACACCTCCTACGAGGTCCGGCGGGTCATCGACAACCCGTTCTGGCAGGAGGCAGGGATGTACGACCCCGACGCCGAGGTGCTGGTCCTGCCGGAGGTGTTCGGCACCGTCGACTACTACTGCGCCCCGAGCGAGCAACTGGGCGTCCACCCGATGCTCCGGCTCACGCCGCCGAAGAAGCTCAAGCGCCTCGACGTCGAGCGCCTCCTCGTCGGCCACGGCGAGGGCGTCGCCGAGGACGCCGACGACCTGATACGGACGGCACTCCGGAAGGCCACGACCAATGCCCCCGGGCTCTACATCAGCACGGTCAAGAACGCGCTCTTCTGACGCGGCCGTCGGTCAGCCGGTCGCCCCGGCGACCACCGGTGTTAAGCGATTCGGCGGCGTACTGGTGGTGTGACCGACGACCTCGACGCGGCGACGCCGGACGGGGCGGGCGGGCGGCCGCCGGTGTACGCCACCGCGGGGCTCGTGCGGGCGCTGCTGGACATCGCCGAGGACCGCTCGCCGAACAAGGTGACCATCGCGGTCACCACCACCCCCGCCGGCGAGTTCGAGCCACCGCTCGACCTCTCCCCCGAGACACCCGTCTTCACGGACCTCTACCTCCCGGGAACGGGTGGTTCCGTCGCGGCCGTCTTCGGGATGGACCTCGGAACGCCCGCCTCCGACGGGCGGTTCGTCTCACACCCGGACGGCCGGCTCGAGGTCCGGCAGACGGACGACCTCCACGAGGTCGTGTTCATCGGTGTTCCCCCGTGGGACGATACCGCTATCGCGGCGTTCGACCGGCGCGGGCGCGGGCGGGCGCTGGAACTGCTCGACGTCGAGCCGCCGGCCGAGTCGCTGCCGCCCTGACGGCCCCGTTACTCCAGATAGCCCAGGTCCTGCAGCTGTGCGGTTATCTCCTCGAACTCCGCCTCGGTCAGCTCGCCCTGCTGCTGGTGCTGGATGACGATGCTCCGCAGCAGGAACCGCACCAGGTCGCTGGTCGAGGAGAACGAGGTCCCCTCGATGGTCCCCTCGACGCGCTCGGCCAGGTCCTTCGGGATGGAGACGGTGGTGTACTCGGTCATACCGCCGGAGACGGCGCCCGGACCGATAGGGGTGACGCTCGGGGTTGCACGAGCGGCGAGAGGGGGAACCGGGGGTCAGAAGGGGAGCAGCGCGCGCAGCTGCCCGAGGATACTGTTGCCGGCGCGCTCGCGGTAGGACTCGAAGACGGGGTGGAGCGTGTTCAGCAGCTCCTGCTCGGAGTCGAAGTGCTGGATGTGGACCTTGTCCATGGCCTCCGAGAGCGCCACGGTCGACCCGGTGGCATCGTAGGGGATGTCCGGGTCGCCCAGCTGGGTCAGCAGCGTCTCGGCGTCGACGGGGAACTCCACGTCCGCACGCTCGAGGTGGGCGTCCAGGGCCGCGATGCCGAACGTGATCGTGTCGGGCTCGTCGTCGTCGTTCTGCGGTGGCCGGACTCCCATCACGCGACAGTACGCCGCGCCTCGTACAAAAGACTGCCCTCATCGGGAGACAGGCCCCGCCCGGACAGCCCGCCGCGCCATCGCGGAGATTGAAACCCCCTCGCTGCCTTCGGTCGGTATGGACCTCTTCGGCACGGCGGGTATCCGCGGGCCGGTTCGCGACCGCGTGACGCCGGCACTCGCCCTGCGCGTCGGTCGCGCGGCGGCGCGCGAAGCACGCGCGGACGACACGAGCGACGGGAACGAGGGGGGTGGCAGCGGCACGCCGGTCGAGTTCGTGGTCGGGCGCGACGGTCGGGAGACGGGCGACGCCATCGCGTCGGCGGTCACCTCGGGCCTCCAGTCCGGCGGCGCACGCGTCGTCCGAGTCGGGCGCGTCCCCACGCCGGCGCTCGCGGCCGCCTCGCGCGGCCGCTACGGCGTGATGGTCACGGCCAGCCACAACCCGCCGGCCGACAACGGCCTCAAACTGTTCCGCGACGGCCGGGAGTACGACCGCGAGGCCGAGCGGCGCGTCGAGGAGGCCGTCGCGGCCGAGGCCCCGCCCGTCGAGTGGGACGACTGGGGTGGCGTCGAGCGTGCCGACCGCCTCACCGAGTACCGCCACGCCGTCGTCGCGTACGCCCGGGGCCACGGCGCCCCGCTCGACGGCCTCCGGGTCGCCGTCGACACGGGCAACGGGATGGCCGCGCGGGCGGCGCCCTGGGTGCTCCGGGAACTCGGCGCGCACGTCGTCACGCTCAACGGTAACGTGGACGGCCACTTCCCCGGCCGCGAGTCCAAACCCACGCCCGAGAGCCTCGCGGACCTCCGCGCGTTCGTCGCGGACGGCGAGTTCGCGCTCGGGCTAGGGTTCGACGGCGACGGCGACCGCATCGTCGTCGTCGACGGCGACGGCGACGTGGTCCACGAGGACACCGTTCTCGCCGTGCTCGCCGAGCACTACACCCGCGCCGCCACGCCGGGCGACCCGGTGGTCGTGACGACGCCGAACGCCTCCGCGCGCATCGACGAGCGCGTCGCCGAGGCGGGTGGCCGCGTCGAGCGCGTCCGCCTGGGGGCGCTCCACGAGGGCATCGTCGCCGCCCGGGCCGCGGGTGGCCCCGACACGGAGGTCGTCTTCGCCGCCGAGCCCTGGAAGCACACGCACACCCGGTTCGGCCCGTGGATGGACGCAGTCGCCAGCGCGGCCATCCTCACACGGCTGGTGGCCGAGTCGGGGCTCGACGCGCTCCGCGGCCCCATCACCGAGCGCCCCTACCGGAAGGTGAGCGTCGACTGCCCGGACGGCCGCAAGACGGCGGTGATGGCGGCGCTGGAACGCACACTCCCCGAGGCGTTCCCCGACGCCGATGTGGACACCGAACACGGCGTCCGCCTCGAACTCGACGGGGGCTGGACCCTCGTCCGTCCCTCCGGAACCGAGCCGTACGTCCGGGTCTACGCGGAACACGACGACGTGGACGCGCTCGTCGACCGGACCGTCGAGGTCATCGAGGCCGCCGTCGCGGACGCTGGGTAACTCGTTCTCTGCTCCGGCGTCGGTCCGCCGAGACACTGCTCGTCTGGAACTCACCCCCGTCAGTCGCCCGGGCGCGCGCTTGCGGCCGTGCCCCCAGGGCCGGCCGCAGCGCACGCGCGAGGGCTGAGGAGCACAGCGGAGGGAGCGTAGCGACCGAAGCGAGCACCGCAAGCGGTTGGGGAGGCGTGAGGCTCACAGGACCTGACTGACCAATCCGCGGGCCTGGTGGACTCGAAGGGCGAGCACGCTGGACGAAGCCCGCCGACGGTGAACCGAGCGGAGCGAGGCGAACCACGGGAGTCGCAGCGCGCGCAGCGAAGCGAGCAGGAACGACTCCCGGAGCAAGCACCGCAGGGAGGGCGCGAAGCGACCAATCGAGGCGCGCAACGAGGCGCGAGAGTCCAGCGTGCGAGGGCTCCGTGGGTGTTTCTGCCGTCGTCATCGCGAGAGCGTGCGAGGGTTCGGAGCGGCTGCAGTCGTCGGAGTTGGCAGAAACCACCTCGCTACATCGTTCCTGCCCGCACGCTCAACTACAAAGTACCCCCCCGTCCACAACGGCCCATGGACAGTGAGGACCCGAACGACGAGGTCCAGTACCACCTCGAACTGGAACCCGGCGATATCGACGGGCCGGTCCTGCTCCCGGGAGACCCCGAGCGGGTCCCCGTGGTCGCCGAGCAGTGGGACCGGGCCGAGGAGGTCGCACACCACCGCGAGTACCGGACGATGCGGGGCCACCGCGCGGGGGCGCCGGTCGCCTGCACCTCGACGGGTATCGGCTCACCCTCCGCGGCCATCGCGGCCGAGGAACTCGCCAACGTCGGCGCCGAGACGCTCATCCGCGTCGGCTCCTGCGGGGCCATCCAGGCCGAGGCCGAGGTCGGCGACCTCGTCATCACCACGGGGGCGGTTCGGCAGGAGGGGACCAGCGCCGAGTACGTCCGCGAGGACTACCCGGCGAGCGCGCACGGCGAGGTCGTCACCGCCCTCGTGACGGCGGCCGAGCGTCTCGGCTACGACTACCACCTCGGCGTCACCTGCTCGACGGACTCGTTCTACGCCGGCCAGGGGCGCCCCGGGCACGACGGCTTCGAGGCCGCAGGGACCGACGAGCGAACCGCCGAACTGCAGGAAGCGGGCGTCCTCAACTACGAGATGGAGGCCGCCGCGCTCCTGACGCTGGCCTCCATCTACGGCCTGCGGGCGGGCGCGGTCTGTACCGTCTTCGCCAACCGCGTCACCGGCGAGTTCCGGACCGAGGGCGAATCACGTGCCGCCGAGGTGGCCAGCGAGGCCGCCGTCGTCCTCGACCACATGGACCACGTCAAGCAGGAGGCGGGCGCCGACCACTGGCACGCGGGGCTGTCGCTCGAGGGGTGACGGCCGGGCACCGGGATGGGACGGCGCCGTCGGGTGGAGGCGCCATTCGTCACGATATACGAAATATAACAACACATTCGAACTCCGATTCGGCGCGAAACTTGATTAACGTGGAGTCCAAGTGGGTGGTAGATGGTAGGTAACCGTTCCGAGCCGTATCGTGTCGCGGGCGCGGACGGGAGTCGCTACGGACATCTCATCGAACACGTCCAGGACGCCATCGTGGAGTTCGAGCTGGTCGACGGGGAGCCCATCGTCAGGGGCGTGAACCACGCGTTCGTCGAGACGTTCGGCTACGACGCCGAGACGGTTCGGGACGAGCCGCTCAACGACTACATCGTCCCCGGGTGGCTCGCCGAGGAGGCTCGCGCCCTCGACGAACGGACGGCAGCGGGAGAAATCAACTACCGGCGTGTCGAGCGCGAGACGGCGACCGGGCTCCGGGAGTTCCTGTACCGGAGCATCCCCTACGACGACCGGAGCGGTCAGACCGGCGGCTTCGCCGTCTACACCGACCTGACCGACATCAAACGGCAGGAGCACCGATTACAGGTCCTGAACCGGGTCCTTCGACACAACCTGCGGAACAACGCGAACATCATCCTCGCCCACACCACGCGACTGCTCGAACAGCTCGAGGAGCAGACCGAGGAGACGACGGCGGTCGCCGCCACCCTCGAGAAGGCGGCCAGCGATCTGGAGACCCTGACGCGCGAGGCGGGCGAGATCGACACCATCCTCTCCCAATCCGACACCACCACGGGCGCCATCGACTGCGCGCCCCTCCTCCGGGCGATCGCCGAGGATCGACGCCAGCGGGCACCGGGGGCGACGGTCGAGACGGCACTCCCCGACTCGCTGGAGGTGAACGCGGACGCGAATCTCCGGGCGGCCGTCGATAGCCTCCTCGAGAACGCCATCGAGCACCACCCCACGGGCTCGGCACACGTCCGCATCCGGGTCTCCGATGGCGGGGAGAGCCGCTGGGTGACCATCCACGTCGAGGACGACTGCCCGAAGATCCCGGCCAACGAGCTGGACGTGGTGACCGGGCGCGAAGAGATCTCGCCGACCTACCACGGAACCGGGCTCGGGCTCTGGCTGGTCCGGTGGACCGTCGACGCCTTCGGCGGCGACCTCTCCTTCGGCACGAGCGAGTTCGGCGGGAACGACGTCCGTATCCGTCTACAACGAGCCTGAAATCGACGGAATCCATCCGGTACGCTCCGCCTCGCCCCGACCGGGGTCGCTACTCGGACCGTCCGACCTCGACGGTCCGGCTCTGTGGCCGGTCGCCGACGATGGGAAGGCGGATCTCCAGTACGTCGTCGGATTCGTTGTAGTCGGCGGTGATCGCGCCATCATCGACCGCCCGCGGGAACGTCATGTCCCGATGGGTGACGCGGGTGCGACCCTCGTGATGGTGCTCGGCGGCGACGTGGAGGTGACCGTCGACCCACTTCACGTCGATGTCCTCGGGGGCGGCGTCGATGTGGGCCAGCACGAGGTAGTGGTCGTCCTCCCGGTACAGCTCCAGTTCGTGCCGCGGGTCCGTCATCGTCATCTCGGCCGGGAGTTCGACGGGCCGGCACTTCAGGATACTGTCGGCTCTCGGTGGACGAGAACCACCGATGCACGGCTGCCGGTCGGTGAAAACAGGTCGAAACGGAACTCGCTACCTCAGAGCTTGCCGGCGCGCTGCAGCTTCATGAGGTCCTCGGTGTCGAGGGTCTCGCCCTCCTTGAAGCGCTGGTAGATCTCCTCGGCCTCCTCCTGGGCCTGCTCCTTCTTGGCCTGGCGCTCGTCCTTGCGCTCCTCCTCCTCTTCCTTGTCCATCTCGCGGAGGCGCTTCTGGACGCGGACGAAGTCCTCGTGGTGGCGGTCGGCCGCTTCCTGGGCCTCGACGAACTTCTCGTGCCACTCGTCGGCCTCGTCGCGGATGTCGTCGGCCTCGCGGTAGGCCTCGATCATCTCGTTGTGGTGCTCCTGGGCCTTGTCCGCGAGCTCGGTCACCTTCTGGTGGTGCTCGCTGGCCTCGGCGCGGACCTCCTGGGCCTCCTCCTTGACGCCCTCGAGGTCACCGGTCTGGTCGAGCTTCTCCTTGCGGTTCTGGAGCTTCTCGCGCTTGTTCTCGATCTTCTCGATGAGCTCGCGCTCCTCGTCGGTCGAGAGAACCTCCGTCTGCTGCTTGAACTCCAGATCCTCGATCTCCTCCTTGAGCTCGTCGGCCGACTTGCCCTCGTTCAGCTCGAGGTCGTCCTTCATGTCGTCGACCTTGTCGAAGAGCTCGTTGGCCTTCGCGTTGAGCTCGTTGCGCTGCTCCTTGTGCTCCTGGACCTGCTCGTTGAGCTCGTCGCGCTTCTCGCGGTGCTCCTGGGCCTCGTCGACCTTCTCGCGGGTCTTCGCGTTCAGCTCGTCGCGCTTGGAGGCGCGCTCGGAGGCCATCTGGTTCAGCTCGTTCCGTCGGTCACGGAGCTGCCCGGCCTTCTTGATGAGCTGGCCCTTGGAGTTGCTCTCGAGGTCGTCGTCTGTCAGTTCTACGTTCTTGCTTTCGTCAATGCTCTCTGCCATTGTTAGTAACTCTCTATCCATTACCGCTCCGGGTTCACACACCGGTCCCTAGGGGACAATGCAGCCACCGAAGGATCGAAGGGTCCTGTCATTCTGGTCGGCTGGCGATGCGGGTGAACGCCGGAGGCGTTCTGGTACTTGCATCTTTATCATTCAACCATATAATGGTTTCGCCGATGCGAGACCCGTGAAAACGAGCCACACGGCCCGCCTACCCGCGACAACGGTTCACACGGAACCGACAGATAGTATATAAGTCGACCGTGTCTCAGAGGCTCACCATCGGGACCACCCGACGGCGACGAGGGCGTCCACCGGAGAGCCGTCGGAACGTCGGCCTGAAGTACGGTCGTCGCTCCGGTCCGGGTATGAGCGACCACGCCCCCGTCGACACCCCCCACGAGGAGGTCGTCCACGCACACGGACACGAGCACGTCCGCGCCGAACACGCCAGCACGTTCGAGGTGACGACCGACGACTGGCTCACGCCCGCCGGCGACTGCATCCTCGCCATCGAGGCCGACCGCACGCCCGCGGACTTCGACGACGCCTTCGTCGCCGCGTGCCGGGATGCCGACGCGCATATCGAGGCCACCATCGCCGTCGACCCGGCCGGCGACTGGGACGCACCGGCCCACGAGACGACCATCACGGGGCGGGGCCATCCGGACCTGACCTTCGCGGACGACCGTGGTGCGGTGGGCCGGACCAGCGACCACGTCGACGACCGGACCATCATGCTGGACGCCGACGCGGCGGCCGCCGACCTCGACCGCGACCTCGTCGCAGCACTCGCGGACGGCGCGGACCTGCGGCTCGTACTCCGAGTCTCCGAGAACTGACGCTCCTGCTGGTTACTCGATATCGACCGTCAGCACACCGTTCGAGACGTGCCGGTCGGCCGCCGTCGGGTCGAAGGGGAGGTCGAACGAGCGCTCGACGCCCTCGGCGCGGACGGTCACGCCGAAGCGACCGAGGTCCACCGTCGCGTCCGGGTCGTCCACGACGACCGTCGCTGCCTCGCCGTCCGGCGCGCAGTCGAACCGGACCAGTGGCTCGGGCCCCGTCCCCGCGTCGTCGGCCACCTCACCCCGGCCGGCCGCGACGGCCCGCCGGACAGCCTCGGGGCCCGCGCCGCGGCGGACGAGAAGCACCCGCCGACCACCGTCGTCGAACCGGTCCTCCACCTCGACGTGCTCGGTACGCAGCGAGGCGGAGACGCCGGGCAGCAGGTTCAGCGAACGGACGAACAGCTGGAGTGGGGCGAAGAGCGGATTCATTACCCTATAATGGTGTCTTCTGGTATTCATTGGTTTCGGTCGTGGCGGGCGCTGACGAGGCCCGCGGCGGGACCGCCACGAACCGCAGTCATATGACGCCGCCGCCCCACGGTTCGGCCATGAGCGAGCAGCCCGGAGACGGTTCCAGCGATCCCGCGGCGGACCCGGAGCCGGCAGAGAACATCTCCGGTGGCGACGCAGGTGGTGGCCGTGCACACCGATTCGAGTCGACCGAGGAGCCCGCAACCCGCGCCGAAGCTGTCGTCGACCGCCTCGGCGAACGCTACTGGCGGAAGGCGTACGGCGGGCAGGCCGCCTTCGAGTGTCTCGTCCGGACGGTCCTCTCGCAGAACACCTCGGACAAGGCCTCGCAACCGGCCCACGACGCGCTGATGGAGCGGTACGGTCGTGGCGGGGGCGACGGGGAGGGTGACCTCGCGGCCGCGCTCGCCGCGGCCGCGCAGGACGAACTGGCCGAGACCATCTCGTCGGCTGGCCTCTACAACCAGAAGTCCGAGACGCTCATCAGACTCGCCGGACGCGTCCGCGACGAGTACGGGGGGGCCGACGCCTTCGACGCGTTCGTCACCGGGGAGGACCCGACGACCGTGCGCGACGCGCTCCTCGAGATGAAAGGTGTCGGGCCGAAGACGGCCGACTGCGTGCTGCTGTTCTCGGGCGGCCGTGGCGGCGTCTTCCCCGTCGACACCCACGTCCACCGTATCGCCCGGCGGGTGGGGCTCGCGCCGGCCGACGCCGACCACGAGGGCGTCCGCGCGGCGCTCGAACGCGACGTTCCAGCCGGGAGATGTGGCTTCGGCCACACCGCGATGATACAGTTCGGCCGCGAGTTCTGCACGGCCCGCAACCCCGCCTGCCTCGACGACCCGGACGCGTGTCCGATGGCCGACGTCTGCGACCAGGTCGGCGTCTACCCGGCCACGGGCGAGGTGGTCGACCCGGCCGAGGCTCCCGAGGCCGGCGTGGACTGACTCAGCCGAGCAGTCCGCGCTCCCGGGCCGCCACGACGCCGCCCAGCCCAGCCACGAGTCCGAACGCCACCAGCGACAGGTTCGGGATGGTGAGGCCGACGACGGGCGCGCGCCACAGGACCGCCGCGCAGTCACCCTCGAAACCGCAGGCCACGGTGGTCGCCTGCAGGTAACTGTGATACGCCGCGACGACGAAGCCAGGGATGGCCAGCGGGAGGACCGTCCGCCAGACCGCCGGTCGCGCCTCCGCGACACCCACACCCAGCACGACCACGAGCGGGTACATCAGGACACGCTGGTACCAGCAGAGTTCACACGGCACCAGTCCGAGGCCGAGCGAGAACCAGAGGCTCCCAGCCGTCGCGACGGTCGCGACGAGCGCCGCCAGCACGAGCAGGGACCGCGTGGCGGGTCGGTGGGCGGCCGGATTCCGGTTGCGCTCGCTCGCCATCGCGTCACTCGCCGGCGTTCTGGAGTGCGTTCCGGAGCGCATCCTGCTCGTTGAACGGGCTGTACGAGGCGTCACCGACGACGATGGCGGGGGTCCCTCCGACGCCGCTGTTGGCGGCGAACTCCGTGTTGGCGCGGACCTCGCTCTCGTACTCGCCGCCGTCGATAGCCTGCCCGACCGCATCGGGGTCCGAGACGCCGGCCTCGCGGGCGAACTCGACGAGCTTCGACTTCGTCGCCCAGCGCTTGCTCTCGGCCGGCTGGTTCGCCATCACGTGCTCGTGGTACCGCCAGTAGTTCTCCGGGTCGACGTTCCAGACGGCGAGGCCGGCCCGCGCGGCGCGGGGGGCGTCGGGACCGAGGAACGGCTCGCCGTCGCCGGTGTAGGAGAGCGCCCGGTACTCCAGCGCGAGGTCGCCGGGAGCGACGTAGTCGGAGACGATGGTGCCCAGCGACAGCACCCGGTCCGAGCCCGTCGAGAACTCCGCGCAGAACGGGCACTTCCAGTTGCCGAGATACGTGACGGTGGTCGATGCCCCGGCATCAATCCGGGCGTAGGTGCTCGCGCCCGGGTCGTCCGGGACGGGCGCGGTCGCCACGGGACCGTTCGGCGTACTCTGGTTCCCGCCTCCGCCGTCGCCACCAGCTCCACCGTCGCCGCCGTCGCTACCGTCCAGTTCGGCACAACCGGACAGCCCTGCGGCAGCGGTCGTCCCGACGGCCGCGAGGAAGGTACGTCGAGTCGTCATGGCCGCGCTTGCACGGTCCGGTGTCTCAATCTTCTGGTCGGACTCTCGAAAACATCGGTCGGACGGGGGGACCCGTCGGATGGCCCGTTACCGGTCCTCGAGCGCGTCCGCAACGCGCTCGACCTCGCGACGGATGTCGTGGAGCTCGTCGCGGACCTTCCGGACCTCGCGGACGAGTTCCTCGTTGTCCTGGCCGCCCTCGTCGCGCCCGCGGCCCTCGGGACCGCCGGGCGAGCCACCGAGCGCGCCGCCGGGGCCGCCACCGCCCATCATGCCGCCCATCATCTGCGCGAACGGGTTGCCGCCGCCACCGCCGCCCATGCCCGGCGGGCCGCCCTCGCCACCCATCCCGGGCGGACCGCCGCCACCCATCATCTCCTCCATGCGCTCCTCGGGGCTCTGCCCCTCGCCGCCCTCGCCCTCGCGCTCCTCGGCGCGCTGCTGTCGGATTTCCTCGACGCGCTCGCGGAAGGATTTCTCCTCGCCACCGTCCTCGCCGCCGTTCTCGGCCGGCTTGTCCGCATCTTCGGATTCGTCCGTCATACCTCCCGGTATCGGTGCGCCACGGAAAAACATGCGGGAATCGTCGGTGACCCCCGGCCCGGTATCGCTGCTAACCGAACTTCCCGAGCGACGACTGGATATCCCTGTCACGCGCGCCGTCCGTGACCTCGTGGCCGAGCAGGTCCCGCAGGTCGACGGCGTAGGTGCTGCCGGCGTTCTCCAGCACCAGCAGTCGGCCCTGCACGCCGACGACCGTTCCGGTCGCGAGCGTCTCGCGGACCGGCCGGTCGGCCACGGTGAAGCCGTAGTCGAGGTCGAACGTCTCCAGCGGGTCGAACTCCGCGAGCAGCGCCTCCCACGCCTCGGTGTTCACCGTCCGCGCGAGGGCTGCCACCTTCGTCGGCGTCCGAACCCGGTCCGGCAGGCGGTCGGCGAGCGCGGCCTCCCGGCGTCGTGCGGCCCGCCCGTCGGGGAAGTGTTCGACCAGCGCGGCGCGGTCGGCGCCCTGCTCGCGGAGCCTGGTCTCCAGGCGTCCGGGCTTGGTGACGCCGACCTTGAACGTGTCCGGCGCGAAGGCGGCGAGGTAGAGAACGTGCTCCCGGGCGCAGTTCTCCAACGGCATGTCGCAGTTCCCGGTACACCGCGCACACGCCCACGTCGAGGTGTGGTCCCGGCAGTACGGGGCCCGCGACGCGGTACACGAGCGATGCCGCAGTTCGTCCCCACCGTCACCGTCCTCGGCGACCAGCGCGCCCGCGCAGTGACGGTCACCGAGCCCGTACTCCAGTGTGGTGCCCGACACCAGCGCCACACGCTCGACGGGCCCCCCGGCGGCGAGCTGGAGCGCGGGGTCGGGGGACCGGTCGTAGCCGACGAACTGCACACGTGGCGTTCGTGGGGGACGGCAAAAGAGGTGCCGTCGCCGCTGTACTCATAAATGGTGGCGCAGATACGGCCATTCTTTGATATAGGATGGTGGTACGGGGGGATACGGACCGGCCGCCCGTCGGTGGTGGTATGAGACAGGGTGGACGGAGTCGGCGGGCGGTACTGCAGGCGATCGGTGTGGGAACGACGGCGGTCGGCCTCGGTACGGGCCTCGGCGCGGCCGACGGGCGCGGTGGTCGCGATGGTGGCGCGACCACGCGCGTGAACGTCGGTATCCGGCCGGGCGGCGAGCAGGCGGCTCGGGCGGCCGCAGCGACGGTCCACCGGACCTACGCGTTCGACGCGCTGACGGCGACCGTCCCCGAGGTGGCGATTCCGGACCTCCGGGCGCGCGACGACGTGCGCTACGTCGAGGTCGACGGGGCGGTCCGGATCGACGGGTCGGGGCCCGTCGAGACGGAGGACACCCAGACCACGCCCTACGGCATCGAGCGTGTCGGGGCGACGGCTGTCGACGAGACCGGCGAGGGGGTCCACGTCGGCATCGTGGACACGGGCATCGACGCGACACATCCCGACCTGCTCGGTCGCGTCGGTGAGAGCTTCACGACGGTCGGGAGCTGGGTCGCCGGAACCGCGGCGCCCGCGGGCCAGGACGACAACGGGCACGGCACCCACGTCGCCGGGACGGTCGGCGCGACCGACGACTCCGGCGGTGTCGTCGGGGTCGCACCCGGTGTGACCGTCCACGCGGTCAAGGCGCTCACCGCGGCCGGGGTCGGCTACAACGCCGACCTGGCCCGTGGCATCGAACTCGCCGCAGAACAGGACTGGGACGTGGTGAACCTCAGCATCGAGACCACGGCCGCGTCCGGCACCCGGATGCTTCGTGACGCCTGCGCGTTCGCCCGCGAGCGCGGAGTCGTCCTCGTCGCCGCGGCCGGCAACTACGGCCCGTGTTCGGACTGCGTGGCCGCGCCCGGGAAGTTCGCAACCACGGTCGGCGTCGGCGCGACCGATGCCGACGACGACGTGGCCGCCTTCTCCTCGACGGGCCCGGGCGTCGACATCGCCGCGCCGGGCGTCGACGTCCGCTCGACCGACCTCGGTGCAGGCTACACGGAGAAGAGCGGCACGTCGATGGCGACACCCCACGTCACCGGGGCCGCCGCGCTGCTCCGTGCGGCCGGCCACGACCCCGGACGCACGGAGGAACGGCTGCTCTACACGGCCGAAGACATCGGTCAGAAGGTGGCCGAGACGGGTGCCGGCCTGCTGGACGTCCCGGCGGCGCTGCAGCGGTAGCTCGGCAGCCCGTCGACACCGCACAAACGCTTTCTCCCCGGGGTCGTATGCTCCGGCCGTGTCACCGCTCGACGCGTCGCTGGAGGTCACGGTCGACGGCGACGGCCAGCGGGTGCAGTTCACGCTGGTCGTCGAGAACGCCGGTCACGACCCTGTCAGCGTGACCTTCCGCGACAGCGGCGATGCGGACTTCGCCGTGTTGACGGCTGCCGGCGAGGAGGTGTGGCGCTGGTCGGACGGCCGGCTGTTCGCGCAGACGCTCCGTCCGGCCGAGTTCGCCCCCGGCGAGTCGGCCACGTTCGAGGTCGAGTGGCCGGACCCCGCGTCCGGCGACTACACCGCCGTCGGCGAACTCCGCATCCGTGAGAGCGAGGTCCGCGCGGAGACGCCGTTCTCGGTCTGAGCTGCCGCGCCGCGTGGCCACGCGACGGCTTACTCGATGGAGAGCTCCTCGCCGTCGACGGGAGCGTCCTCGTCCCACTCCAGTTCCAGCTCGAGGCCGAGTTCGCCGGGGCCGCTGGCCGGCCCCTCGCGCTCGACCTTCACCTCGAACTCCACCCGGTTGGGCGGCGTCACGGAGACCGACTGGTCCCCGGATTTCAGCGTGACGGCACCGTCCGACTCCAGCGCGTCCGCGACGTCGCGCAGGTAAGCGGCGACTTCCGACCGGCTCTGCATCGACTCCGTCTCGAACAGCACTTCTTCGGGCATACTCGTCCATGTGCGACTCGCGGCCATACGCATGTCGGCTCCTGCAAACGATGACACGGCAGGGATATGCGACCATAATCTGTAAATATCGGCACTTTGGAGATTATGCACCACACAATGAACTAGAGGACATTTCTATTCATAAACCATCCATTTTCACCCCATAATCCTCGTGATAGGATTCGGGCGGGACACAGCGTGCGGGTCCGCCGGTTCGTGCTGAACCGGCGAGTCCGTGGACAACGATGGAACCACATCGAAAGCCCCCGAGCGCCCCGGGGCGTCGAGCACCGGTGGACTCCGTCCACCGAGCAGTCGGCGCGAAGCGCCGACGACGGCCAGGGGCTTCCAACCCGTTCCTGTCGCAGCGGAAGAGTTCTGAGCGAGGCACCTGCCAGACCCGTACGCTCACCCTAGCAGCGCCTCGTGGACCGCATCCAGAATCCGCCGGGTGCCCGCCCCGTCGACGAACTCCCTGGCGCGCTCGGCCAGTTCCCGCCGGCGCTCGCGGTCCGCAGCGAGGTCGTCGATGGCCGTCCGCAGGCCCCCGGCCGACATCCCACGGCCGTCGCCGAGGTAGCTGACGACGCCGCGCTCGCCGAGTGCAGCCATCCGCTCGTGTTCGCGGTCGTTCTGTGCCAGGACGAGCGTCGGCGTCCCGGTCGCCGCAAGTTCGTACGCCGTCCGCCCGCCCGAGCAGACCGCGAAGTCGGCCCACTCCATCACCGCACCCATCTCCGGGTCCGTGACGGCGGTCACGTTCGGCGCCCCGGCCAGCGCCGCGTCCAGGTCGGAGTCATCGAAATCCGGCCCGCGGACGAGCCGGTACTCGCGGCCGTCACCAGCCACCGCCTCGACGGCGAGCGCCGACAGCCCCGCGGGGTCGCTCCCGCCGAACGTCAGCAGGCCGTGCTCGGCCGTCTCTGGCACTTCGAGCGGACGGTCGCGGAACTCCTCTCGCAGGACGAAGTACTCCGCGCCCGCGAGATGGTTGTCGCCCCCCTCGACGAGCTCGGGCTCGTACAGCGCGTTCACGACGAGGTCGGCGGACTCGGGACCGCCCGCGAGGTCCTCCAGGTTGACGACCGCCGCCGCGGTCCGGTGGAGCTGGCGCACCCGCTCGGGGTCCGTGTCCAGCACGTCCAGGAACACGAGGGCCGGGTCCATCGCTGTGACGGGCGCGAGCGGGTCGCGCTCGTCCGGGTCGACCACCTGCACCTCGCGCCCGGCGTCCCGGATGGCGGCGATACCCGCGGGGTAGTCGGCCCGACAGACGAAGGTCGGCGCCGCGCGGAGCGTCCGCTCCAGCTCCGCGGCGAGCGTGAGACACCGCGAGACGTGTCCCAGCCCCCGGTTCCCGCCCCCGTCGACGCGGAAGACGACGCGGGGCCCCTGCGAGAGCCGCTCGGCCAGCCACAGGTCCACCACGCCGTCGATAGCCAGCGAGGAGAGTCGGTCGGTGACGACGTAGCCCGGCGTCTCGCCGACCCGGGTCCCCCGTTCGAGCAGTGCCGTCGACGTGACGTTTATCGAACCCGTCTCCCGGTAGAACGGTTCGAGGTCGGCCCGGAGCGCACGCTCGTCGAAACGCGGTTCGAGCCGGCCGCCGTCCTCCGTGTCCCCGTTCGTCCCCGAAGTCCCCTCCTGCGCTCGCCAGAAGAACCGCCGCTCCTCGGCGACGCTGATGACCGCCTCGTGGCCGCCCCGGAACCGCTCGATGGCCAACTCCACGTCCGCGACTCGTCGGAACGGGACGTTCGGCTGGAGGACGACGATGGGCGTCGCCGCGGTCACGGGTCGCTCCCCGCGCACCTGCTCGACGGCGTGTGCGACGACCTCGTACAGGAGCGCGTCGGTGGCCAGTCGCTCGGGTCGGAGGAACGGGGCCCGGGCGCCGTGCTCACGCGCGAGTTCGGCCAGCGCCTCGTCCTCCGTCGTGACGAGCACCTCCTCGATGCCCGGGCACGAGAGTCCCGTCTCGACCGTGTGTGCGAGGACCGGCTTCCCGGCGAGCTGCTTGAAATGCTTCTTCGGCAGGCCGGGCGAGGTCCCGCGCGCGGGGACGATGCAGAGTGGGTCGGTCGGGTCCATGGCGTGCTCCGTCGCTAGCTCTCCCGCTCGATGTCCTCGGCCGTCAGGACGGTGTCGCCGGGCAGGTCCCGGGTCGCGCGCCACACCTCCTCGTCGACCTCGAACAGCAGTTCCGGAGCGAGACCGGTCCCCGGCCGCTTGACCGCGAGGTCCGCCCGCCGGATTCGCTCGCCGGCCTCGATGGACCGGGCGGTGACGAGCGAGCGCCGGGCCAGCCGCATCCCGTCGGCCTCCACCTCGGTCGGCCCCTGCTCGGCCCGCCCCATCGCCGCGTGCACCTCGCGGGTGCGGTCGACGATCTCGCCCATCACCTCGGTGTCGGCGGAGAGCCGATGGTCCGGGCTCTTCTCCAGCGACGTGTCGTAGGTGAAGTGCTTCTCGATGACGGCGGCCCCCATCGCGGCCGCCGCGACCGGCACCGTCGTCCCGATGGTGTGGTCCGAGAGGCCGACGGGATAGTCGAACTCGGCCATCAGCGTCGACAGCATCCGCAGGTTCGCGTCCTCGATATCGGTCGGGTACTTCGTGATGCAGTGGAGCAACACGATATCCTCGTTCCCGGCGTCCTCGATGACGCCGACGGCCGCGCGAACCTCCGCCAGCGTCGCCATCCCTGTCGAGAGGATGACCGGCTCGCCCCGTGAGGCCACGTCCCGGAGGAGCGGATGGTGGGTGAGGTCCCCCGACGCCACCTTGTACGCGGGCACGTCGAGGTCGTCGAGCAGGTCGACGGCCGCGTGGTCGAACGGGGTCGAGAGGTACGTGATGTCCTGCTGGCGGGCGTGGGCCGCCATCGCCTCGTAGTCCGAGCGCTCGAGGACATCGAGTTCCGCGAATTTCTCGTACTGTGTGCCCTCGCCCCAGTACTTCGGGGCGTCGCGCGTGACGAGGGTGTCGGCGGAGTAGTTCTGGAACTTGACGGCGTCGGCGCCGCTCTCGACGGCCGCGTCGACGAGCCGCTTCGCCTTCGCCAGCTCACCGTCGTGGTTGGCGCCGGCCTCGGCGATGACGTAGGCCGGCTCGCCCGGACCGACCGCTCTGTCCCCGATGTGGACCGGCTCGATGTCGCGTTCGTCCGGCATCAGTGGGTGGTGGGTCTCTGTCGTCTCTGCATCATCAGTGGTGGTCGGCGCCCGCCGGCGTGTGCGAGGTGGTCGCGAGCATGCGCTCGAAGCCCGGCTCCTGCGGGGTCCCGCGGTGGAGCCCGGCCTGGTTCGCGACGATGAGCGTTCCCTTCGGGGCCGTGCAGACGAGCGCGTCGTCGTCGTCGTAGAAGACGCCGTCCGTCGGTGGGTCGCCGCGGACACGGTTGAGGAGCTGTGTGGCCTTCCGCCGCAGGACGGAGGGGTCGTGACTCCCCGGGATGTACTGGAACGGGCCGTAGCGCTCGTCGGGCACGTCGGTGAGGTAGACGAACGCCTTGAACTTGCCCGCGTAGGTGTCGGCGTGGAAGTCACGGGTCCCCGTGACGCCGCGGTTGACGTAGACGTTGAGGTTGTCCGGGGTGTAGCGTGTCCCAGCCGCATCGTCGACGATTCCGGCGACGAAGCGGTCGCGCTTGAGCTGTGCCAGCGCCGGAATCGCGAGGTCCATGTTGAACACGTCGAGCATCCCGTCGTCGGTCTCGCCGGTCCGCTCTCTGACGACCGGCTCGCCGCGCGTCGAGAGCGAACCGTAGTCGTCGTCCGGACCGGCGCGCGGGAGGTCGTCGAGCCGCGTCTCGACGCGCTCACGGATTTCGTCACAGAGTGACGGCGCGAGGAAGTCCTCCACCACGACGACACCATCGGCAGCCAGCGTATCCGCGTACGTCCCGGCATCCGCGTCGAGGTCTGGCACCCGGTCGTTCTCGGCGTCGGGGACCGTAGCCATGCGACGATGCAGTCGGCTGGCGTGTAAGTCTCTTCCCGTTTCCGCGACGCTCACCGGAGCGTTCCCTCGGTTGCCAGCCGGTCGAGCGTCCGGACTGCGTGACGGGTGGCGTCTGGCCGGAAGTACGCGTCCGGGTCGAACGCCGTGGCGGGGGCATCGGTGTCCACGGCATCGCCGTCACCACCGGTCGCGATGGCCTCGGCGACGGCAGCGGCGTCCGGGAGTACCTCGGCGGCCCCGGCCGCGACGAGCCGGTCCATGTACGCGACGCCGGGCAGGTCGACCAGCAGCGTCTCGCACCCGAACGCCAGCCCCTCGAACAGCGCCGTCGAGTAGACGCCGACCTGCGCCCGGCTCGTGGCGAACAGCTCGTACAGGTCGACCGAGGGGTCCGCGATGACCCGGAGCCGCCCCGCGTCGTGCGCATCGACCAGCCACGGCGTCCGGTCGCGCCAGCGGTCGTGCTCCGAGGGGTGGAGCTTGTAGACGAGGGCCGGCACGTCCGGGTGGCTCTCCAGCCGGTCGGCCACCTCGCACGCGACCCGTGACAGCCGGACGCCGGCGGTCCCCTGTGAGATGAACGTCACTCGGTCCTCCGTCGGGGCCTCGGCGTACCGTTCGCGGCCGCGTTCGAGTCCCGGATAGCCGACCGGCAGGACACGCTCCGCGGGCAGGGGGAGCGGACAGAGGTCGGCCCAGCGCTCCCCCCACGAGCAGAGGTAGTCCGGGAAGACGCTCGGCGACCCCGTCGAGCCCGGGGCGTCGCTGTCGGGGTACGCGTACCCGAGGTGGTACGGACTCATCACGCCGTGCTGGAGTTCGGCGACCGGGATGCCCTCCTCCCGACAGACCTCGACGAACGTCGGCTTCGTGTACCAGACGACCACGACAGCGAGGTCGGGGTCGACACGCCGGCAGAGCGCGCGGAACGCGGGTCGTTCCAGCCGTCGTCGGGCGAGACGCCGCCCGACCATCGCCACGAGGTCCGGTGCGGTGCCGACGGCCGAATGGAGGCGTGCCTCGGCGGTACGCAGCGTCGTCCGCTCGCTCGCCGGGAGTTCGTCGGCCGGGTCGCCCAGGTGGTCCGCCAGCCCCGCCCCGTAGAGGACCGGGTCGAGATACCGGACACCGTCCGTCTGCGCCGGCGTCAGGTGCTCGCCCTCATGTGGGGCCTCGACGTAGGTCCACGAGCGCTCGCCACCGCTTTCGCTTCCGCCTCCATCGAACGCGTCCAGCAGCGGGTCGCAGTAGCAGTCGTGCCACACCCCCTCCCGTTCCGTCCGCCGTTCGTGACCCCACACGAGCAGGTCCGTGTCGGATGCCAGCCACGGGTTCCGTGACGGTCGGAGCCCCCGGAGGACCCGCCTGGCACGGCCGGCCGTGGTCAGTCCACCGGAGCCGTGCGCGGTGTCGGTCGCGCCGGTCAGTTCGAGGAGTCGCTGCTGGACATCGAACCGCACGTGGGTCCAGTAGTGACAGCCGTCGGCCGTCCGCGAGAGCAGGTCGAGGTCCGACTCGACGGCGAGCAGCGCGTCGGTGACGGCCGCGAGCGTCGGGCTGTCGGCGTCCGGTTCCACGCCGCCCCCACCGCTCGCACCGTCCCCGCTCATGGCCCCGCGACCGCCTGCTTCGCACGCCACGCGAACCGGTACGGGCGCCGGCCGAGCGCCGCGAGGCCGAGCATCGCGGCGTGTGTCGGTTCGGGGGCGAGCCGCACCGTCCGGGCGAACCGGCGGACGGCCTCGCGGCGGTCGCCCCGCTCGAGCGCGGCGAGCCCCCGTTGCTTCGCGAGCATCGCCTCGAACTCCCGGCGGGCCTCGGGATTCGCCTCGAGGTCGCCCAGGTACTTCTCCCGCAGTCGCTCGCGGATGGCGACCTCGTAGGAGGGGTCGCCGAAGGCGGCGTCGCCGGAGACGTTGTCGTCGGCGTAGCGGCGCTCGACGAGCGGCTCTGGGACGTACGCCCACCGCCAGCGCTTGCAGAGCCGGACCGTGAGGTCCCAGTCGACACCGCGCGGGAACGATTCGTTGTAGCCCCCCACCGCGTGCAGGCAGTCCCGGCGGACGAGATGGCCCGAGTGGGGCCGCACGTCGAACCGGACCAGCACGTCGGGCCACAGGTCGCCCGCCGCGCCGGTGTCCACGCGGCGAACGACCTCGCCGCCGGCATCACGGACCACGCCGCCGCAGTAGACGCCGCAGTAGTCCGCCGAGTCGCAGTCCGTGCGTTCGCGGAGGCGGGCGAGCGCATCGAGCTGTCGCTTCACCTTCCGGGACCGCCAGCGGTCGTCGTCGTCGAGCTGACAGACGTAGGCGCCGCGTGCTGCCTCGATGCCCCGATTGCGCGTGTGGCTGATGCCGCGGTTCCGGTCGTTGTGCAGCGCCCGGACGTTCGCGTGGGCGTCGGCGTACGCCTCGACGACGCGCCGGGTGTCGTCGGTGGAGCCGTCGTTCACCACGACCACCTCCAGGCGGTCGTGGGTCTGCTCGAGGGCGCTCTCGATGGCCCCGCCGACGCGGTCGGCCCGCTCGTAGGTCGGGACGACGACGGAGACGAGCGCGTCGCGCGGGCGCTCGGGTGGCGCCGCGACGGCCGTCCCGGCTGTCCCTGCCGCCTCGGGGTCGGGACCGGTCACTGCCGAGCGGTGTGGGTGGCGTGCCGTTAGCGTTGCGGTCGGGCGTCGGTCCCGTCGGGCGCGTTCGCGGTCGGGCGTCGGTCCCGCCGGATGCGGTTCCCGGTGATTCCGGCCTCCCGGCTTTATGCTCCCGCCGGGAGAACCCACGGCCATGACACTGTTCGACCTGACGGACGAGGTCGTCGTGGTGGTCGGGGGCGCCGGGCGTATCGGTCCCGCCGTCTGCGGGGCGCTGGCCGACCACGGCGCCGAGGTCGTGGTCGCCGACGTGGACCGCGACGCCGGCCGGCGCGTGGCCGACGACATCGACGGCACCTACCACCACGTGGACGTGACCGACGAGACCTCTATCCGCAAACTCTACGACGCAGTCATCGACGGCTTCGACCGCATCGACGCCGCCGTCCATGCCGCCTACCCGCGGGACGCGGCCTACGGCGACGCCTTCCTCGCCCGCGGCGAGAGCGACTGGCGCGAGCAGGTCGACGCCCAGCTCACCGCGACCGCGACCCTCTCCCGCGAGGCCATCCGCCGGATGCACCCCGACGGTGCCGGGACCGCGGGGCAGTCCGACCCGGACGACGCCGTCCGCGACGGCGGCGCAGTCGTCAACTTCGGCTCCACCTACGGGATGGTGGCGCCCGACTTCCGCGTCTACGAGGAGGCGAACATGCCGCCGAGCCCGGCGCACTACTCGGCCTCGAAGGGCGGTATCCTCAACCTCACGCGCTATCTCGCCTGCGAGTTCGCCCCCGAGGTCCGGGTCAACGCCGTCTCACCGGGCGGCGTCTTCGACGAACAGGACCCGGAGTTCGTGGCCGCGTACGAGGACCGCACGCCGATGGACCGGATGGCCGACCCCGATGACATCGCGGGGGCGGTGGTCTACCTCGTCTCCGATGCGGCCTCGTACGTCACGGGTGAGAACATCGCGGTCGATGGGGGGTGGACCGCACAATGACAGCCGACGAACCCGCACCGACGCCCGACGACGTCCCCGCCCTCGGCCTCGGCACCTGGAAGCTCACCGGCGACACCGCCACGGAGGTCGTCGCCGACGCCCTGGAGACGGGCTACCGCCACATCGACACCGCACAGCTCTACGACAACGAACTCGAGGTCGGGCGTGGCATCCGCCGGGTCGACCCCGACGAGGACGTGTTCCTCGCGACGAAGGTCGCCCCCGAGAACTGCGCGTACGAGGACTGCGTCTCCTCGGTGCGGGCCTCGAAGGACCGCCTCGGCCGGACGCCGGACCTCGTCTACGTCCACTGGCCCCGCGCCGCGTACGACGCCGAGGACACGACGCGTGCGCTGGACGACCTCGTCGACGAGGGCACCGCCCGCGCCGTCGGCGTCTCGAACTTCACGGTCGACCTGCTCGACGAGTTCCTCACTCACGCCGACCACCGGCCGGTCGCCCATCAGTTCGAGTGCCACCCCCTGCTCCCACAGGACGACCTCGTCGAGGCGTGCCACGAGCGTGACGTGCTTCCCGTGGCGTACTCGCCGGTCGCGCGCGGCAAGGCGCTGGAGCACCCGGACGTGCAGGCGGTGGCCGACGAGGTCGACGCCACGCCCGGCCAGGTCTGTCTCGCGTGGCTCCGCGCGCGCAACGTCGCCGCCATCCCGAAGACCACCGGCGGCCACCTCGCGGAGAACTTCGACTCGCAGTCGGTGACGCTCACGGACGACCAGGTCGCGCGCATCTCGGCCATCGAGGACCGGCACCGCTGCGTGAACCCGCCGAGTGCGCCGTGGGACCGGTGACCCGTCGCCGCTAGACCACGCCGGTACCCTCGGACCGCTGGATGGGGTCGCCGTTCGCGTCGGTGAGTAGCGTCACCGTGTTCGCACCGCCGACATCGTCGACGTACTTCAGCTTCTCGCTGTCGTTGCTCACGAAGACGACCTCCGGCGTGCCGTCTCCGTCCACGTCGGCGACCGTCGCGGGCGCCTTCCGAGCCACGCCGCCTGTGAGCGTGGTCGTCGCCTCGCCGCCGGCAGCCGTCCCGGCCCCGACCAGCTTCACCTGGTTGCTCCCATCCACCCCGACAGCGCGGTGGATGCCGTCACCGTCGAAGTCTGCCAGCGCGCCCGCGCCGATGCCGTTGTTCGACCCCAGCTGCCCGTCGGCGAGCGCGGTCACGGTCCCGTCGGGGTCGAGCGCCTGGAGCCGCTGGCTGCCGTCGGCGAACACGAGTTCGTCGGCCGCGTCGCCGTCGACGTCGGCGATACCGACGACCGCCTGGGTGCCGTCGCCCGGCGCGGCGACCGCGGTCGGCGTTCCGCCCTCCGCGACGCGATAGAGGGTATCGTGGTTCTCGTTCACGAAGAGGACCGACGGGTCGCTCCCGTCCCAGCGGCCGGTCGCGAGCCGGGTCTTCGCCCCCTCGATGGTCCCTGGGATGTCACCGCTCGTCGCCAGCGTCGTGGTCGTCCCGTCGGGGTCGGTCACCCGGACCTGGTCCGCGCCGTTGACGTAGGGAACGTCC
Organism: Haloglomus salinum; assembly: GCF_024298825.1. NCBI lineage: Archaea > Methanobacteriati > Methanobacteriota > Halobacteria > Halobacteriales > Natronomonadaceae > Haloglomus > Haloglomus salinum. Next base: position 435,524 of record NZ_CP101153.1, read on the forward strand.
GTCCCGCCGTCGTCGAGGAGGTTGGTCGTCGCCGGGCCGAGCGCGTCGACACTCCCGGGAACGGACAGCGTCTCCAGCGTGCCGCTTCCCGTGTCTATCGAGGTCAGCGAGCCGCCGTCACCCGCGTAGAGGACGCCACCGCAGGCGGTCGCACTCCCCCCGGGCGGCTCCAGACGGGAGAGGACGTACGTCGACCCGTCGTCGGGGGCGTTCCAGACGACGGTCACCTCGTCGGCGGTCGGCCGCACGGCGACGGTGTCGCCGGCGCCGAACCGCTGGTCCTGCAGTGGTGCAGCGTGCTCGGTCCCCTGGAGCCGAATCCGGTCCCCGTCGAGCGTGTCACCCTGCCGGTGGACGAGGTCGACGGGACAGTCGTCGCCCTGGAGCGCCAGTCGGCTCTCCGGCGACGCCGGCCCGGAATCCGCGAGCCCCAGCACCAGCCCCGAGATGACGACGCCCAGCGCGACGACGATGGCGAGCATGAGCGCGACGCCGACGGCCGGCGAGACGGCTCTCGGATCGGACGGTCGAAGACACCGCACGGGTATATCTCACGGTAGGACTCCTGGACACAAAGGGTCGGGGACTACTTTCGTGGCTCGAAACGGGTCGGGGGCGCTGGGGCGCGGCCGGTCGGGCCGGAGTGGAACGGGCCGTCGCCAGAGAGGACGAGGAGCAGCGCGTCACGCAGACATCTTCACTAACCCAGACATAGAGCACAGAGTGGCAGAATTATCCCCCAATGTTCGTCTTTCGACCTTTGAATATACTTTCCAGCAAGAACTCACGTAGCAACTGCTGGTGCTACCGGAGAGGTGAAAGAACGGAGAACGTGGGTCGCGGCCGCTTCAGTTCCCGACGCTCATCGCCCGCTCGACGACATCCTCGCTGTACAGTTCGGCGAGGTCGTCGTGCTGGTCCGGGCGGTTCTCGTAGACGTCCTGGAACAGCGCGACCGGCGTCATGAGCGCCTGGTAGGTCGCCTCGTCCCACATGCGGTCCTGGGCGATGTCGACCTCGACACCGTCGATGCGAACGGTGGCAGACTGGGTCATCGCGATGGCGCCCTTGCCGGCCTCCTTGGCCGCCTCGAACTCCTCCATGGAGTCGACGATGTCGTCCATCGAGGGGACGTAGTCGAGCAGGTCGAGCAGCTCGGCCACGAGGTCCTCCTCGGTCTCGAAGAACAGCTCGTCACCGCCGACCTCGAGCTCGTAGCCGCCGTCCTCTGCCTCGAGGTCGATGCGGTCGCCGGAGTAGACCTCGACGCCGTCCTGGCTCTCGAGTTCGACCTCGCGGCCGTCGGCGTCGATGATCCAGTAGCCGGCGGCCGGCGGGAGCGGGCTCTGATTGGCCTCGACGACCTGCCCGGGGGTCAGCGACCAGATGCCGAGCATGCCCATCGCGTTGTTGGCCGTGATGCGGTCGTGGTAGCCGTCCACGTCACGGATGTCGTCGTACGGGCCGTCGACGGAGATGAGGCCGGCCGCACTCGCGGCGCGGGAGGTGTTGTGGCGCAGCTCCTTCCACTCGGGGAGGCCACCGGTCGGCGTGATGGCGCGCATGTCCTTCGTGTAGTCGACCTCGCCGTCGACGAGCAGGAACAGCCGCTGGAGGTTGTTCGAGGGCTTGCCCATCTCGTCACGGAGCTTCTCCATGGCGAGCTCGGCGGAGCCGGACTCGATGATGACGCTCATCGCGAGCGACCCCTCTTCGAGCCCGTGCTCGTTCTCGACGATGGTCATGAACTCGTCGGCCTTCTTCCAGTCGTCGATGTCGCCGACCTCCGGGATGACGAACCCGTCGATGTTCTCGACGGCGCCGTTCTCGGGGTCCGCGATGTGGAGCATGTGCTGGAAGCCCTTGTAGCGCGTCTCCGGGCTGTCGCGGTGCCAGACGACGCGCGGGTGAATCTCGCCGGGGAAGTCGGCGCCGTCCTCGGCGACGACCTCGGCGATGTTCTCGGCACCCTCGTCGCGCATGTTCGGGGCCGTCGCGTCCTCGTTGTCCGGCACCCAGACGTCGGGTGCCTGCATCCCGCGCAGGCCGATGGCGCTGCGCAGCTTCTTCGCGGAGTCGTCGACTCCCTTCTCGGCCGTCGGCGTCGTGAAGAACGTCCGCACGAACTTCCGGTCGTGGGTCCGCTTGTCGAGTGCAGCCATATCAGTCACTCGGAGGGATACGCGTCCGGAAGGTGTAGGTTTCGATACGTGCGGGAACTGCGCCGTCCACCGTGCTGGACGTTCCCACTCCCGGAGCCGACCCGGCGAAAACGGCTTGCCGGCGGCGGCGGAAGGGGCGATGATGCTCTCGGAGGGAGATACACTGCAGGACGCGAACGGCTATCGTGCGGAGGTCATCCACGCCAGCAAGGATATCGTCCGGCTCCGGATGACGATATCCCTGCAGAACTTCGCCAGGGAGACCGGCGCCGACCCGGACCGGCTCCGGCGCGAACTCTCGCCGGGTGACACCGTCACGGACGACGAGACGGGCGCGATACTCGACCTGGTCGAGATGTCCGACTCGATGCTCCGCATGACCGGGGAGTTCCACCGCGAGCATCTGGAGCGCGAGCGGCAGCAGGGCTCGTTCGAGATATTCTGAACCCGGCTCCGGCCGACCGGGTCACTGTTCGACCTCCAGCAGCGGCGTGTAGCTCCCCGCGAACCCATCCGTCGCCGGGAGCGCCCCGACGACGGTCCACTCCTCGCCCGTCCGGCGCAGCACCGTCCCCTCGTGGGTCCCCACGACGGCGTCCCCGCCGACCGCGGTGATGCCGGTGACCGTCTCGTCGGGGCGCGGGTGGGGGACGGGCTGGGCCCGGTCGCCGCCGCGCCAGACGAACAGTTCCGGGTCGGCGTCCGGCTCCAGCCACGTCGACGTGTGCGCGAGGGCCCCGCCGGCGTACACCGCGTCACCGACCACACCGACCGACCGGAAGTAACGCTGGTCGTACCCTCCATCGAGCCGGGTCCACGACGCACCGGCGTCGTCCGTGTGGAACAGCCCGTAGCCCGTCGCGGCGACGAACTCGTCGGCACCGAGCACGGCGAGTTCGTGGACATCGTCGTGGGTCCCCTCGCGGCGCTCGGTCCACGCCTCGCCGCGGTCCTCACTCACGTGGACGCCGCCGACCTCGACGCCGGCGATTACGCGGTCGGGCGCGTCGGGGTGGACGTGGAGGTCCCGGACCTGCGCGAGGTCCTCGTGGCGCGGCAGCCGCCACTCCTCGCGCGATGGGAGGCCCTGGAACCCGTCGAGTTCGCGCCACGACAGGTCACCGAGGTCGTCCTCGCCACCCGGATGAGCGATGTAGACGTGGGCGGGGCGCGTCCCGGCGTACAGCCGACCGTCGGGTGCTGCCCCGACAGCGTACACCCGTTCCTGCGGGACGCCGAGGTCCGCCCACCGCTCGGCGTCGGTCGAGTGGTACAGGCCCGTCGCCGTGGCCGCGAACACCCCCTCGAACGCCTCGAACGTTCGGAGACGCATGACGGCTCCCGCATCGAGCACCGTCCGAACGGTCGCCTCGCCGCCGTCGAGGTCCTCGGCCCGGTGAACGCCGTCCTCGGTTCCAGCGAGTAACATACCCGACCCGTGACCCGGACCCGGAGTAAGGCTTTCCTGAAACTCGTTTATGGACGGTACGTGACACGAAGGCCGTCTCCCGGGCGGCTACACGCCGTCGAGGAAGTTCCGGACGATGTCGTGGCCGACGCCCGTCAGGACGCTCTCGGGGTGGAACTGCACGCACTCGATGGGGTACGACTCGTGGCGGATACCCATCACGAGGTCCACGTCGTCGTGGTCGGTCGTCGCGGTCACGTCGAAGCAGTCGGGGACCTCGGTCGCGACGAGCGAGTGGTAGCGCCCGCCCTGGAACCCCTGGTCGAGCCCATCGAAGACGCCCTGCCCGTCGTGCTCGACGGGGAACGCCTTGCCGTGGATGGGCTCGGGCGCGCGCCCGACGGTCCCACCGTAGGCGTACACCGCCGCTTCGAGGCCGAGACAGACGCCGAGCGTCGGCACGTCCGTCGACAGCGTCCCGAGCACCTCGTTGGTGACGCCCACGTCGCGGGTGTTCCTGGGATGACCGGGTCCCGGCGACACAACGATGGCATCCGGGTCGATGTCGCGCAACTCCGCGAGCGACGCGGTGTTACGCCGCACCGTCGTCCGGGCGTGCTGGCTGACGTACTCGACGAGGTTGTAGGTGAACGAGTCGAAGTTGTCGACGAACAGCACGAGCGGCGCGTCGTCGGTGACATCCGCGGCGGCCTCGACGCTCATCGGGACACCTCCGGTTCCGCGTCGGTCGCCGGTTCGTCCGGCGCGTCCCCGCCGGGGCCGTCGGCGGCCTCGGCTCTCTGCTCGATCTCCTCCAGCGCCACGAGGACGCCGCGCATCTTGTTCTCCGTCTCCTCGTACTCGCTGGTCGGGTCGGAGTCCGCGACGATGCCCGCGCCCGCCTGCACGGTGACGAGGTCCGTCCCCTCGGGGCCGGCGCCGGCCTCCACGGTGGCCGTCCGGATGACGATGGCCATGTCGGCGTCGCCGTCCCAGGAGACGTAGCCGACGCCACCGCCGTACGGGCCCCGAGGCGAGCGTTCGAGGTCGTCGATGATCTCCATCGCGCGCATCTTCGGCGCGCCCGAGAGCGTCCCCGCCGGGAACGAGGCCCGTGCCGCGTCGAAGGCGTCGGCATCGTCCGCGAGTCGGCCGGTCACGGTGGACTCGATATGCTGGACGTGGCTGTACTTCAGGACGTTCATGAACTCCTCGACGCGGACGCTGCCGGCCTCCGAGACACGTCGCACGTCGTTGCGCGCGAGGTCGACGAGCATCGTGTGCTCTGCGCGCTCCTTCCCGTCGGCCAGCATCTCGCCGGCGAGCCGCCGGTCCTCGACGGGCGAGGTGCCGCGGTCGCAGGTGCCGGCGATGGGGTTGGAGGTGACCGTCTCCCCGCGCACGGAGACGAGGGTCTCCGGCGACGCCCCGACGATGGTCAGGTCGTCGTGGTCGAGCAGGTACATGTACGGCGATGGGTTCACCTCGCGCAGCGCCGCGTACAGCCCGAGCGGGTCGATGTCGCCGTACAGCTCCCGGGTCCGCGAGATGACACCCTGGTAGATGTCGCCGTCGAGGACGTGCTCCTTCGCGGTGGCGACGGCCTCCTCGTACGCGTCCTGCGGGCCCGCGCGCTCGCCCGCACGGACGAACCCGCCGGGGTCGGGGGCGGCCGCATCCGCCAGCAGGTCCGCCACCCGCTCGGCCTCCGCGGCCAGTTCGTCGTACACCGCGTCCGGGTCGTCCTCCGGGCGGACGACTGGAGTGAACGCGAGCGAGACCGTGTCACGCTCGTCGTCGAAGACGAGCGTCCGGGTGGTCAACAGGAACTCGGCGTCCGGGAACCGCGAGTCCGGCCGCTCCAGCCCCACCTCGTGGAGGTGGAGGTCGTAGACGGCGTCGTAGGAGAGGAAGCCGACGAGGCCCCCATCGAGTCGCTGGCGGTGGCCGTTGCCGAAGCCGCGCCGGGCCACGTCGGGCAGGGCCGCGCGGAGCGTATCCAGCGTGTCGCCCTCGCCCGGCGTCACGAGCCCCTCGTAGCGCTCGTCCAGCACCTCGACGTCGACGCGCTCTGTCCCCTCGGGGTGGACCGTCACGCGCGCCGCGGGGTCGTAGCCGACGAACGAGTAGCGCGCGTGTCGGTCCGCGCCCCCGCGGTCCGGCGTGAACGCGCCGTCGGGGTCGCTGGAGGCGACCTTCTCCGCGCTCTCCAGCAGGAAGGTGTGGTCGGCGCCGGGCGCGTCGCTGGTGCGCCCGCTCAACGCAGCGTACGCGGGTAGCGGGGTCACGTCCACGGGAAGGGTCGCCTCGGCGCGCACCACGACGCCCGTGTCGCTCCCGGCCTCCGTCCGGCGTCCGTGGGCGACGAAGTCCGCGAACGACTCCCGAGAGACGTCGAGCGTCGGTCCCCCCTCGGCACCGTCGGCTCCGTCGCTCATGTCGTGACCCCCTCCTCGTCGGGTGCCTGCGTCGCGTTCCTGACGAACGCGCGGACCGCGTCGGCGTCCTTGACGCCCCCCTCACGCTCGACACCCGAGGCCACGTCGACGGCGAATGGTCGCACCGTTCGCACCGCATCGGCCACGTTCTCGGGAGTGAGTCCGCCGGCCAGCACGACTGGAGTGTCCAGTTCCGCGACCAGGCCACGCGTCCGCTCCCAGTCGTGTGTCTCGCCGGTGCCGCCGCCGCCCGCCTCGTCGAGCGAGTCGACGACCAGCGCATCGGCCGCGCCGGCGTACCGTGGTGCGTCGACCGCGTCGACGGCCGCCAGCACGGGCACCGGTGCGCGGACGCGCAGGGCCGCGACCCGGTCCGGCGCGAGGCCGTGAACCTGCACGGCGTCCGGCTCCAGCCGCTCGACCAGCCGCACCGCGGCCTCCGCGTTCGCCGGCATCGTGACGAGCGTTCCCGTCACGAACGGCGGGACCGCATCGAGCAGGTCGCGTGCCTGCTCGACGGACACCTCCCGGGGCGTGTCGACGGTCACGTCCGTGATGACGCCGACGGCGTCCGTGCCCGCGTCGACCACGGTCCGGAGGTCGACCTCGCGCGTGACGCCACAGACCTTCGTACGGGGTCGGGCAGCCGCCGTGACCCCGGACGCGTCCCCGTCCATCTCAGGCACCGTCACAGAGGTCGTCAAGTTTCTGCGCAGCGTCACCGGATTCGATGGCGTGCAGCGCGCGCTCGGCCCCCGCCTCCAGCGAGTCGGCCTCGCCGGCGATGTAGATGGCGGCCCCCGCGTTCGCGAGGATGACATCGCGCTTGGGGCCGGTCTCCTCCCCCTCGGCGATGGCCCGGAGGTCCGCAGCGTTGTCCTCGGGTGTGCCACCCGAGATGTCAGCGACGGGCGCGCGTTCCAGCCCGAAGTCCTCCGGTGCGAGTTCCAGTTCGGTCACGTCGGCACCACTCACCTCGGCTGCGATGGTCTCGCCGTGGAGGCAGATCTCGTCCAGACCGTCGCCATGGACCACGAGCGCGCGCTCGACATCCATCCGCGCCAGCGCCTCGGCCATCGGTACCACGAGGTCGGGGTCGTACGTTCCGACGACCTGCGCGTCGGCGCCCGCGGGGTTGGTCAGCGGGCCGAGGATGTTGAACAGCGTCCGCATCCCCAGCTCGCGGCGCGGCCCGATGACCGCCTTCATCGCCGGGTGGAACACGGGAGCCAGCATGAAGCCGATGCCGTCGCGTTGGATGGCCCGTTCCACGGCCTCCGGCTCGGCTTCGACGTTCACCCCCGCCACCTCCAGCACGTCCGCGCTCCCCGAGGACGAGGAGACGGAGTAGTTGCCGTGCTTCGCGACGGGGACGCCGGCGCCGCTGGCGACGATCGCGCTCGTCGTGGAGACGTTGATGGTATCGTAGTCGTCACCACCCGTCCCACAGGTGTCGACGAGCGGTTCGCGGTCGGGCGAGATGGTCCGCGCTGCCGCACGCATCCCCTCGGCGAACCCCGCGATCTCCGCTTCCGTCTCCCCCTTCGCCCGGAGCGCCGCGAGCAACGCCCCGATCTGTGCCTCGGTCGCCCCCTCGAAGACCAGCGTCGATACCTCGCGGGCCTCCGCCTGTGTCAGGTCCCCGCCATCCGTCACGCGCTCGATATAGTCCTGCATGTGGAATCACTGATGTACAGTTCTGTCTTATGATGGTCGAAGTAGTACGACAGTAAAAGCGTGTCGGCTCGGCGGGCATGGCTGTCGCTACGGGGCGTGAGAACGGAAGAGGAGAACCGAGGAGAAGAGAGAACGAGGCCGCTACGGCTGCTCGCTTACGGCGAGGGGACCGGCTCCGGCGGGCTCGGGATCATGTCGAAGACCATCGAGCCGGGGCCGGCGTAGACGCCGGTGTTGTCGGCCGGGCTGCAGCGGTAGTCGTCACAGTTCAGGCCGACGATGACTCCGGCGCCCTCGCCCTTCGCGAGCACGTAGACGTCGTCGTCACCGGGGTACTGGCCGCTGTCGTAGGCCGTCACCAGGTTAGCCTGACGGCCCTGGCCGGATGCCTGGGCGTCTTCCTCTGCGACGACTCGCTGACCGTCGGTGGCGAATATGGCGTCGTGTTCGCCGCTGGGGAGCCCGTCGCCGAGCGTCGCCTCACGGTCGTCCACGATGATGGCACTCCCCTGACCGACATTGGTCGCCGGCTGGCCGGTGTCGGCGGACGGACCCGGCTCCGGGTCCTCGCCGCCGCTACCGCCGCCGGCCGGGACGGCCGGAACGGCGTTGCCGCTGGGGACCCCACCGGCCCTGGGCTTGCACTCCGAGCCGTCACAGGTCACGCTCGCGCTTGCACCCTGGCCGAACGCGACGGCCTCGACCACGTAGGTACCCTGGTTGGGCGAGTTGCCGGGCATCCGGAGGTCGACCGCACCGCCGGTGTCGGTCCGCCCGTTCGTCGCGCTGGGTTCGAGGATGACCGCACTCGAGTTCTGCGAGGCCATGACGATGGCCATCGACTCGCCACCGGGGGCAGCGCCCTCATCGGTCGTGCCCTCGGCGAGCCAGTAGAGGGTCGCTCCGTCCTGCCCGGCGTCGGTCGCTGCCGGATTGAACGTCGCGCTCGGGTCGTCCGGCGGGCTCGTCGGGTCGACGGCCGGGTTGTACGGGTTGAAGACGTCACACTGGTCGATAGGGGCACTGACGAGCCCGAGCGGGTCCCCGACAGGTGTGTCGGGAGGACTCGTCGGAACCGCGTCCGGTGCCTGCTCCTGCACGGCGCCCGGGACCGGGTCCGTCGGGTCGACGGGGTTGGCCTCGCGAACGTCGTCGACACCGTACGGCGGGTTGCAGAAGTTCGGGAACGCCTCGAACGGGACGTTCTCACTGTAGTTCACGGGGAGGTCGGGTGCATCGATGGGAGCCTCCGGCGTGGAGATCTCGTCCATCTTGGTCGGCGGGGACGGGCTCTCGCCGCTGCCACCGTCACCGTCACCGTCGCCACCGTCACCGAGACTCGGTGCCTCGGGAGCATCGGGAGCGTCAGGTGCGTCACCCGTGCCGGGCGCCTCGGGGGCGTCGTCCAGACCGGGGGTCGAGCCACCGTCGGTGCCGCTGGGCTCACAGTCCGCCTCCTGCGCACTCGTCTCGAGACTGCAGTCGAGCGAACCGTCGGTTCCGCTGCCGTCGCCGCCACTCACCGAGGCGTCGGCGTCGACACCGTCCTGGCTCGCGTCGGCCGAAACCGTCGTGCTACCGTTCGTGCTTCCGTCGTCACCGGCGCCGACGGTGACTCCGTCGTCGCCACCGACGGAGACGCCGTCGCCACCAACGTCGACGTCCCCATCGTCGTCCGCCAGGGCCGGGCCGACAGCGACGCTGCCGACCATGGCCACGGCGAAGAGGATTGCCGCGATCTTCCGTGCAATGCTGGCTGCCATGTTGTACCCCAAGATGTAGTATCTCTCTTGATACTCCTTGCGGCCGCTATGTACGGGTGTTTATAACCTATCAGCTTGAATAAATGTTCAGTGCACAGGGCCATAGCTCTCTTCGACGGAGCAGCGCAGAGAACGAAGGAGCGTCGAGGAACGGACCGCTGAAGCGACCGCAGGCGTCAGGCCGGGAGGCCCGCGCCGCCGGCAATCGGGTTAGGAATCTCCGGCAGCGCGCCCAGGCTCGGCAGCCCGGAGTAGCTGGGCTGGCAGCCGCTGGCATCGCACTGCAGCTCGAGTTTGATGATCTGTTTCTGAACCACACTCGGGGCAACCCCACCGGAGAACTCGCCCTGACCGGGGCCGTTCTCGAAGTCGGTAGCAAGGCCCAGGTAGTCCTCGCGGAGCGAGGTCTCGAGTTCGCCACTCGTGACGTTGCCTTCGCGCGTCCCGCGGGTGTTGATGAGGACGTACTGGTACTCGCTGTTGGAGACGTCCATCTCGTACACCGCGTCCTGCTTGTCCTCGTTCAGCACGACGGCGTAGACGCCGTCGGCGGTCCCGAGGTTCCCACCGGGACCGACCTCGAAGAACCGCACGGCACTGAACCCGTTATCGGTGCTCATAGCGCCATCGCCAACGTCGAACGTCGGGTTCGCCTGCCCCGGCTCGTTCGCGGGGTTCGCGACGGGGTCGAGGACGGGCTGGGTCGCCTCACACGGCGCCGGCGCCGCGCCGAATGCGAGGCCGAGCACCGCGTCGTTCGTCAGCAGCGAGGTCGGCACACCGGGCAGGGTACCCTTCGGGAGGTCCGAGAGCCCCGGGAGCTGCTCCGTGGGCAGGTCGTCGGGCCCAACGGGCTTGTTGCACGGAGCCACGACACCACTCTGGTCGATGGTCCGCGGGAAGGGGTAGTTGTTCCGCAGCGTCTGCGTGAACTGGTTGTCGGGAATCTGGTCGTAGATGCCCGCCGTCCCGACCTGACACTCCTCACCGTTGCAGTTGATGCCCCCACCGAGTCGTTCGGGCATCTCGGGCCCGACCGGAAGCGACGGGCCAGGGGCATTAGCGGGATTCAGGCCGCCTGCCAGAGTCCCATTCTGGGTCCCGGGGTCGTTCTGTGCGTTGATGACGCCGACCTGCTTGCCCTGTGCAACCGCCGTTCCGGCCGCCTGCACGTTGTCGCGCGAGAGCGCAAGGAGGTACGTCCCACCGCTCTCGTTGACCGTGTAGATGGCCCCGTCGGATTGTTCGAGACCCTTCTCACTGACGAGGTTCTCACTGTTGAGGTCCAGATACGTCCGGTCAGCACCGGAAACCTCGAGCCGCGAAACCATGTCCATGGCGCCATCGTCCTTCTGCGCGGAGACCAGCATCCCGTCGACGCCGACCGGACTCGACTCCGCCGAACTGATGGTCACGTACCGGTTCATCACGCCATTGCCCTCGAACGCGACATCGACCGGGAGCGGACCGGTGGGGACCTCGCCCACGCTACCGGAGCCGGAGCCCGGAGCGTCACCGAGGCCCGGGAGTCCGTCACCGCCGGGAAGCCCGTCGCCGGAGGGAAGCCCGTCGCCACCGGGCAGGCCATCACCGCCGACATCCTGCCCTGCAACGCTCACGCCGTCCGTCCCGATGGAGATCCCCTGGTCACCACCGACCTCGAGGTTCGAACCGTCGGTGCTGACCGGGCCTTCGTCCGTCCCCGGCAGTGACGGCGAAGAACCATCGTCGGCCGACCCGCCGCCGACGTCCTGGCCGGCGACGGTTACACCGTCGGTGCTCGCGTTGATTCCCTCGTCCCCACCGACACTCACGCCGTCGGGACCGACGCCGACGCCGGAGTCCCCGCCGACACTGACGCCGCTTTCGCCGACTGTGACGCCAGAGTCACCGCCGATAGTCGTATCCCCGTCCACGAGGCCACCATCCTCTTGTGCTGCCACTGCTGGTCCCACCGCCATTGAACACACGACGGCCAGTGCCACCAAGGCCGTCGCGATGAGCCGTGCCGTTCGACTGAACATGTATTCTCTTGACTGTACGTTCCATGCATATGACTTGGCGCGTCAATCTCTGGTAGTTTATAAGGGGCGTTCGGAGTATATAACTCGGCCACGCAAACCAGGTGCGTGCGTGGTATCAACTAGCAACTGGCACCGGACTAGCTGTGGTCGTTTCGAAACCTTCAAACTACCAAACGCGGTACTGGTGAATGCAGGTCGGGTTGGTGGTCTAGGCTGGTTATGACACCTCCTTGACATGGAGGAGGCCGGCGGTTCAAATCCGCCCCAACCCACTTCAGTAAAAAAGAGGTACATTACCTCTAAAGCCGTTTTTACGGAGGTGCGTCTCGATGAGTGAGCAGCAGCGCTCACTCGATATCGGGTCCCTCCCCGACCCGGAGTGCTGGTTCTGTGGTGAACGGTTCGACCCCGACCAGCCGCCCCGCTGCTGCGCTCGCGAGGACGGGAGGTGTCGACCATGAGCGCCGAGCAGCAGCGGCGCTCTCAGAGCGACGACCCCGAGCCGGCCTGTAGCCGGACCAACAGCGACTGGCGGCCCGAGCCCGCCACCGGTGGCCTGCTCGCCTTCCACCCACCCTGCCAGCGGTGCTTCCCCGAGGACGGCCCCGACGAGGGCGAGACGGTCCTGCGGTCACGCGGCACTCATGGCAACCGCGTCCACCGGCCGGCCGACGGGGGTGAGGACTGATGGCGACCACCGACACCGGGCCGGACGGCGCCGTCCTCGCGACGTACTTCCCCGACGACGCGGACTTCCGCGCCGAAACCGAGCCCCGGACGCTGCCGGCCAGCTGGCGCGCGGCGCGCTTCGACCAGGCCGACCGCGACGCGACCGAGCACGTCGGCTACGCCGTGCTGATGGTCCGCGGGCGGTTCCGCGGGCTGCAGGGCGACCGCGCCATGATCCGCGTGCTGTATGTCGACCGCGCGGTCTCGCGCACGTGGTATCGGGACTACGTGGCCCACCACGATGGCGGGGGCTACCGGCCGCGCGCGGTCCAGTGGGCCTGTACCCGCACGTTCCCCGGTGCCTTCGGCGGGGCCGGTGACCCGGTCGCCGGCGCCGAGGCCGACGTGCTGGCGCGGCTTCTCGACGAGCAGTACGACCTCGACGGGGGTGACCAGCGGTGAGCGTCGAGCAGTACGTCCTCGACGAGGTCGAGCGGCGAACAGACCCCGTCGCCGAGGGGAAGACGAACGCCCACGGCCCGCTCTGGACCAGTGCCGATGGGATCCGACAGGATGGTGACGGCGAGGGCAGCCCCTGGAGTCCCGACCACATTCGTGCGGCTGTCCAGCAGCTCGTCGATGAGGATCGTCTGTTCGGTTGGCACGGCCTGCTCGCCCCGGCTACCGAGGAGCATCTTCGCGCAATCGTCCAGCGAGAGGCTCAGCAGGACGTAACGCGGACGCTGCTCGTCGCGAAGGCGAACCAACGCATCGCCGAGATTTCCGGAGAGGAGGAAGATGGCGACTGAGGAGCCCGCCCTCGTCGGCGAGTGCATCCCCTGCGGCGGGACCGCGGTCGCGACAGTCCGGAGCGTCGACGGCGACCGCGCTCACGCGCAGTTCGAGTGCCAGGACTGTGGCTCGGACGGCCGCGTCGAGTGGACGCCCGGCGAGACGGCGCCGGACGAGGACCCCGACGAGATCGACGGCGTCCGCGACCTGGAGTACGAGGCCGTCCGCTGGGTCGACTGCCCGCGCTGCTACGGGCATGGCTGGGTCGAGGACTCGCTCTGTGACCTCCAGGCAGCGATGCACGGCCGCAACGAGCCCTGTCCGGAGTGCCACACCGAGGGCACCGTGCCTGAGGTGGTCTGATGCCCAGTGAGTTCCAGAGCGCCAGCGCCGAGGCCGGCGTGCCCGCGTGGCGCCAGGCCATCGCCGCCGAGATCGGCGAGGACCCCGGCCGCTGGCTCGACCGCGACCTCGTCGAGCGTGCGCCCGGCCACACCGACCGGACCATGCAGCGAGCGGTTCACGCGCGCATCCAGGGCATCCGGTCGCGAGAGGTCATCGACGCCTGGCAGACCGTCGAGGTGCGGCTTGAGCGGGGCCCACGCCAGCAGGTGATGGCCTGGCTCAACCAGCGCGACCAGCAGCTGAAGGCGCGCGAGGAGCCTTCCCAGCGGGCCGTTAGCCGTCCGACACCCACGGCCGAGCCCGAGGCCGACGACGGCCCGGAGCTGGTCCACGACGACTGCGGCAGTGTCGTCGAAGAGCGCGACGGCGAGGGCTACCGCTGTCCCGACTGCGACACCATCACGCGCTCGGTCGCCGAGCTGAGTGCCGTCTCGAACGCGACGCCGGTTGCGGCCGACGGAGGTGAGCCGTAGATGTCGGATATCGACGCGTGGGCCCACGACATCCACTGCGGCGACGCCATCGAGACGCTGGAGCAGCTCCCAGCCTCGTCGGTTCACTGCTGCATGACGAGCCCGCCGTACTTCGGCCTTCGCGACTACGGCGTCGACGGCCAGCTCGGGTTGGAGGAGTCCCTGGACGAGTATATCGAGAACCTCGTCGACGTGGGGGCGGCCATCCGGCGTGTCCTCCGCGACGATGGGTCGTGGTGGCTCAACCTCGGCGACTCGTTTGGCGATGGGAAGCAGAAGATGCTCGTCCCGCATCGGGTCGCCAGCGCCCTGCAGGACGCCGGTTGGGTCGTTCGGAACGACGTGACGTGGGTGAAGCCGAACCCGATGCCCTCTGCGGTCAAGGACCGGCTGAACACGACGACCGAACAGGTCTTCCACCTCACACCGTCGCCGGACTACTGGTACGACCTTGATGCGATTCGGGAGCCACACAAGGCCGAGTCTCTCGAACGTGCGGCACGAGGATACACTGGCACGAAGACGACCCGCGTCGAGCACATGCCGGGGCGCGAGACCGAGTCTCGCGTCCACAACTTCGACCGCGGCGTCCATCCGAACGGCAAGAACCCAGGTGACGTGTTCGAGGTCACCGTCCAGCCGTTCTCCGAGGCGCACTTCGCAGTTTACCCGCCCGAGCTCTGCGAGACGCCACTGAAGGCGACGGCGCCGCCGGAGGTTTGTGTCGACTGCGGAACACCCTACGAGCGCGAGGTCGAGACGACACCGCTCTGGGACCGTGATATCCAGGCGCTCGACCGACCACAGCAGCGTAAGGCCCTGGAACGGTTCCAGGCCTCGGACCTGACGGTCGCACACCTGCAGGCCGCTCGGTCGGTCGGCTTCGGCGACGGTGCCCACGGCGACGCCGCGCAGGGGAGTCGCGACCGTGTCGACGATCGAACCCGGAAGCTGGCCGACGAGGCGAAGCAGGTCCTCGGTGGCTACTTCCGTGAGTTCGTCCACCGGCCCGAGCGGGACGCGACCGGCTGGGGGCAGACCTGCGACTGCGACACCGACGCGACCGAGGCTGGCATCGTCCTAGACCCGTTCGCGGGCGCCGGGACTACCTGCCTCGTCGCGAAACGACTGGGCCGGCGGTTCATCGGAATCGACCTGAACCCAGAGTACGTGGCGCTGGCCCAGCAGCGCGTCGGGCTCGACGTCGACGAGCCCGAGCGACTGCTGGAGGAAGGTGAGACCCACCTGCAGGCGTTCACCGACGGGGGTGAGCCGTAGATGCCCCGCTCCATCGCCCGCGAGCATCTGTTGGGCGCCACCATCTCGGCCTACGGGCGCGGGGCCGCCCGCATCGTCCCCTGGACGCGCCCGGAACACTTCCCGCGATTCGCGGGTGGTCGGCTGTGAGCTCCGATTCCGTCTCGGGCTCGGTCCGGCCCACCGGCGCCCGGCACCAGACCGACCGCGTCGAGGGGATCGAGACGGTCCCGACGAAGGGGCCGACGCCAGCCCGCCACGGTGGCGGTGGCAAGCTCGTCCTGTGTGACCAGCACCGTGACGCCGACGCGGTCCCGTTCGAGGTCGGCGAGTATCGCACGCTCCCGGACGGCTCGCTCTACCAGTGGTGTCGCGCCGCGTGGGTCGCTCACGACGACGCGCTCGTCGAGGACCACAAGGGCCGCCAGTACGCGGTCCTCTCGCGGTCGTTCACTCGCCCGGACGACGACTCCGAGTACGCGGTCACGCTGAAATCGAGTCGCTGGAAGGCTGGCACCGGCGAGGGTGAGGATTACAGCGCGTGGTGGAAGTACGACCTCACCGTCCAGCCGCTCGACGAGGACGGCGCGGTCGACTTCGAGCGGACGCCCGACCAGAGCCTCACGCTGAAGATCGAGCCCCAGTACGACGACCTCGTCTACCCCGACGGGAACGATCTCGACCTCCCGCACGGCGAGGGGTCGGTCGTCCGCGTCAGCTCCACCTGGGTCGACGAGCCCGAGGAGATGCTGGAGCGTGCGGCGCGACTCCTCGGTCACGCGCTCGGCTACCAGCTCGACCACGACGATGTCGTCCAGGACTCGCTCGGCTTCTCGAAGGCCGAGGTGCACGTCCGGTTCGACGAGGACCGTGAGGGCGATGCCGTGCATACGCTGCAGCAGTCCTCGGACCTGCTGACGGCGCATCACGGCGACCACGAGTGGCTGAAGAAGGTCGAGGACGGCTGTGTCCTGAAGGGGAAGATCCCCGCGACCGACTGCTGGGAGCAACTCGGCTTCCCCGACCTCGATGCCGATATCCTCCTGAAGGTCTACTATCCTGACCACAAGGAGGCGCTCGACTACCCGATGGACCAGCCGAAGATGGAGGTTGCGCTCGCCGGCAAGGAGCGCGTCCAGCAGGAGGACGGCTCGACCTACCGGCGGATGTTCAGCTGGGACCGCTGGGACGAGGTCATCGCCATCCTGGAGGAGATCCTCCTCTCGCACCTGGAGTGGGCCGGCATCGAGCGCGGCGACCTCGTCGCGGATGACTACTTCGACGGGCCCGAGGCCGACGTGCTGGCGTTCGATATGCCGGCGGGCCGGCGTCACTGGCTCCAGAAGCACTACCAGAGCCTCGTGCCCGCGCTCTACCGCGAGGCCACGCACACGCACACCGACCTCGTGTACGACATCCTCGATGTCGTCCGGCGCAAGGAGTCGGTCACCTACCACGGTTTGGCCGAGGAGACCGGCGCCGCCTACCGGACCGTTCGCGAGCACGTCCGGAAGCTCGCCGAGGAGATCGGGGGTGACGACCCCGGCATCCTGGAGCGGCATCGCGGCGCCGTCACGGTCATCACCTTCAGCTCCCGCTACTTCGAGGAGCAGGCCGACGACGCGCTCGACCAGATCAAGCCCGACGACCAGCCCGAAGACCGCAAGGAGCGTGCCGAGGAGCGTCGCGAGCGCCGCGAGAGCGACGACCAGGCGGACGAGAACGAGGACACGGCCTCGTCGAACGTCTGGGAGTACTTCGCCGATCTCGACCTGACCGCCGACCAGCTGGCCAGCGCGCTCGACCAGGAGTACCTCTCCGACCAGCACGTCCGCGTCCGCGTCGACGACTCGTCGCTGTTCCCGACCTACGGCCCGCCCGGGTAGCGCCGCTCACGCCGGCGCTCGCCCGCTTCCCCAGCCGCAGCACTCGATACCAATCCTTTCTTTCGCGCTCGCTTGCCGCGAGCCCAGCGTCTCGACGCACTCCCATCCGGCGCCGTGCGTAGTTTCACTTTCACCGGGGAGTTGATAGCTTATTTCCGCGCCAGTTTCGCCACAACTGGCCGCCAGTCGCCGGCGCGACCGCCGGCCTCGGCCGCTCTCGGCGCCGCTCCGAGGGGTGTCAGCGGCCTGCGGGGCTGCCGGGGGGCCTCAGAGGGGTGCCACTAAGGTGGTGAGGGATAGCGGGCTGGCCCATAGCGGGCCAGCCCTCCCGCACCGCACCGCCCCGAGCGTCTGCACGCGGGAGGACGGTTGACGACGCCATGTACGGGCAGTACTACCGGGCGGTACAGCGGCCGGTCGGCGTGCCGGTCCGCCTTAGTCACACCGCCCAGCAGTGCCGTCGACGGGCAGGAATTGACTATCGACCCGCCGCAGAGTTTTTGCGGCCTCCGCGGGGTCTCGCTGGCATGACTGTGACAGCGCCGGAGTTCGATCCGGAACTCAACGGCTACGCCGCAATCGAGCGTGACGGGACAGTCCATGCAGTTTCGGGAGAGTACGACTCCGAGGGCGAGCAGAATTTCGAGGCGCACTGTGGTGCGTTCACTATCGGGAGCCAGGAAGGTGGCCCCAGGTCAGAGTATCTCGGGGAGGGCTACGACTGGTGTGGGCGATGCTGGCCGGACTGGGTCATCGAGGAGTAAGAGTAACACAGCCACACCAGATCGGTGTAGACCCTCACGGCCCGAGCACCACCGCGTGGCCACAGCGGTTGCACTCGACGACCGGCACGCCGTCGCGCTCGTGGATCGACAGCAGCGCGTGCTCCTCGCCCAGCTCCGCGACCGTCGCGAGGATGGCGTCGACGGTCATCCGTCGCCCGAGAGCCCCTCGTCCTCACGGTGGAGCAGCGCGACCCGTTCGGGGTCGGGCACCAGCCAGTGGGCGGCAGCCACGCCAGCGACCGACACGCCGAGCCCGGCGGCCGACAGCCAGCCGTCGACCTGCCCGGCGATGAGCCCGCCTGCGAAGCACGACCACGCTAGCACGATCAGCGCGTACTGGGTGTTGGGGTGGGGCGTCTTCATTTCCCACCCCGCCACGGCAACAGGCTACCTGCGCCGCCGCTCGATGAGCCGCCCGCACCGGGGTCGCTGGGGCCCGACGAGCTGCCGAATCGACGATACGCGAGGTAGCCCAGGCCGCCGATGAGTGCCACCCCGACCGCGGTCTGACTCGTCGAGGGGCTGCCACCGCCACCACCGGCGCCACCGCCGCCGATGGGCGCGCCCAGGAGCGCGTCGCTCCCGAGTTCGTCGGTGTAGTTGAACGTCTCACCGCCGCTCGTGTAGTTGCCCTCAAGCGTCGTGTCGCCGGGGGCATCCGAGGCGTTGCCCGTCAGGCCATCGCTCACGCACCAGGTCGTGTAGCCGACGGCGGTGTCGAACTGGCGCTCGCCGGCATACGACTGGTTGCCGCTCGTGAGGTTGTACTCCAGGCTGGTCGTCTCGAAGGACGGGTCCCAGTACTCGACGAGGACACCCTCCGAGCCGTCGGCCTGGATACACTCGCCGGCGAGTTGGGGCCCGAAGCCGTCGCCGTAGTCCGGGGCCGTGAAGTTCGTGTCCGGCGTGTCCGGGTAGTCGTAGTGGTACCCGTCACCGTCCCGGTCGAACGGGTCCGGCGGTGGGGCGAGGGGGCCGCCGCCGTTGACCGGGCCGACCTCGGTCGCGGTCGCCGTGCCGCTGGTCGGCGTGCCGATGGGCGTGGCGGTCGCGGTCGGCGACTCCGTCGTCGGCGTGACCGAGATCAGGAACGGGTCCGCGCGGGACTGGTTGGCTCGCCAGCCCAGTGACTCCCAGCGTGTCGAGAGGCCGCCGCTGGTCGCCTCAACGGCGACGCGGTACGGTTCCCCGTCGGTGAGGCGGACATCGGCTTGCCCGTACGCGTTGATGTCTCGTGTTGCGACCTCGGTCCAGGTGCCCGGCCCGGCCTTGAACGTCGTGCCGCCCGGGAGTGGGAGTTCCAGCGCCCGGTCGAATCGGTAGATCGTCAGCTCCGAGAGTGACGGCGGGTAGGTGTACTGGGCCTGCTCGCCGAGCTGGAACTCGCGCTCGAAGGTGTCCTGTTTGAAGAGTGTGAAGTCAACCGTTCGCGGGGAACCGGCGACGGTGATGGATTTTGACTTGTTTTGGTAGCCGTCGGCGGTTGCGCGGACGGTATAATCGCCGTCGCTGACGCCGGAGAAGCTATAACTACCGTCGCTGGCCGTCGTCGTGGACTGGACGACACTTCCGGACTGTCGGAGCTCGATGGTAGCATCATCAACCCCCGAACCATCGGAGCTGACGGACCCCGAGACAGAGGACCCGGATTTAGATCCAACACTGTCTATCAAAACATCCGAGCCGGCATCCGACGCTAGATTTACCGCGCCTAATTGACTGACGTTCTCCTCGTCAAAACCCAGCTCTTTGCTCGTCTTTGAGTAGGTTTCATTTTCAACAGTTACAGTATAAGTTTCAGAATTGAAATCGGGAGTTATTACGAAAGTATACCAGCTACCTTCAGAAATATTTATATTAGTGTATGCAAATCCACTTTTTTGATTCGCGGCTATTCTCACTTTTCCATTGTCTGCCATTGCCCAAATATTTGGCCCTAAGTCACGGTAGTGCGTACTGCCATTTTTATAAAATTGGATTCTTAATTCGTTTTCATTGTCGGCGGTGTCGAATGAGTTGAACTTTGCCGCAACAGAATATGAATCAGCAGTCTCTTCAGTAGTATTTGCAGAAATATAAACAAGGCCGCCGCTGCTTGGCGGACTAGTCAATGCGTAAGTCCCCTGATAGCTATCAGAGGATGTAACGCTATAGTAGCCAGTATCGCGCGACCACCTCGTTGTGTTAAATGTGCCACTCTCAAATCCATCCAGACTCGCTGAGAGGTCCGCGCCCGCAGCAGCCATGCCGGATGCTGAGATTGGGCCGAGCGGGAGGGCGAAGGCGCCCACGAACATCGACGTGACGACCAGCACGGCGACCGCCACGCTCCGCGCCTCCACAGTAGACAGCCGACTGGTAACGCGTCCGCCTGCCGACACGAGCGCATCGCCGCGAGCCCGCGCCGGCCCGACCCAGCGTGCTCGTGTGGAGAACAGCACGCCCGTGGCCAGCAGCGCGAGCAGGCCGACGAGCCCGCCCGTGACCACGTAGATCGACGCGGCCGCGTAGACGACGCCCGCGACCTGCGAGCGCTCGACCGGCTCAATGCCGGCGCCGGGGCCGCCGCTCCACTGGTCCGGGTGCGGTTCCGCGGTGCCCTGGGTTATCCAGCCGTCACTCGTGCGCTCGACCAGCTCGTGGCGCAGCCAGCCAGCCTCCGAGTGGAAGACGGCCACGTCGCCCGCCTCCAGGTGGCCGGCCGGCCCGTAGACGACGACCTGCGGGACCGACTCGCCCATGCTGTCGCCTACCGTGGAAGTAATCCCGACCGGCAGCGCCGTCGACGGGCTTGCGAGGACGACCGCGGTCCCGATAACCGCGAGCAACAGCGTCACGCTCGCGAAGAGTGCGACTGCCGGTCGTTCACGGAGCCAGTTCATGCCGCATCACCCCCAATGGCTATCCGCGCGCCAGCCCACCCTGTCGGCATGGTCGAGACCCGATTCGACGCAGTGGTCTGGGGCTGTTGGCTCGGGGCTGCACTCTGCCTGGCCGCCGCGGCGACCGCGTCCACGCCCCGGCTGCCGACCATCGCGCTGGCCATCGGCCTCCAGGTGGTCGGGCTGGTCGCACTGGTCGGGCAGGCGTCGGCCGTCCTGGCCGACGCGTTCGGCGCCACGGCTGGGTGAGCGCGCGCCCGAAGGGTTTTGCTGGCCGCTGGCCTACGCCCGCGCATGACTGCCGGTCCCGAGATCCACCTCATCGAAGAGGGCGACTGGTGGGTGTCTCGCGATATCGAGACAGGTGTCGCCTCGCAAGGTGAGACGCGAGCGGAAGCGCTCGACATGCTCGACGAGGCCGTCGCGCTCCACCGCGGTGAGGTCGGTCGGCCGGTCACCGACGATGACCTCCGCGAGTGGGGCATCGACCCCGACGCGTTGGAACCTGGCTCGAAGGAGTTGCCCGAGTTCATGCGGTAGTCGGGTCGCGAGCGACCGTCGTCGCCGGTGTCTGTCGCCGTGCCCGCACTGTTCGTCCGCCCAGCATCACAGCCAGCGATGCTGTCGTTCACGCCGGCTCACCTCCCTCAAGCGCCGCCATCGCTCTGCGGCCGGTGCCGAACATGACGACCAGCGCCAGCAGTGCCACCGGCACGGCGACCAGCGGTAGCTCGCCGACCGCGAGCACGCTCCCGGCGACGACGAGGCCCGAAATACTGGCCAGCCACGCCCAGAAGCCCGCCTCGCGAGGCCTTGGCTCCCGACGCGTCTGCTCCTCGGTTGGTCGCACCGTGCTGTGTTCGTCCGCGTTCTGTGTTGCACTCATGAGTCTGAACCCGCGAGTCCGCCCAGTTCCCGCCCGATACCCCGCGTCGTCGCCATCATGCCAGCACCCCGCTGACGGCACTCACCAGCCAGTGCACGATGCCCGCGCCCAGGCCCATCGCGCGCTCGACGCGCAGCGTTGGAATCACGCGTGTGAGGAGCCCGAGCACCAGCGCGCCCGCGATAACGAGGAGATACCGAACCGACTGGCCGGCCGCCTCGCCCGCCTTCAGTGCCTTCCGGCCGTAGAGCGCGAACGCGATCAGGGCCAGTAGCGTCCCCGAGATGCCGATGCCGGCGGCCCCCAGGAGACTCGACACGAGGTCGCCACCGACCAGTGGCACCAGCGCGATTCCGGGGGCAAACCCGAACAGCGAGTGCTGACTGGCTCCTCCCCCACCGCCCCGCTTGTCCCGGAGTACGCGCGCGCGTTCTGTGCGCGCGGCGCCGCAGCGCGGGCCGCCGCCGGGAGTCGCGAATCGAGCGGAAATCGAGCCGAGTTCGGCGCTCAAATCGACGCACCTCCGTCGGTCGCGACCGGCTGCTCGTCGCCATCCGATTCCCGGGGAATCGGGTCGCGAGTGTTGATCTGGAGCGAGTACGACGGCATCAAGTCGGCCGCGTTCGGCCAGTCGACCTCCTCGAAGTTCTCCGGCGAGAACAGCGTGCCTTCGCCGGGGTCCTTGCCCTTGTTCACGTTGCTCTCGAAGGGTGTCGAGCCGAACCCGAGCGGTGCCGCGCCATCCGTCGTCGGGACCGCACGGCCCGCGGTGTGGAGCCGGTAGTGGATCTTCCGGCGCCAGCGCGCCGACACCGCGACCTCGCCGTGGCCGGCGCCGACTAAGGTCACGTTGCGCTTCCGGAGGTCGGCAGTGAGGTCACCGCCCAGCTGGTGGACCTTCTGGTAACTGCCGAAGGTGTCTTTCTTCGCGTCGTCGGGGGCGATGTCCTTGATCTCGTCCCAGATGAGCGCCAGCGGCGTCGACCGGTCACGGCCGTCGACGGCCGCCAGCAGGAGCGCGACCCACCAGTGTGGCGTCGGGTCGCCCGGCGCGAACAGGTCGTCGCGCTGGGCCGGTGGCTCGACGGTCCGGGATGGAATCGACTCGAAGAGCCGCTGGCAGTGTGAGAACGTTGGGTCCGGGTAGACGACGTTGATGCCGCCCGCGCGACACTTCCGCAGCGCGTCGACGGGCCCCTGGTAGTGGACGACCTCACGGGCGAAGTTCCCGAGTTCCGGGTCCCGGCCCACAGGGTCGACCGGCCGCTCGGGCCGGAGCGTCGCGTCGATCTCGGCACGGGCCGGGAGGATCAGCCGGACCCACGGCGCCAGCGGGAGCCACTCCGAGCGCGATGGGGCGCCCCGCCAGACGACGGCCTCGCCCATCCGGTGGCCGTTCGCTTCGAGGAATCGCTGGGCACAGGTCCGGAGCAGCGTGCTCTTGCCCTTCCCGGGCGGGCCCAGCACCAGTCCGAAGATGCCGCCCTCGGTCTGGTCGGCCGGCGGGTTGGTCCAGTAGTGCTCGTAGAGGTCCGCGACCGGGCCCCAGCCTGCACCGTCCGAGCGCCACACCGTCGGGTCGTAGTGCGGGATGCCGTGGAGCCGCCGGATGCTGGCGGCGTCGGTGTGGGCGTTGCCGTTCTCCGGCGTCAGCTCCGCACTCCGCAGGTCGGCGCCGATGGCGACCGGCCGCCCGGCGTCGTCGTGGACGACCTCGCCGACGGCCAGCTCCCAGGCGTGGTGATCGCGAGCATACGCGTCGGCCATCTCACGCCCCGTATCCACGAGGTCGCCTCGGAGCCCGTAGTCCGGCGTCCGCGGGTCCTCGTGCGGCCGCAGGTCGATGTCGTCGTCGGGCGTGTTCGGTACGTCGTCGTCCGGGTGGGTGTCGTCGGTCATGGTCACATGGTCTTGCTGCGGCTCTCGGTCTCGCGGTCGCTCGACTCCGCAGCGTGGTCGTAGCGAGCCCGCGTCCCCGCGCGGAAGCGGCCGCACAGCTTCGCCGCGACCGTCTCGCGAGCGCGTCGATGCACCGGTGGGTCCGGGTGGGCCCCGTCGCCGCCAGCCAGGAGCACCCGCCGCATCGCCGGGTCGTTGACCGCGTCGGCGACCCAGTTGCTCGGGAGGGTGCCGTGACAGGCCAGCTCCAGCACGTCGCCCCAGCGGAGAATCGCCGAGAGGTCCTGGAAGCCAGCCAGCAGGCCCACCAGCGCCTGCTGCTGGTGGCGCTCGATAGCCGAGAGCGAGGGCCGCATCGCGACGTGGCGCTCGCGCTCGGGTTTGGTCGGGGCGTCCTCGCCGGACCGGCTCGGGGCGTGTTCCTGGGCGTCGTCACGGAGCGCGCGGATGGCCTTCGAGTGAGCCGGCGCCAGCGTCGAGGCCGCCAGCCGGGCCCGGATGACACGGGGGGCCACGCCGTCGACGGCGTCCGGCCGGTCGAGCAGCGCGCCGACCAGCGGCGTCGACTCCTCGCGTGCGGCGGCGACCATATCGGCGTGGATGGCCTCGTACAGCGCCTTCGGGAGTCGGCCCAGCGTCGCGCCGGTGACCGAGACCAGCCACGCGAGCACGTCAGCGCGCGAGTTGAACCCGTCCAGCAGCGCCTCGCGGTGCTCCCGGTGGTCACGGGAGAGCCGTTCGAGCGCGGGCTGGCGGCGCTCCTGCAGGTCGCTCGCGAATGCCTGGGCGCCGACCGGGTCCGCCATCGGGTCCGGAGCGTCACTCGGTAGCCAGCGGCGGACGCCACGGCTCACGGTTCCTCACCTCCCGCGTCGCCGCCGTCTCTCGGCCCGGTGGCGAGGATGCTCGCGGCCTCCGAGCGGCTGATACTGCCGTTCTGGAGCAGCCGCGCGACCCGGTTCTCGTCGGGGTGGTCGGTGTCGCCGCCGGGCGTCGTCGTCCCGCCGGCCACGTCGAGGCCGTCGCCCCCACCGTCGGCCGCCGGCGTCTTCCCGGCGCCACGGTCGGCGCGGTCGCGGCCGGCATCGTCACCGAGAATCGTCGAGAGGAACGAGCCCGCACGCTCGCTCGCCTTCTCGGCGGCCCGGCGCTCGGTCTGGGCCTCGGATTCCAGCCGCTTCTGCTCGGATTCCTCGGCCGATTTGGCCGCGTCGATTTCGCGGGCCAGCCCCAGCGCCGTCGCGAACGCGCGGCGCATATGGACGGTCGCGAACGGGATGACGGCACTCCCGTCGGACGCGCCGATGAACGCCAGGCCCCAGCCCAGCAGCGCGACCAGCACGGCCAGCGGCACCGCGCCCATGCCGGTCGGGGCCAGGACGGCGTAGGTCGCCCCGCCGACCAGAATCGGCAGCGCGATGCGGACGAAGTTCCCGAGGAACGTGTCCCGGGACTTGAGCGTGAACGACGGCGCCGAGTAGCTCGACAGGAGCGACCGGCTCGTATCGGCTTCGGGGTCGACCAGGAGCAGCTCGTCGTGGTGGCCGGACATCCGGATGCGCGAGTCGGCGTCCGCCCAGTTCTCGACGGTCGCCGTGCCGCCCAGGGCTCGCGCGAGGAATCGCAGCCAGCCCGGGAGCACGACCGCCATGTCCCCATCGTCATCGCCGTCGCCCTCCTCGGCGCCGGGCATCGGCGCGAGCAGGTAGACCCGCGAGGTCGCCGACAGCCAGTCGTGCCCGCGGTCACCGCTCGGAGCTGGGGCCTTCGACACGTCGGGTTTGAGCGCGAGCGCACGTCGGATGCGCCGCTCGCCGACCAGCTCGATGCCGACGATGAGGAACGCCAGGAACGTCGCGACGGCGAGCACCACCGGCGCCGCCGCGACCAGTGCCTGCCCGACCGTCAGCCACAGGCTCAGTGCGAGCCCGGTGTAGAGCAGCGCTATCGCCGCCGCAGTCTTGATCCAGCCGTAGCCCGGAGGTGCGCGGGCCCGGTAGAGGGCCGCGCTGGCAGTTCCGACGCCGGTGAGCGCGCCAGCCACGACGGGCAGCACCAGCGTCAGCATCCCCCACTCCAGCAGGTCCGAGTTGCTCGGGTCGTCCGGGACCGGAGCGTCTTGACTCAGTGCCGAGGAGCGATGCTGGAAGTGCCAGCGCGCGATGGTCTCGCCGTCGTCGGTCCGGAGCAGCAGCGCCACCTGTCGGGCGTGGTCGTTCGTCGGCGGCAGCGCCACCGAGACGTTCGACCAGCCACGCGAGAACGCGACGGACTGCTGCCGGGTGGAGACGTTCCGGACCGTCGTCGAGCCGTTCGCGTCCGTGCTCGTGCGGTAGGCCACGACGACGGCGGTGAAGCTGTCGGCGTCGAGCAGGTCCGGGTCCTGCGAGAGAATCGTCCGGAGCCGGACCGTGTCACGTCGGACGGTCGTCGACGGCGAGATGAACCGCCACGCGCTCCGGGCGCCTTCCTTCGCGGCCGGGTTCGAGGCCGGCGTGTACGTCGCCCAGAGGCTCATCCCGGGCGGGTCGGCGATGCGGTAGCCCGCCGGCGAGCCCGAGACGCGCTGGCCGGGTTTCTGCAGCTCCGAGAGCGTCCACGTCGTGTCGTCCGCGTTGGCGACCTCGACCGGGCCAGCGCTGGCCGGGGTCGGTGTCGCCGTTGCCGTCGCCGTCCGGGTAGGGGTCTGTGTCGGTGCCGGCGTCGGCGTCGCGGTCGCAGTCGACTGGGGCGTCACGGCCAGCGGCGGCGTCGCGGTGGGCGATGTGGTCGGTGTCGTCGTGGCGTTGTTCGCGGCGGCCGCCGGGGCGACACCGACCGCGAGCGCCGGCGCGAGCAGGCTGGCCATCGCGACCAGCGACAGCACGACGGCGCAGACCCGGCGACCGCCGTCGCTCACTCGTCATCACCTCCGTCGGCATCCTGCGGCGTCTCGTCACTCCAACCAGGCCCGACGGCCGCGGCGAACGCGACCGGCGTCTCGCCCCCGTCGGCGACTGTCTCGGCGCTGCTGGATGGGCCGGTCGCGTCGGCTTCGTCGGCGATGGTGGTCGCCTCCGGGGCCGGCTCGATGTGCTCGGTCAGCTCCGAGCCGACGCCCCGGACCCGCGCCGGGATGTCCCACTCGCCGACCGCCGTCGGTATCACGTCGCGGTCGCCGTCGGCCCACGCACGGTCGGCCTGCTTGCAGGCGCCACAGCGCCAGCGCTGCTCGGCCTCGGTCGCGTCCGCGGCATCCGGGCGGACCGAGGCCCCGAGGCCACAGACGAGCCGTGAGGCCGCCCGTGCGCCGGGCACGGCGACGAGAGCCGTCAGGACGAAGCCACCGATGGCCCCGCCGACGGATGGCTCAGCGGCACCCAGGCCCACGAGGGTCCGGACCGACATCCCGAGCAGGAGCACCGCGAGCGTGAGGAGGCCCCCAGCCGCGAACGCGTCACCTCGAATCGTCGAGGAGTAGCGCAGTGCGCCGAGCCAGCCGAACCGGCCCTCGCGAACGCGCTCGACACGGTGGGCCTCCGGGCCCGAGACTCGCGACGGGATGCCGTGTGGCGCCGGCCAGCCGCCCGTCGGGCCTATCGCCTCGTCCGGATGGCCGCCGTGGCCGGGGCGCTCGGTCGCCGCCGGGCGCTCACCGAGGCCGATGTCGGCCAGCCGGTCACGCAGCCAGATTGCGAGCCGGTGGCGGTAGTCCGCCCACGACCCGGGCGTCCGGCCGGCCTCGCGGTAGGCCTCCTCGTAGTGGTCGGCGTCCGCCGGGCGCTCGGGCGCACCGGGCATCGGGTCAGTCACGGCGCTCTTGCACCTCCTGGGCCGCGTGGACCGCGACCAGCCCGCCGAGGATGACGACGACCGCCACCGGCACACGACCGAGCGCCAGCTTCGACGCGCCGGCGGCGACCAGCGCCAGCAGCGCGACGGCGTAGATGCCCGACACCAGGAACGACACCGAGCCCAGCGTCCCCGACGACTGGGCCCGGAGCGACGGGTCGTCGTCACTCCCACGCAGTCGTGAGACCGTGTAGACCGCGATGAGCACCAGGGCCGCGATGGCGACCATCGCCGCGGCCGCCTGCATCGGCAGCCCGTTCAGCAGCGCGACCGGCAGGAAGCCGACCGCGCTCGTCCCGGTCTCGTCGCTCGTCCGCGTCGCGAGATACACCACGACGACGACCAGGATGGCACCGGCGACCAGCTGCACCGCACTGATACCGATGAACCCGCGGAGACCCAGCGCCCCCAGCGCCGCCGTCAGCAGGTTGCTGCCGGCGAGCGGGTGGTTGCCGAGCCAGCCGAACAGGCCGCCGGCCACGTCGGCGAAGAAGACGAGCGACGCGAACGCGCCGCCCAGCACCGCCGCCACCAGGCCACGGGCCCAGGTCTGGGTGCGGTCGACGGCCTCGTCGGCATCGACATCGTCCTTCCCGATGGCGGCCGTGAACCGCAGGCCGATTCCGAGGACGGCCACGCCGACCAGGACCGCGAAGCCGACCAGCAGGATCATGCCGAGGCTCGCCATCACCGACCACCCCCCGGATGCGGGGCTGGGCCCCAGGTCGGGCCTTGTGGAGCCTGCGGCGGCCGTCGATCACGCCGACGGATGGCTCCGTCAGCTGCCGATACATGTGTCTCGTTGGTGTGGATCATGTCTCTCTCCGTTGTCGTGTCCGCGTCGGTGCCGAGCCGGGCGCTCCGGCTGGGGATGATGCGACAGGTCGTTGCGAGGTGGCCGGTCAGTCGCCGTCGACGAGCCGGTCGGCCCGGCGCCGCAGCCGGACGATAAGGGCGATGGCGAACAGCGGCACCGCGATGACGATGCCCGCCGTCACCAGCCAGGGCGGAAACACCGGCACCACCCTGTTGAACCGCGCCCCGGCGCCGACGACCGACATCAACGTCGGGCCGAGCAGCAGCGCCGCCTGGATGAGCGGGTCCAGAAACCCACTCGCCAGCGCGGCGATGCTCGACAGCACCCCGACCGTCGCCGACACCGGCCCGGCCGCCTCGCGTGCGTTCTTCTTGTCCATATCGAGTCGCCCGCGTCTCCGTGCCGCTCATCGGAGCAGCCCTCCCGCTCCCGGTAGGACGCGGTCTACCAGGAGCGACAGTCCGACCACGACGCCGCCCGCTGCGGCCGCGGTTACCCCCGCAGCGACGACCGGAGCGAACGGCCCCAATGGCGTGAACGCGCCCGCGAGGCCCGCGTAGAACCCGCCGATGACGCCCAACGTGCCCGAGACGACCGGGCGGGCGCCCTCGACGCCGGCAACGGCGAGCTTGAACAGCTCGTTGCCCAGCAGGATGAACGGCGCCGCGAACGCGCCGGCGAGCCACAGCCCGCCGCCGATGATGACGTTCACGAACCACCGCCGGATGATGGCCAGGATGGCCGGAATCACGCCGCCTTGCTGAGCGACGAAGTTCCCGAACGCCAGCAGCGGGCCCGCGACCGCGGCGAGCTTGCTCAGCCGCTTGGCCGTCGTCGTGCTGAACTGTTTGACCGTCTCGCGTGTCGCCTCGTTGGTCTCCTCGCCGGCGGGGACGCCGGCGCCCAGGGCCGCGCGGAACAGGTCCAGCGTCGAGATGCTGTCGTCGTCGTCAGGCACGGGCCGTCACCTCGCCGAAGACCCGCAGCGCCACGTACGCCGAGAGCAGCATCACCGCGACGCCGATGACGATGGCGACCGGTCCGAAGCTCCGGATGGACGGCACCGCAGCCTGACCGGCGCCGGCGAGTACGGTCGCGCCGCCGCCCAGCAGCGCCGCGACGATGCCACGGACGGCCGCGCCGGCGAAGCCGATGAGCAACTCGACGCCGTCGACGAACCGAGCGATGAGCATCGCTATCGAGCCGACGAAGACCCGGACGATGCCGCCGAAGACGAACAGGCCGAGGTCGGACCAGCGGATGCCGGACTCGCCGACGTAGCCGCTCGTCGGGAGCGTCACGCCCCCGCCGCCACCGCCGCCCGGCGCCGGCGCATCAGCCATCGCGGGTCACCTCTCTCGACGGCGCCGTGGCTGTCCGCACCGCCGCGAACCGAGCGCGGCGGGGGCCAGCCATCGTCAGTCCTCCCCTTCCTCCTCGGTTCCAAGAGGGCCGAAATCGATCCCGGTCCCGAGGAAGAAGCTGTCCGTCGTCTCGCGCTGCTCGCGGAACTTCGCGACCAGGAACGCCGCGAGGAGCACCATCGCCACACCGACCGGGAGCCCGACCAGGGCGAGCTGCGACCCGGGGCCGACCGCCGAGGCCGTCCCGAGTGCGCCCGCGAAGATGG
Source organism: Haloglomus salinum (assembly GCF_024298825.1). Classification (NCBI taxonomy): domain Archaea; kingdom Methanobacteriati; phylum Methanobacteriota; class Halobacteria; order Halobacteriales; family Natronomonadaceae; genus Haloglomus; species Haloglomus salinum. Next base: position 465,208 of record NZ_CP101153.1, read on the forward strand.
GGCGAATCAGGCTGTTGAAGAACCCGACGAGGAGGTTCTGTGTGCCGACCGCCGCGCCGCCGATGACGGCGACGAAGAAGTCGACCACACCGCCCATGATGCGGACGAGGCCGCGGGCGCCACCGAAGATGATGACGCCGATGCTGGTCGTCAGGATGGCCACGAGGGACTCCGCAGCCCGGGCCCGCGCGAAGAGGCGCGTGATACGTGACTCCTCGGTCGACGAGATGCTGACCGACAGCGGGTCGTCCGAGGCGGACATCGGTCAGTTCCCCCCGCCCATCCAGCTGAACAGCTTGAAGCTCCCGAGCCCGAGCAGCCCGGCCAGCCCGCCCAGGATGCCGAACCCGAACAGGCCGTTCCCGCCACCCTGGCGCGGCGGCCCGCCGGCAATCGCGCCCTGGGGCGCCATGACCTCATCGGCCTCGCTGTCGGTGTAGAGGATCTCCGCACCGATGGCCGCGTCGTGGTCACTCGAGGCCGAGAGCCCGGTCGCGAGTTCGACGCGGTCGCCGATGGCGCCGCTGAACTGACTCGTCGCGTCGGTCGTCGACGCCTCGGAGTAGTTGCCGGCGTAGCCGGTGGCGTAGTCGACGCTGACGTACTGGGAGCTGGGCTGGCGCTGCTCGGCGACCAGCGTCAGGGTCCCGTGAGTCACGTCGACCGGTGCCGGGATGTCCCACACCGCGAGGGGTTCGCCCTCCAGCCGGTCGCTGTAGCTGGCGTAGTTCTTCGCGTCCGTGAAGTTCACCTCGCTGCCGTCGGCCATCGCGAGCGGGTAGTTGACCGTCGCGTCACCCGCGCCGACGACGAGGTCGTGGACGTGGGCGTCACCGAAGTGGTCGGCGAGGCCGTCCAGGGACCGCATCCGGACGGCGCCGCCGTCGATGTTGGTCCGGGTCTCGGTCTCGTAGCGGTCGTCCGAGTCGTCCTGGTAGGCGACCGTGCCGAAGGTCTTCGTCTCCTTCGAGGAGATGTCCATCCCGGTGATGGCGAGGTCGGCGTCGGCGTCCGTGACGTTCAGCCGCACGTCCTCGATGTCGGTCATCGTCCCGTCGCCGGAGCCCTGGACGCCGTTGGCCGAGACGAGCGTGTCCACGCGGACGCTCGCGTAGAAGGCGCCCGTCTCGTTCGCGAACGTCTCCGCGTTGGTGTCGGCCGCGCCCTCGGAGATGTTCGCGTAGGCGTAGTCACCGTCGGCGTCGACGACCTCGAAGCGGACCTCGGCGCTGCTGTCGAGCGTGTTGACCTTGCCGGCCGTCGTCAGCACGCGCTTCCGGGCGTTGTCGAGGCTGACGTTGTCCGAGTAGGTGAACGACACCACGTCGCCGCCGGTCATGCTGCCGTCGGTGGCGAGCTGGGTCGGCGCCGCGCGGAAGTTCGGGGCCGCGCTCCACTCGGTCGCGCTGCCCTTCGCCGAGGCACCGCCGCCGATGGTCCAGTCGCCCTCCTCAGCGACGAACGACTGGTCCTCGACGTTGGCCTCGTCGTCGGTGACCGGGCCGTAGAGGTCCGGGTCGTCGATGTACGCCGGCGACACCTGGATGGGCGCGTCGGCGTCGGAGGCGTTCACCTCAGCTGGCAGGTCGGTGTTGCTCCCGTCGTCGGCTTCGTACGCGAGCGGATCGTCACCGTGCTCGCCCATCCGATGCTCCGCGATGGTCACGTCGGTCTCCTCGACCCACGCCGAGGGACTCTCGTCGCTGTCCGGGTTGATCGGTGGCGCGCCGTTCCCGCGGTCGTCGTGGTCGGCGGCGACCGGCGCCGCGACCATCGAGGTCGCCAGCAGGATGGCGATGAGCGCGACGAAGCCCTGCTTGGCCAGCGCTCTCATCGGCGCCCCTCCAGGTCGAAGATCTCGAACAGCTCCTCGTCGACCGTCGCGAGGTCGCCGACCGGGAGCGTCGAGGCGATGTCAGCGCGCGTCGCCGCGCTGTCGATACCACTGGGTCGTGCCTCCTGCGAAAAGGAGGTCGAGAGGGGCTCGCGCCCGCCCTCTGGTGTTGCGCTCATGGGTTGCGCTCCGCCCCCAGGGGCGACCTGAGGACTTCCACCAGCCCAGTGCCGGATAAAATGTCAACCGCCGGATTATACTGCGCATATACTGCGCGTATCACTCGCGGATACTGTGCAGATACTGTGCATCAGCGGTCGGCAGCGGTCGGTCTGGGCGGAGGATTTGTTACGATTCCCCCCCCTGGGTATCGTATGTCAGCGCAGAACTGTTCTATCCGGTCTCTGATGTGTCTCGGCACACGGCGGCACGGGGTGACGCTGGCGCCGCGGTGGGTGGCCGAGGCCGGACTGGAGGTTGGCGAGGCAATCGGTATCGACCGTGGAACCGGGAAGTACACCGAGCGCGGCGCGACGCTCTATCTCGGCGACTACGACCCGGACGTGGTGGACTACGAGCGGACGCTCGGCGAGTGTGGAGACTCGGTCGCGGTGACGCTGCCGCCCGGCATCCGCGAGTGGCTCGATGCCGAGCTGAAGGAGTCGCTCTATCTCATGCGGACGGCCGACGGCGAGGACATCCTCGTCGAGGCGCCGTAGATCGATCTCTCAGCAGGAGTCTGCTCATCTGCTCCGGCGTTGGCATAAGCGCCGTGCTGAATATAGAGGATGAGTCCATCAAACGCCCAGGTTGAATTCACGGATTCTCGTAGAGGAACAGCCGTTACAATGCGCTCGATTTCGTTTCTCGACAGGTCGTGGTCGACGGCGGTGTGAGCCGGCTAAAAGGTTCCGCCGGACGACGGTTTCTGGCCCCGAAGGCCTTTATTCAGGCACTCCGCAAAGTGCGGGCATGCAACGGCGGACGTTCCTCCGAAGCGTCGTAGCAGCCACCGGAGTCGCCACCGCCGGCTGCAGTCTTGATTCCCGTCCGGATGGGACGGCCACGCCTGACCCCGAACAGCGGACGCTCGACAGGGTCCGACTGAGTCACAGTTCCAGCGACGCCAAGCGGGTCTCGCTCCTTATCACGAGAGACGGGAGTACGGTGTACTGGCAGACGCTTGAACTCCCCTCCGCCGACGGACAGAGAACGAGGCAGAGTCTCACCGTTGAGCCGCCGGAGTACGAGCGGGCCCGTGGAGTCCACCACGTCTACGTGCGGAGCCTGACCGATGGGGTCCGGAACGACATCGCCATTGCCGAGTTATCCACCGAGGAGTGCTACCTCCTCAATGCGCGGGTAACGACCGACAGTATCGGGTTCAGTCAAAGCCTCAACATGGAACGCTGCTGACTGATTGTCACCACATGACACGGTCTTGGCTGCCTCGCCCCCGGCTCAGACTTCGTTTTGGACGGGGCCGTTTGTAACACTCAGAGATTCGGTTTCTCGTGACCGACTCGCGCCCTGGGGCTTGTTTAGACGCTTGAAATCGCACGGTTCAGGTGGTGAGAGACTGCTCGATGTTTCTGACAGCGGCCTTTAGGACGATCTCTCGAAACTGACCGAACCACGTTCTGGCTTTAACAGTCGCGCCGAATCGCTTGCGAAGCGCGAAAAATATCGATTCGGCGATAGACCTCTGATGGTACGTTTCATCATCTATCCGAGCATTGTGAGCGGCATCAAGCGAGTAGAATTCACGGTGCTTGATTACTGGTCTGATGCCTTCTTTCCGCAGTTTATGACGAAGTTTGTCCCAGTCGAAGCCTTTGTCAGCGACCACAGTTCCCAAGCGATCAAGATTTCTCGTGAGGACTTGCCACGCGATCTGTGTGTCGTGTGGAAGGTTCATCGAGCAGTGTACGTCGAGGATTGCCCTCGTCGAGCAATCCACGAGAAGCGTCGTTTTCACCGACTCAAACGTACCTTTGACACGTTTCGCGTAGTTATGGCTAGACGAGCGATGGGCGAGACTGGTAGAATCAATCGCCTGAATCTCTCCAGTATCAAATAGATTCACCGACAGCCGCAACAGCACTCGCCAGACCCGCATCTTCAGCTCCTGCTTCCGGGCACAAACCGTGGTAAAGTCGGGTAGCTCCTCGACCGTCAGTCCGAGTTTCTCCACGATATCAGGCATTTCACGGAGGATATCGAGGAATCGTCGGTATGGAAGGTCGAGATACTCGCGGAGGCCATGAAGAGCGACGATCACCCAATCAGCGTAGCCACCTTCACCTTTCCTGACAGGCTTGTTTTCGTCACTCCCGACAGCTTTTTGAGACAAAGCCACACATCGGTCGGTGAAGCGAGCGAGTTTCGAGGGCACATCGAACTCTGCTCGCTTCACTTCCACGAAATCCTGCCGTTCAGGCAATATTCCTAGCGTCTAAACACGGCCCGCGCCCTGTATTCAGCACGATTAGGTCGACCTGTCACGAGTACGTCGTTTGGTTCCCCATCACCTCGCCAATCCGCGCCTCGGTCGCTTCCTTCAGATACGGCTCGATAGCCGAGTAGTCGCTCCAGCCGCCGACCGACATCATCGTCCGCACGTCCCGGCCGCGCTCGACGAGGTGATAGGTCGCGAACGACCGGCGGAGATCGTGACTGCTCACCGAGCGCCAGCGCTCCTCGCCCAGCTGGTCGGCGATGGCGTCGGTCGCGTTGTCGACCCAGCGCCGCACCGTCGGCGTCGAGCGTGGGACCCAGGGCTCGTCGCGGCCGAGGTCTCGCTCTCGCGTGTACTTGTTCAGGTCCTCGGCGACGCGGTCGGGCATCCAGGCGTCTCGTAGCTTCCGGGCGCCGCCCTCGGTGTTCTTGCCCCGAACCTCGAAGAGCCAGCACTCGCCCTCCTCGCTCCAGCGGAGATGCTTGTCGGCCGGGTAGGGTACCTCGTGGGCCCGCAGGCCGCACCGCCCCATCAACTGGATGGCGACCTCGCGCATCCAGTCGTCGCGACCGGCCTCGCGTTCGAGCCGGGCGAGTTCGTCCTGGTCGAGCCAGCACTTCGTGACAGAGCCGGAGTCATCCACGCGAACCATGAGCGTCTTATCCAGAGTAGACGGGCACAAACCCTGCGGTGGGCGCGGTGATCGACGTAGGTTCACCCCGGATTCCGCGGATTCTTGAGCGGGAAGTGCAAGAACTCGCTTACGCTGATGCGGAAGACAGGGGACCGACATCTGTCCTGCGTAGTGGAAGGATTAACAACTGTGTGTCATGGGTGAGTAGGTATCCAACATGCCGGAGAGCCTCCAACACGGTGACCCAGCAAGCCGTGAAATGGACGGGACGAAGCCGGTGACCGATTACGACTCGGAAACCGTGATGCTACGAGCGGAACGCCGTGATGAGGTTTATGTGCGTGAGTGGGTGAATCGATTCGATAAATCAGCATACACTCCTAACCAATACACCGTACTGGAGCGCTCGAACCGATTCTACGGCCCGGAACTGCTCCTTCACAGTGAATCCGACGGGACCGATTTCAATTATCTACTAACTGCACCGGGGCCCGACACGTACCTCTATCTCTGGGCAGCAGAGACAGATGACAAAAACCACCGTGAGGCCTGGTTCAAGACTGCAGAGGTCAAAGTCGCTTTTGCCGACACGCAGCCGACCTACGACCTTTGTCCAGAGTGTGGTGACCCAGTTCAGACCATCGAACACGAACAGATGGCAGCACTGGGTCGCTGCCCGGGGCCCGATCCCGACCTGTGAGGCTATTCCTCGGCCACGTTCGGCCCTTGTCCGTGGTCGAATCTTCCGCGCACCTGTTCGAAGGCGTCGAACATCTCCGGAGTGACTCCTGGCCGAGAACGGAGGTAGGCCATGATATCACTGCCTGCGTCAAGTTCGTCGCGGAGGTCATGGAGCGCGAGTGATAACTGCTCTGCGTTGAACAGCTTCCGGCGGCGGCCCCGGATTCCGCTACTCACACCCTGTAGCTCATCCGCATCGAGACCCGATTCCGCCGGCCAGACCGAGTGGACCTCGTCGATGGGGACTTCCGCAAAGGCGATTGCCTCCCTATCGAACAGGCGGACGAAGTCCTCGTCCATCTGTGGAGCTTCTTCGCCCCCTTCCATCTCACTGGGATCAACCTGGAGGCCGATGTGGTTCTCACCAATAATGTCGAATCCAACACCCGATGGGGCGAAGTTCATCGCGGGGCGGAAGCCGAGCGCCCCCTTTGGGCCGGTGGCATCAATGTTGATGCCGTAGAGTACAACATCCTCCTGCAGTCGGCGGGCACCGATATGCTCAGCTATCCGCCCCAGCATCGATACCTGTCGAGCTGCAGTGACCTTCCGGCCATTGAAATTGAGGCAGAATGCCTCTACTCCGAAGTCGTGATACTGTCGAAGTAGCTTCCCTGTCCGACTCCAGCCCGTCGGCGGCAGCGTCCCCATTACGGGTTTCTCAGAAAACCTCTCCTCACACTCCATGAGGATGCGCTCAATGCTAGCCAGGTATTCTTGGAACGGCGCGTCGAGGTCTTGTTCCGCCTCATCCTTCAGCATCTGTTTGACGAGGCGAGGCTGAAGTGGCAGCGTAAGCACGTCACTGAACGTGTCGATTACGCTCATCAGCTGTTCTGCCTCCAGTGCTTCGATAGCCCTCGTTTCCTTGAACGCGAGGTGAACGAAGACCAAATCGTTCTCGCCGGCCTTCTTCACCTTGCTCGCGAGGGTATTGATCCATGATGGGTTGTCTCGCTTCCGCATATCACGGAGCTTCCCCGCGTCTACAGTCTGGTAGACCTCGGCGATTCCCTGTGCACTGTCTGCGAATTCGTCATCGCCAGTAGCCTTCGTGACCGGTAGAGCTTTGGCTGGTGTCTGGACAGTCTTTCCGTTGGTCTTGAGCTCTCGGCGAGGGAACAGACCCTCCTCCGAAATCGTGAGTGTTGTCGTGTTGAAAGTAGTCATCTATGTTACGGCCGCAGCCCTCAGCGTCTCTCGCACCGGATGCGCATGGTTTCGCATCTGGGCTGTCTGGGCGAGGATTTCAGTTTCGCCCTGCGGCCCACCGCTAAGTGCCGACGGTGTGAGGACACCGATGCGGCGGAAATCAGGAGTGTCAATCCATGCGGTGAACAGTGGGCTGACTATCCCGGGTGGCTGGGACCACCGGGACTCCGATACATCTTCCATATGGGATGTCATGTCACCGAGCATCTAGTTTGACTGGGTCGGGTGGTAAAAACGGTGCCAAGGCGCAGTGGAAGTGAAAATATCCGCCCTAAAATCGCGATACAGCAGCAGTATTTCAAGTGGAACCGAAGGGGTTTGCTAAGGCACTCCATTCGGCCGGCCTAGTTATTATGGGGTTGCTAATCCAAATCTTATATCCAAGAACCCCGACATTTACTCGGTGATCTACCTCTCAGAACCCGGCGGCGACCTGCCGCCCAACGAGCGTCGTCGAGAGGTGCTCGCGCCGGAGCCTGCCGCGCAGTTGAAGCACTCGCCTACGCTTCAGTGACGCCGAGCACGGCCTGACACTCAGGACACGAGTACATCGACTTCGTCGCCGACCCGGTTTCGTCCAGCTCCGATACCATCAGTATCATCTCACCGCAGTGTGGGCATTCGGCCATACGGTGGCTGGTAGCTGGGGGCGACCGGAAGAACCTGGCGCCGGCGCCGGCTCACGCCCCGGCGGCGTAGACGCCACCGCCGAGGACGGCATCGCAACTCGGACAGCAGACCAGTGCCGTCCCGTCGGAATAGCTGTTCTCCGAGCTGTATTGGAACCAGTCTTCGACCGTCGACTCGCTGTAGCCGCATTCGGGGCAGTTCGGCATATCCTCGACCCCGGGCGGCGGGGTGAAAACCGGTTGGGTGACAGCAACTCGGTCGGCCCACCACTCCGGACACTTCGGACACCGACGGGTGACAGTTAACACCGGGGGACGCATCGGCCACGGGCAGATGATCGACGAGCCAGCCGTCTTCGACATCGAGGGGTTCGTCCCGAGCGACGTGGTGCATCGGGACGGCCCGCTCGATGCCCTCTCGTCCTCGCTCGATGCCCTCCTCCACCACGGCACCGGCCGGCAGACGCACATCTTCGGGCCCTCCGGCGCGGGCAAGACCTGCATCGCCCGCTACGTGCTCGACCAGCTCGGAGATGAGCGCCCCCACATCCACGGGACCTACATCAACTGCTGGAACCACTACGCCACGAGCGCGTTGCTCTACCAGCTGGCCGCCGGCGTGGATGCGGTGGCTGACGTTCGCCCGGGAGCCGCGGCCCACGACGAGCTGCTCCAGCGGGTGCGTGAGGCCGACGACTTCGGCTACGTCGTCGTCCTCGACGAGGTCGACCAGATCGAGAGCCCGGATGTCCTCTACCAGCTGTATCGGATGCCCCACGTCCACTGCATCTACATCGCCAACGACGAGCAGGCGTTCTTCAGCCGGTTGGATGGCCGGATGGCCAGCCGACTGCGGACCGGCGAGATCGTCACGCTGGATCGCTACACGCGCGAGGAGTTGCTCGCCATCCTCGACCGGCGGGCCGAGGCCGGGCTGGCGTTCGGCGCGACGACGGAGGCGTCGCTGGGCCGGATCGCCGAGCTGGCGGCCGGCGATGCCCGACTCGCCGTCGAGACGCTGTATCAGGCCGCCCGGAAGGGGCAGGCCCGTGGCCACGCCTCGATCACGGAGGCCGACATCCACGACGCCGAGCCCGTCGCGCGGTCGGAGTTGCGACAGAAGACCCTCTCACAGCTGACGCGGCATCAGCGCATCCTGTTCGAGGCGCTCGAGGCGGCTGGTGAGCCACTCCAGATGGGGGCACTGGAGTCGGCGTATCGGGCCCGGGTGTCGAGTCCGCGGTCGACGAAGACGCTCCGGCGGTATCTCTCGAAGCTGGCGCAGTACAATCTGGTCGCCATCGAGGGTGAAACCAGCGGGCGGACGTACGAGGCGCAGTAGGGGTCCCCGGCGTTGATGTACCCCGGGCAGGTAGGCGGCGCCATGACTGCTGGCGCCCTCCGGCGGGTTGCGGACCCGACAGACACCGAAGCGGTTCGCGAGGCGTTCATCGCGACCTACGGGACCGCGAGCGAGACCGCCGACGCGGCGACGCTGGTCGCCCAGTACGAGCGCGTCGTCGAGTACTGCGCGGAGCACCCGAACCAGGGCTCGGGCGCCGTCGCGACCGCGCTCGGCCTCCCACGGAGCCGCATCCGGGCCTGGGTCGATAGCGATGGGCGCCCCGACGCGGTGCGCGGGGTCGAGACGCTGACCGAGCGCGGCTGGCTCCACCTTGCGTGGGACGGCCCGACGCTCCGGGCGCTGGCCGGGCTCATCGTGTGGGTGGTCGTCGGCGGGTCGCTCCCGCGCCAGGGCTGGATGCCCGCGTTCTCGGTCGCCGACGGGACCGAGCCCGACATCGAGCGGCTGGGCGACGTGCTCGGCCTGGAGTGGCGACAGCGCCACGACGACGACGGCCGCAGCGGCGTCGAGTGGGTGCCGGCACGGGATGGGTCGGTCCTGGGGCGGCTGCTCGCGGTGCTCGGGGCGCCGACCGGCGCCGGCGAGGGGCCCTCGCTCCCGCCGTGGCTGCTCCTGGAGGCGCCCCGAGCAGTGCGGTTGGATGCTGCCCGGGTGGCGGTGCGCCAGCGCGGGACGCCGCTCGACATCCCGACGATGCCGCTCCAGCTGGCCATGCACCGCGACGGCCCGCGCGAGGCTATCGTCCAGTTGCTGCGGTCGGTCGCGCCGCCGGATGGGGAGGTCCGGGTCGACGACGGTGGCAACATCCGACTCGACAGTCGGGCGGCGGAGTTGCTGGCCGCAGCGCCGCTGCTGGACGGGTATCTCCCGCGGTGACGCTGGCCGGCGCAACCGCTATCTATCGGGCGGTGAGGAGTCCGGGAGTCCCGCACGGGGCGGCCGATAATAGCGGGGGCTCCCCGCGGCTGGGGCGCTGGCCCGGCTCCACGCGCCCGATGGGAGCCCGTTGCCCGGGGCTCTCCATCAATCGCGTTCTCTGCAGTCGTCTCAGAGCCAGCAAACGGTGAGGATGGTTTATGCCGTCCGGGGGTGTCTGACCAGTCACCCACGGTGTCGCAGTGAGCCCGATGCGGCCGTGGGGAGGATCGGCGGCGGGGTTCCCGCCCGGGTCCCGACCCGCCGCCACCGCACCGCGGCCGGCTATATCCGGCCCGCGCGTCAAACCACCAGATAGCCTCAGCCTTTATACTCGCATCTCGAAGTGGCCAGTACGTTTATCAGGGCGTGGTAGCCCGGCGCAGTGCGATAGCGGCTAAACCGGCCGTTAATCGGCGGTTACGCGGCGCTCGCTGTGGTCTTCTGGATACCACACCGCCCGGAGACCGTGAGAGTGGCCGCGAGGGGCGCTGTATCTATCGGATACTAATATCCCCGGGTGAATCCGGCTTCGAACTGGAATCAGCGAGAACGGCTCTACCGCCCGATAACGCGTCGTTAAAACACTGGTGCGAGAGCTAAACCGCCCGTATCTTTATATGCATCCGTTGGATGGCTCAGGGTACGCGACCCGGGCGACGAGGTCACGCGGCGGACGGGCTCAGTTCCCGCCGCCTCGGCCACGGGACCCGGGCGCGACACAACGACAATGCACTTCACAAACCTACTCGGCGACGACGATGCGGTTTCGCCGGTCATCGGCGTGATTCTCATGGTTGCGATAACCGTGATTCTCGCGGCCGTGATCGGCACGTTCGTGCTCGGGCTCGGTGACCAGGTGTCGGACAGTTCCCCGCAGGCGAGCTTCAACTTCGACTTCCAGAATGGGACTGCAGCCACCATCACTCATGACGGTGGTGACGCGATTTCTAACGACCAGCTTGATGTGATTATTGCTGGTGAAACCGTTTACGACGGTGGTAGTGGATTCAGCGACGTGAATTCTTGCGAAGGTGGCGCTACGGAACAGTGGTCCACTTCCGGCAAGAGTTCTGGATGGTCGAGTGAGGTCACTGCGGGCAGCGTGCTTACACTGAGTTACAAGGGAGGTACCGGCGACGATTGTGGTGGAGATGACATCCGCGTCGTGTGGTCGTCCTCCAGCGGTGGCGACACGGCCACGCTCGCGCAGGCAGAGTGGTCGAGCTAACGACGTACCGTCTTCCAAATCACATTCAATCCGACACAATGGAATTCAAACAACTATTCACGGACAACGACGCGGTTTCGCCAGTCATCGGCGTCATATTGATGGTGGCAATCACAGTGATTCTTGCCGCCGTCATCGGGACGTTCGTGCTCGGCCTGGGCGATCAGGTTTCGGACAGCTCGCCGACGGCGAGCTTCACGTTCAACCAAGGGAGTGCCGACTACGACGATGGTGGTAGCGACACGGCGACGCTCAAAGGTGTCGAAATCACCCACGACGGTGGTGACGCAATTGCACAAGACGACATCACAATCTTGGTGAACGGGAATCCGGGCGTTGATGTCATCAGCAATTCTGGTGCTGATGACGATAGTTCGGTTCCGTGGAGTGGTACAAGCGACGTGACAGCTGGTGACCGCACGGAAGTGGATGCAGTCTATACCGGGACCAGCGATATTGGGTCCGTGACCGGTGCTGGCACAATTACATATGACGGCTCCGGGAACATCGATGGTGACTTCAAGCAGCTTCAATCCGACGACACCGTCCGCGTCGTCTGGTCTTCGTCCAGCGGTGGCGACACGGCCACGCTCGGCAAGTTCACGGTCGCGTAAGCGACGTTACCGAACACTTCCTCACTTCTTTCAACGACCGACGAGCGACAGCCACACTCCACCCGGAACCCTGACCCTTCCGTATGTACCCAGTCCTTCCATCGGCCTCGGGTATGATACCGAACGCCCGAGTCCTCCAAGCCGACTGGGTCCCCCGGGAGATCGTCCACCGCAACCCCGAGCAGAACCGGCTTCGGGACGTGCTCGCCCCGGTCGTCGACGGCGGGCGCTCTGGATGCGTCTGATTACCGGACCAGCAGCGCCGCCCTAGTCGCTGAAGTGGCCCGCGGCCTTGAAGTGTCGCACAATCGCGTCACCGACGGACTCCTCGTCGGCGATGTCGATGGTGTCGCCACACTCCGCGCAGTTGGTTTCGTCCGCGTCCGGGTCGACGAACTTGCTCACCTTCCGTCTTCTTCCAGCCATGCTGGATGAAAAATTCCGAGTCGCAATTGTGAACGTTACGATTGTCAGCAGTCGTGCTCTCGGAGGTCGAGGACGCCACCGACCAGGACTATCGCGTGGTCGGGGCCCGCCCCGGAGCTGGGACTCAGTATTCGTGCCGGTCCTGAATCGTGCCGTCGGACCGCCGGATGATCACCACGTCACCACTTCCAGCCTCGGACTTGGCCGAGGAGACTGCTGGGGCCTTCTTCCGGTGGTTCGAGACGACGCTGCCGTTTCCTTTCTCGACTCGCCATTGATTCCCGCTGGGGAGCACTTTGTATTCCGTCATGGTTGGTCGCCACGCAGCCCGCGAGGCCCCGGGCGGAAGGACTGTGGGTCCGCACCACGACAGCCCACCCGCCGGCACTGGTCATCCCCCCGCCGGCTTCTGTGGGTGTCCCGCTAGCCTCGGCCAATTCTCTTTATCGTTACGACGAAAATAGATGTCTCGCCGCCGAGTCCGCCCGGGTTCGGACTCTCACGCCGTGGTGACTCGTCGGGAGTAGGTGTTACCAGCAGTCGTGCTCGCGAAGCCGCTCGCGAGTCCCGAGGACGCCACACCGAGGGCACTGCTCGATGGGCGCGCCGAGGTCGGGCGCCAGCTCGCCCAGCGCCGCGCGGAGTTCCTTCCGGGCTTCCGGGTGCCGGGTGAGGCGGCTCGCTTTCCGGACGCGAGCGCGGACGAACGCATGGTCGGGCTCGGGGTCGCTCATGCGAACACCTCGCCGGGCTCCTCGCAGTCGGCGGCGTGGGCGGCGCCGCGGCACAGCGCCCGGACGCTGTCGAACTCGGCACCACAGCCGAGACAGCGGGCCAGCGGGTCCTCGGTCGCGCTCATGCCGCGACCGCCTCCAGCCAGCCCCGGCCCGGGCTCGCGTCGGGGTGGTCCTGCCAGCCGACGCCGTCGTCGACGTAGGCGACCCAGTGGCGAACCGGGCGGCCGTCGAGTCGCTCAATGTGCTGGAGGCCGTCGCCGTCGGTCACGAGAATCGTCTCGTCGGTCGTGCGGTACGTGTGCCAGCGGCCGTTGCGGTCGACGCCCAGCGCGAGGTACTTCGGGCGCACCCCAACGGTCTTGTCAGAGTGGATGGTAGTGCTCATTGTCCTTCCAGGGACACCGGCCCGAGTGCTCCAACACTCGGGCATCATTCATCCGCTGAAATCAGCCCCGAGAGGCCGGTGTGCCTACTATATGCTCATGAGCGGGAGCTACTTAATTCTTATCCAGTACTGGTCAAAGGTGGCTAGAATCAATTTCGTCTTGGTGCGCGTCACGGTAGTCCTCAATCTCTTTTGCACCATCAGCAGTAGCTAGCCAGTAGCCCGGGTCGTCGTCAGTCGAGACGAGTGTTCCACGAGCATACTCTTTGGCGTCCACCCGCTCGACCAGCCCGTCGTCTCGGAGTTCCTTCAGATAGTTCTTCAGCGAACTTTCGCTGAAGTCGGCTCCGTTGTAACGAAGATTCCTGTAGAGGACCTTCCTCGTCATCGCCATTCCAGTGTCTACAAGGAACGCGAGAACGCGGCGCTTTCGGTCCTCTTTTGCCACATATTCGTCGTCTCCCCCATCGCAAATAGGCGTGGCGGATTTGTCAAATCTCTTATCTACTGGATATTTACAACCACTTTCGAGCATACTTACCCAGTACGGGGCAAACTATACAAACCCTGCCTCGTATAGCCCTGGTGACGGCGCGACGAGCGCCGCCCACCCATGACGACCGACACCACGCGCCGGCGACGCGCCGGCTCCGAACTCCGGACACACTCCGGACATCGCGGTATCGACCGCATAGCCACCCCGAGCGACCCACCATCGCCGACCGCGCGGACTCCGGACACTCCGGACACGCCCGGGAGCGACTTACCCACCCACCGCACGCACCGTCCGGGTATGGCATCTCGCCACCAGCCCGACCCGTTCCTCGATCTCGCGGCCGACGCGGTCGCGGCCCGCGAGCAGTTCGAACAGGCCCAGCACGACCTCGACCAGCTCCGGCCCCAGCTGCGCACGGCCCTGGCGGCCGCCCAGGACCGGGCCGACCTCGCCGAAGGGCCGGCCCGGCGCATCGGCGCCTGCATCCAGCAGGGCAACTTCGAGCGCGCCCGGCGGCTGTACCGCGAGCACTGCGAGATGGAGGCCCACGCATGAGTACCGACGACGGCGCTCCGTTCGCCACGCGTGCCGAGACCATCGAGGGCATCGCATCGGCCCTGGAGTCCCGCCGGGACGACGCCGCGGCCACGAAAGCCGACACCATCGAGGACGAGGACGCCACGCCCAGTGAACAGTGGTACGAGGCCGGGCGCGAGGACGCGTTCGGCACCGCGGCCGAGCTGGTCCGGGCCTGGGACAACGGCTCGCCGGTCGCACCAGCGGCTCGTGACTGCACCGACGACCAGCACCCACCGGGCGCCATCGAGGTGCTCGGGATGGACTGGACCGACGACACGCTCGCCATCGAGTACGAGTGCCTGGCCTGCGAGACCGCACTCGTCGCTCGCGTCGGGCTCGGCGGCCGGACGCTGGCGGTCAGCGAGCCCGACACCGAGTACTGGTGGCGTCGTGACCGCGGCGAGCGGCCGGTTCCGAGCACGGCCGCGGTCGAGGGGTCCGGCACGGATGCCGAAACCATCGAGGAGAACGTCCGTGCAACCGTGACGTGGGGGACCAGTGGTCCGCCGGACCGAGACACCGTCGTCGAGACGGTGGCCGAGGACCTCGGCGAATCGGACCGGGCCGTCGACCAGTGCGTCCGGGCGATGGTCCGGCGTGGCGAACTGGTCGCTCGGGATGGTGAGCTTCGGCGTGTCGAGACCGACGGCGGCACCGAGGTCGAGGCCGAGGCGTTCACGCTCCGGGACGCGGTCGAAGCGATTCCGGACGGCGACCCGGAGAGTATCACGCTCCTCGACGATGGTCACGGCCACTTCGTCATCAACAGCGAGCCCGACGACCAGGATGTCGACCGAATCGACGAGCTACTGGGTCGAGCTGGCTACGAGCGCGACGGGCACCTGCCGGTCCCGGAGATGACCCAGCAGAACGTTGCGCCGACGGAGTCCGACCGATGAGCCTCGACTCAGTGCAGTCGAACGGTCCGGCCCACGACCAGCACGATGCCGTAGACGAACCCACCGATGACAATCAGCGTAGCCAGGGCGTACATCGCGGTCGCGACAACAGGTGGCAAGAATGCCTCCACCGCCGCGGCGGTCACGATGCCCAAAAAGCCCCCGAGCATCACTTCGATACCCAGGCGCAGCAGGCGGAAGAACAGCGATGGGTCTCGTGGCGCAACGTAGTCCACCAGCGACGCCGCCCCGGGGCCGGTCGGACGTGGGGTGTTCACGAGATGCCTCCGTGCCCCAACGTTGGGGCAACTGGCATGATAGACCTTCCGCTCACTCGCGATTACCCTGGGCGTACGCTTCGTAGTAGGACTGCTCACTCGTGGTGTAGCTCGCTGGGAGCCCGACCCGCTCGACGGCCGGTTGTGGCTCGCGGTCGTAGAACTGGTCTGAAATCGAGGTGGCGACGATGACGATGCCACCCAGTCCGGCCAATAGCGCAACCAGCGCGGCGCCGATGGTGAGTGAGACGCCGGCCAGCACGAGTGTAAGCACGCTGAGACCCGCCGCTCCAGTCAACATGAGGAGCGTCACCGCAACCGCAGTGACGAACTCCTCTCTGACCTCGACATCCGAGCTGGCCGCCGCCTGGAGGACGACCTGCAGGAAGATGCCCGCGAGTGGGAGCAAGAGGGCGACGATCTGGAGCACCTGGAAGGCCGCATCCGCGCCACTGACTGGTGGCCCGGTCGCGGCGGGTGCGTTCCCTGGCATTCATGCCGGCCCACTCAGGTGCCCGGGAAAAGCGTTCGTGACCACGACTCCCGAGTGTCAGTCGCCACACCACCTTCCGCTCAGCCAGTCGCACCGCTACGCAACTATCCCGTCCGTGGTCCCCTCGGAGCGCGCCAGCCCCTACCAAAGCCCGGCGCGCTCCGGCTCGGACCACAGCCCCGTATCAACGAGACCATGCCAAGCCTAGCGAACGCCTCAGAAGAACGTACCGACGACGAACCGAGCGACGACGAGTGGCGCCTGCGTTGGCACGTCGGGGACCTCGCGGTCCACACCGCGTGGACGAGCGACTTCGGCACCGTCGAGAACCTCTACGAGCAGTATCGCCGCTCGGAGACCCATCCGGGCACCGACTACACCATCGAGCGCCGGACCACCATCCGGCCGGGGGGCCAGCGATGAGCGCCGCGACCCGTACCGGGCCCGGCGTGCGATTCTTCATCCTCTCGCATCTGACCGTCGCGCTGCTGGGCATCGTCCTGGGCGGGCTGCTCGTCGCCGGAGGTGGGCTGTGATGGGGCACTCCCAGGATATCCTCGCCGCCCAGCGGGCGCTCGTCGAGGATGACGACCTCCGTGATGAGCTGGGGCTCGACGACGACGAGGCCGTCACCGCGTGCCCGACCTGCGAGAGTGCGAGTATCGAGTACCACGCGGGCACGGCCTTCGGCGGCGAGCCCGCGAGCGCCCCGTGGACGTGTCAGGACTGTGGCACCGACTTCGAGGCGCCCATCGAACGGTCGCCCGAGCGCGAGTCGGGCTCGTGTCGGCACGGACCCGCGAAGTCGCTGGTCGATGCCGAGCCCGACGATATCCGAACCGACGGTGGCGTTGACCTCGACGAGCACGACCAGCTCGACAGCAGCGAGGGCTACCCGGGGACGAGCGCGGCCGACAGCGATTCGATCTCGTACCCGTTCCGCGGCGATACGACGGCCACAGCCACCGTCGAGTCACCGTGGACGCACATGGAATTGGACGAGTCTGGTGCGCTGTACAGCATCGAGGAGTGCTGGAACGGGAAGGTCCAGTTCCTACTCAAATGCCGCCCTGATAACGGGTCGGTCGGCGTTCTCGCCGGGCTCGATCCGAGCGATGCGCGTCGGCTCGGGAAGGCGCTCCTGCGCGCTGCCGACCATGCGGAGGAGCAAGCTGTCGAGACCGACGGAGGTGAGCCGCGGTGAGCGGCCTGGACTGGCCCGCCGGATTCGAACGCACCCCGGCCGAGCAACGCAAGCCGTACCCGCACGGCTTCCGGGTCTCGCGGACCGAGGCGTTCGATTCCATCCTCGCCGAACTCGAGCAGATGGACGCGGTGAACCCGCGCGTCGAGACCGCGGCGCCACACACCCAGGCGAACCCGCACCGACCGTACGCCGACCGCGAGCCCGACGACCCGGGCGTCGTCGTCTACTGCGACCTCGATGGGGAGGGCCGGGCGTTCCCGTGTGACCGCTGGGACACCCTCCGGGACAACGCCCGCGCCATCGCGAAGTACCTCGCGGCCAAACGCGCCCTGGACCGCTACGGGGTCGGCACGGTCGGGAGCGAATTCGAGACGCAGGCGCTGCCGGGCGGCGAGGACGCGGTCGCGACGGGGCCGCCACCGCACGAGGTGCTCGGGGTCGCGACGGATGCGCCCGAGGAGGTCGTGCGCGGCGCCGCACGCGCTCGGAAGAAGCAGACCCACCCAGACAACGGCGGGAGCACCGAGGCGTTCCAGCGGGTCGTGGCAGCCGAGGAGGCGCTGCTGGAGGGTACGCAGTGAGCCGTGCGCCCGACCTATCCCCGCGCGAGGCTGTCGAGCGCTGGCTCGACAAGCTGCGCGTCGACAAGGCCGAGGCGACGGTCTCGGGGTACTGGTATCGGCTCAAGCTGTTCGTCGAGTGGTGCGACGAGGAGGGTATCGAGTCGGTGCGTGACCTCTCGGGCTGGGACCTCGATAGCTACGAGCAGGCCCGGCGCGCGGCCGGCGTCAGCCCGGTTACGCTCTCGAACGAACTCACCACCCTGCGGCAGTTCCTCGCGTACTGCGAGCGCATCGAGCTGGTCGAGGCGGGGGTGTCCGAGAAGATCGACCCACCCAGCATCAACGAGAGCGACGAGGTCAACTCCGAGCGGCTGGAGAGCGACCGGGCGCTGGCACTCATCCGCGCCTTTCGCGACGGCGACGAGCGCGCGAGTGCCCATCACGTCGCCCTGGAGCTGCTGTGGTTCATCGGCGCGCGGATGGGCGCCATCCGTGCCCTCGATGTGGGGGATGTCGACACCGACGCCGGGACCGTCCGGTTCGTCCACCGGCCCGAGTCCGACACCACGCTCAAGAACGGGCAGAAGGGCGAGCGGCTCGTCGGCATCCCCGACGAGACGGCGACGACCGTCAAGCGGTACCTCGCGCTGCAGCGGACGGAACTCGTCGATGACCACAAGCGCCGGCCGCTCCTCACGACGACCTTCGGCCGGGCCAGTACGAACACCATCCGCAAGTGGATCTACTACGCGACGGCCCCATGTCGGGTCGGGCCCTGTCCACACGACCGGCAGCGTCTCACCTGCGACTGGTTCGACCGGACCTCAGCCAACGCGTGTCCCTCGACGCTGTCGCCGCATCGGGTGCGGACCGGGAGCATCACCTGGCAGCTCAATCGCGGGCTCGACGAGCACGCGGTCAGCCGTCGTGTCAACGCCAGTCCCGAGACCATCAGAAAGCACTACGACGTGGCTGATGCGGACGAAGCGTTCCACGAGCGTCGCTCGGAAACCGTTACTCGATTGGCTATGGAGGACCCAGATGAATAATCACAATCACATTTCGATAAGTTACGCGAGTGAACCGCCCCAACCCATCCTTGTATAAGGAAACCACCTTCGAAGAGAGGTTTCCTTCTGCAACCCACGGCCGTCTCGGAGGTGGGGGCGATGACTGGCCACCTGGAACCGTCGGGGAACCCCCTTGCCGGGGGAGCTGAAGTCGGGAGACACGATTCCACAGCCCACGGGTAGAGGTACGCTGGTTCCAGCAGGAACGAGTCGAGAAGGTAGTGTCGTCGGTACGATACCGTTGGACTGCGCCGGTTGGTCGCTCGCGAGACGTTAACTATTCCTCAATCGCCGTTCGGCAGAGTTCGTTTCAATCGGTGTATGATACCCCCATCCCGTGGATAGTTCACCGCGCGTCGGTACCCGCAGTTTGGACAGACCGATCCGGACTCCCCATCGCGAGGCTGATGGTGATGCTCACGATGGTCGTACTTCGTTCCACACGCGAGACACCAGACCGCGTCGACGGGGGTGTCACGAGGCGTCGTCTCTCCGTCTTCGCCGGTCGTCACGTTCCTTCCTCGCGGATTGTATCCTTGTATAATCGGCGCATCTCCAGAACGCGTGCGTTGTCCCGGGGGCGGGGCAGCCTGGATGCGGCCCAGGGGCTTCCAACTGGGTCGTTCGGTGATTCCAGCGGTCCGAGTACCGGTACAGGGTGGAGCAGATGTGCCCTGGACCACGGGGATTCACTCGCTACGGCTAGAACCAATCTTAAGAGAGCGGGCGGTCAACCGTTTCGGGAGAAGACGATGGACATCGCAGATATCGCGACCCGCGAGTACGTGCAGGTGGATAGTGACGAACGGTTGGCCAAGGTGCGGTCGCTGTTCGACCGTGAGAACCCCAAGAGCGTCATCGTCACGGAGGACGACGAGTACGCGGGTGTCATCACGGAACGCCAGTTGCTCCAGTCCCACGTCGAGGACGACGCGAAGGCAGGGAAGATGACACAGACCGCGCCCAAGGTCGACCGGACGGCGAACGTCCGGGACGTGGCTCGGGTGCTGGTCGAGGGGGGAGTGAAGCTGGCCCCCGTATTCGAGGCCGACCGGCTCTGGGGCGTCGTCACGGAGGACGCCCTCCTCGAAGCCGTCCTCGACAACCTCGACGTGCTGACGGTCGAGCAGATCGCCACGCGTGAGGTCAGCACGCTCCCCGAGGACGCGAGCGTCGGGCAGGCCATCAATCGCCTCCGGGAGAACGGTATCTCGCGGCTCCCCGTGGTCAACGAGAACGGTCGGCTGACGGGGATGCTGACGACCCACGACATCGCGGAGTTCGTGGTCCAGCGCAAGGACCGTACGACCCGCGGCGACCGCGCGGGCGACATCGACCGCGTCCTCGACCTCCCCGTGGCGGACCTGATGAGCAGCCCGGTGGCGACCGTGACCGAGGGCGAGTCCGTCCGCGAGGCCGTCGAGCGGATGCTGGAGAACGACTACGCCGGCCTCGTGGTCACCCCGGACGACGACGACGACCTCATCGCCGGCATCCTCACCAAGACGGACGTGCTGCGCGCGCT
Organism: Haloglomus salinum; assembly: GCF_024298825.1. Lineage (NCBI taxonomy): Archaea > Methanobacteriati > Methanobacteriota > Halobacteria > Halobacteriales > Natronomonadaceae > Haloglomus > Haloglomus salinum. The sequence goes on from NZ_CP101153.1 coordinate 485,500, forward strand.
CTCCTACACCGAGGAGGAGCACATGGACGTCCAGATCACGAACGTGAAGCTGCTGGAGACCCTCTCGCGTGAGGAGATCGTCCGCTCCATCGAGGAGACCACGGACAAGTTCGCGAAGATGCAGGTCCAGCACGCCCACGTCCGCTTCCACGAGCACGACGAGAAGCTCCGGGGCACGCCGCTGGTGCAGTGTCAGATCCGCCTCCGGACGAACGTCGGGCAGATGGCCGGCTCCGGCGAGGGCTACGGCGCCGAATCCGCCTTCCACGTCGCGCTCGACACCCTCGAACGGAACGTCCTCGAGCGGAAGGGGATGCGCGCCGACGAGGAGTACGAGGGCCAGCTCCTGCGGAAGCTGGGCGAGCTGTAGAAGGTCCACTCCGGTTCCCTCGCCCGCCACTCACCAGTACCGTGTTTGCGATTGCCGACCGTCCGGGACCGATATCGTGGCTGCGATTGCCGACCATCCGGGACCGATATCGTGGCTGCGATTGCCGACCATCCGGGACCGATATCGTGGCTGCGATTGCCGACCATCCGGGACCGATATCGTGGCTGCGATTGCCGACCATCCGGGACCGATATCGTGGCTGCGATTGCCGACCATCCGGGACCGATATCGTGGCTGCGATTGCCGACCATCCGGGACCGATATCGTGGCTGCGATTGCCGACCTGTTGTGACCACCGCCGGCGCGCTGCGCGCGCCGACGGACAAGCCCGCCCCGGTTGACGAGGCTCGCGGCGTCCCTGCCCTTCCCCAGGTCACGCGGGTTCGCTTTCGCTCACCACGCGTTCCCGGCCCGTAGACTGTGTCGGGTCGCGTACCCAGTCAGTCGCACAGGGCGCGCGCTGGCGGCTGTGCCCGCAGGGCCAGCCGCCTCTAAGCGCGCGAGGGCCGAAGCGCGCAGCGCTAGCGAGCACTGCAGGCGGCTGGGGAGGTGAGAGGCCCACGGACCCGACTGGCCCACTCGAGGTGTCGCCAGCGCCCGCGGGCGCTGGCGTGGGTCCCATCAGGTCGGCATCATCCTCGCTCCTGCCGCCATTCACACACTAAAATCAGAATAGACTTCGAATCCACTACACAGCCCAATATATTGCAGAATAAGCCAGAAACCAGCCCATTTCAGAACTCGGCGGGTGTCCCTTCCTCGACCCCCTCCAGCCCGTCCTCGGTGATTCGGAACCGCGCCGTCTCACCCGCGGCCTTCGAGCGGTGCTTCTCCAGCGTCGCCCGGCGGTTCCCCGCCCGGAACCGCTCGACCCGCAGCACGACCCCCGACCAGTGGGTCAGCGTGTGCCCACCCAGCGGCCGCGGGCGCTCGGACTCGCTCTCCGGGTCCGCGTACACCTGGTTCGTGATGACCACCGCGAGGTCGTGCTTGCGAGCGAGCGAGAGGAGGTGGGTCACCTGCCGTGCGACATCGCGGAGCGCGGCGCCGCCGTCCTCGTCGTCGCGCGCGAGCCGGTAGAACCCCGTCGCCGAATCGAGGACGACGAGGTCGACGCGGTCGGCGAACTCGGCGGCGTCCCGCACCGCTTCGGCCTGCTCGTCGAAGTCGTACGCCTCCGTGATGATGATGCGCGAGGCCAGGTCCTCGACGGTTGCGTCGGGGTCATCCATCCCCTCGACGCGTGCACGTGCGAGTTGCTCGAGGCGGTCGACCGAGAGCCCCTCCGTGTCGATGTAGAGGGCGGTCCCGCCACGGGCGGCGACGCCGACGGCCGCCGACAGCGCGAGGTTCGTCTTCCCGGCGGCCGGCGGGCCGTAGACCTGGGTCACGGCGCCGCGCTCCAGCCCGCCGTCCAGCAGCTCGTCGACCGTCGAACACCCCGTCGGGATGGACTCGCTCACACGCGTCGTTGGTCGCAATCCGACAAAAACGTCCGGAGTCACGGCCCGGCGCGCGCGGTCGAGCGGCCGGCGGCCCACCCGGTCACCGCTCCCGGACGAGGAACTCCTGGCCCTCCGCCATCCGCAGCGTCATCTGCGGCGAGAGCGGCGGACCGCCGTCCTCGTTCTCCCCGAGGAAGTAGAGCTCGTAGTTCCGACCGATGGTGGCGAGTGCCAGCTTCGCCTCCAGCAGGGCGAACTGGCGGCCGATGCAGATGCGCGGGCCGCCGCCGAACGGCGCGTAGGCGAAGTCGTGGAGGTTCTGCCGGAACTCGTCGGTCCACCGGTCCGGGTCGAACGTGTCCGGGCGGTCGAAGAACCGCGGGTCGCGCTGGATGCGGTAGAGGACGATGTTGATGCGTTCGCCCTCCGGGACGCGGTAGCCGTCGAACGCCACGTCCTCGGCCGCCTCGCGCGGGAGGCCGTAGACGGGCGGGAACAGCCGGAGCGTCTCGGTGACGACCTTGTCCGTGAACTCCAGCCGACCCTCCGCGACATCCTCGGCGGTCGGCAGCCCATCGAGCGCATCCACTTCGGCCTGGAACCGCTCGCGGACCTCGGGATGCTCCGCGAGCGCCCAGAGTGCGAACGTGAGCGACGTGGTCGTCGTGTCGTGGCCGGCGAAGATGATGGTCACCATCTGGTCGCGCAGGCGCTCGTCGGTGAGCATCCCCGAGTCCGTCACGCCGGCCTCGCGCAGGCCGACGAGGAGGCGCATCAGGTCGTCGGCCTCCGACGGATTCGCGGGCGGGTCCTCGGCGGCCTCGGCGAGCAGGCGGTCGGCTTCCTCCTGGAGTGTCTGCTTGCCCTGCTTGAATCGTCTGCGCGCGGGCGTGGGGACCCACTCGGGGAGCGGGTAGGACGTGGGGACGAACCAGTCGTGCAGCGCCTCGGCGGCCCGGCGGACCGTCTCGTCGCCATCGAGGCGGAGTTCGCGCCCGAGGATGGCGGCGAACAGCACGTCCAGCGTGAGGTCGGTCATCTCGGCCTGGAGAGTGAGGCGCTGGCCGTCGTTCCACCGGCCGACGCGGCGCTGGACCTGCTCGACCATCGTGTCCGCGTAGCCGCGAACGCTCTCGCGAACGAACAGCGGTTGCAGGGTCTGTCGTTGCTGGGTCCACTCCTCGCCCTCGACGGTGAGGAGGCCGTCACCGAACGCGATGCCGAAGTCGTCGGACTTGCGGAACCGGTCGCGCTCCGTGAGGAGGACGCGTTTCGAGTGGTCCGGATGGCAGAGCTGGTACCAGTCACCCACGCCAGCCAGGTGGGCGCGGAAGATATCCTGCTCGCGCCCGCCCCGGTTCAGCAGCTCCACCGGGCTCCGCATGTAGTGCAGCGAGTGGAACGCCGGATGCCCGAGGGTCTCGGGGTACGGCGGGAGTGGCAGGTCGGTGGGCCGGGAGCCGTCCGAATCGTCGTCACGCACCGCGGTCACGTCGGAGTCGGTCCCGTCGACGGTATCGATACGGCCGCCGGTCGGGCCAGCGCCGGAACTCATGTGCTATCACGTAACACGACAACAATTGCCTGTTATCCCGTCGATACGAGGGAAGCTTATCAGAAGTGGTCCGGAGCGGCTCGACCGCCGTCGGGAAGTCAGGGAGTCGGGGAGTTGGGGCGTCGGGGACCCGTCAGACCGAGAGCACGGGCTGGTCGGCGTGCGCGATGACGTACTGCGCGGCCTTCTCGATAGCCGCCTGGGGGTCGCCCGTGACCGGCTCGCGCGGCAGGACGACGAAGTCCGCCCCCAGCTGGTCGGCCACCTCCGTGATGACGCTACCGGGATGTTGGGTCAGGCGCTGGGTCGAGTAGCCGTACGCCGACGAGTGAGTCGACTCGAGGTCGGTCTCGTCGAGTCGGTCGAGGATGGGGTCGACGGCGGCGACCGTCGTCTCGGCCGCCAGCTCGCCGTCGATGGTTCCCTCCTGTACGCGGCGAGACATCTCCTCTCCCAGCACGAACAGAACGTGGACTGCCGCGTCGTAACGGTCGGCGACCGCGACGGCGTACTCGAACGCCTCGGCGGCGTTGTCGCTTCCGTCGACCGGTGCCAGCACCAGGTCCGCCTCCATATCCGGGTCGAGACGGGCAGGGTACAAGAAGCCACCCGACCGCTCTCGGCAGTGGCGGGTCGCCAACACGGCTTCGAAGCGTTCTTAACGCTCCTGGGTCTCCGTATCAGTAATATGAGCGACAAACCGGCCTCGATGTACCGGGACATCGACAAGCCGTCGTACACGCGACGGGAGTACATCACGGGCATCCCCGGCTCGAAGATCGCACAGCACAAGATGGGGCAGATCAAGAAGGACCCCGACGAGTACGAGGTCCAGGTCTCGCTCGTCACGGAGGAGTCCTGCCAGCTCCGCCACGGGTCGCTGGAGGCTTCGCGCCTGTCGGCCAACCGCCGGATGCTGAAGGTGCTCGGCGAGGAGGGCGACTACAAGATGATCCTCCGGAAGTTCCCCCATCAGGTCATCCGGGAGAACAAGCAGGCGACCGGCGCCGGCGCCGACCGTGTCTCCGACGGGATGCGCCAGTCGTTCGGCAAGATCGTCGGCACGGCCGCCCGCGTCCAGAAGGGCGACCAGCTGTTCACGGCGTGGGTCCATCCCGAGGACGCCGACACCGTGAAGGACGCCTTCCGCCGCGCCTACAACAAGATCTCCCCGCCCTGCCGCATCGTCGTCGAGCGTGGCGAGGAGACGCTCATCTCCTGATACGGCGAGCGACGCCGCGAATCACTCCCCTCCGCTCTCCCGGATAGCTCCGTCCCTGCCCGCCGAGAGTTGTTTCCTTCCGCGAGACCGGCAAGAGAACTCGAGAGTCCGCCAGCGAGCCGCGGCTCCTCGTGGGCGTGGGAGTCCGAGAACGGGCTGCCCGACTACCGACCGACGACGATGTGGTCCCGAACGGCCTGGACGTTACCGATGGGGACGAGGAAGTGCCCGTGGTCGTTGCGCTGGAAGGCGGTCTCGCGGGGGCCCGTCTCGCCGGGGTCGACGATGAGGTTCTGCAACGTCCCGGTCTTGAGGTCCATCGTGACGTTGTACAGCATGCCCAGTTCGGCTCCGTCGGCGCCCATGACCGTCTTGCCCGAGAGGTTCTCGGCCAGTATCTCCGACATATCCCGTGCGTGCCCGTGCCATCACTTCAACGTTCCTGCGGCGTCAGACGGCCGTCGGCCGCGTGTCGCGCGCGGTCCGGAACCGATGGCGGGGGATTTCGGGTCGGAATCTGGTCAACGCTTTTGCGTCCACCCATCCGCTAGCGGGACATGGAACGACGACGATTCCTCCGCGCGGCCGCGGCCGCAGGGATACCGGTCACACTCGCGGGCTGTACGAACGACGGCGGCGACGGCGGCGGCGATGGCGGGTCGACCCCGACGGCGACATACGAGCCCACGGCCACGCCGACCGAGGCGATGGGGACGACGAGCGACCAGATGACGCCCACCGCGACGGACACGGCCACACCGACGGACAAACCGACCGCGACCGAGAGCCCGACCCCGACGGGGACGCCGACCCCCGTCCCCGACATGGAGGTGACCGTGGCGCCGAGCGGTAACCTCCGGTTCGACCCGGCCTCGTTCACCATCTCCGCGGGCGACACCGTGCTCTGGACGTGGGACGGGAGCGGCCACAACGTCAAGCCCGACGGCATCCCCTCGGACGCGGACTGGACGGGCACCCCCGGGGACAATCTGACCACGTACGGGAGCGACTACAGCTACGTCTACACCTTCGACATCCCGGGGTCGTACGACTACAAATGCATCCCACACCAGAGCAGTGGCATGACGGCGTCGTTCACCGTCGAGTGACGCTCCCGGCGCGTCCCGTACGGCCGGGCCACGGCGAGACGGGTTGGACAGGTTCAAACCCCCTCGGACCGCACCACACGTCAACGAACCTTCTCGGGTGATCTCCATATGTCAAACGCTGACGCCGACGCCGACGCCGAGGACGAGACAGCCCCCGGCGAACTCCGCACGCCCATCGTGGCCGTTCTCGGCCACGTCGACCACGGGAAGACGACGCTGCTGGACAAGATCCGCGGCTCCGCGGTGACCGAGGGCGAGGCCGGGGCCATCACCCAGCACATCGGCGCGACCGCCGTCCCGCTGGATGTCATCTCGGAGCTGTCGGGCAAGCTGGTCGACCCCGACGACTTCGACCTGCCGGGCCTGCTGTTCATCGACACGCCCGGCCACCACTCGTTCTCCACGCTCCGCTCGCGCGGGGGGGCGCTCGCCGACATCGCCATCCTCGTCGTCGACGTGAACGACGGCTTCCAGCCACAGACGCTGGAGGCCATCGACATCCTCAAGCGGACCCAGACGCCCTTCATCGTCGCCGCGAACAAGGTCGACACCGTCCCCGGCTGGAACCCACAGCCGGACACGCCCATCCAGCAGTCCATCGAGGCCCAGTCCGACCGTGCCGAGTCCGACCTCAACGAGCGCCTCTACGAGATTATCGGCCAGATGTCCGACAACGAGTTCTCCTCGGACATGTACTGGCGGGTGCAGGACTTCCGCTCGAACATCGGCGTCGTCCCCTGCTCGGCGATGACCGGCGAGGGCGTCCCGGACCTGCTGGCGGTGATGATGGGCCTCTCCCAGCGCTACATGAAAGAGGAGATGTCCATCGACACCGCCGGTCCCGGCGCCGGGACGGTGCTGGAGGTCAAGGACGAGCAGGGCTTCGGCACCACCATCGACGTGGTCCTCTACGACGGGACCGTCCGCGAGGACGACATCATCGTCGTCGGCGGGCAGAACGACCCCATCGTGACGGAGGTGCGCGCGCTGCTCCAGCCCCGACCCCTGGCGGAGATTCGAACCGAGAGCCGGTTCGAGAACGTCGACGAGGTCGTCGCCGCGGCGGGTATCAAGATCGCCGCACCCGACCTCGACCGCGCGATGGCGGGCGCGCCCGTCCGGGTCGTCCGCGACCAGGACCGCGAGACGGTCATCGAGGAGGTGAAGCAGGAACTCGCGCAGTTCGAGGTCCACACCGCCGAGGAGGGCGTGGTCGTCAAGGCCGACACCCTCGGCTCGCTGGAGGCCATCGCCGACGCACTCGAGGAGGCCGAGGTCCCCATCGTCCGCGCCGAGGTCGGGGACGTGGCGCCCCGTGACATCGCGGTGGCCGACACCGCCGGCGAGTCCAAACACGAGTGCATCCTCGCGTTCAACGTCGACGTGCTCCCGGACGCCGAGCGCCGCGCGAAGGAGACCGGCGTCACCCTCTTCGAGGACGACGTCATCTACCAGCTCGTCGAGGAGTACGAGGAGCACGTCGCCGAAATCGAGCGTGCCCAGCAGGAGAACGTCCTCGACAAGATATCCCGCCCGGCCCGCTTCCAGGTCCTGCAGGACCACACCTTCCGCCAGTCCAACCCCGCCGTCGTGGGCGTCGAGGTGCTCTCGGGGACGCTGAAGCGCAACTCGAAGATCGCCAAGTGGGAGGGCAACGAGCAGACCCGTGTCGGCGACCTCAAATCCATCCAGGACGAGGGCGAGGACATCGACGAACTGCGCGCGGGCGAGCGCGCGGCCGTCTCAATCGACGGGCCCACTGTCGGCCGGCAGATAGAGGAGGGCGACGAGCTGTGGGTGGACCTGCCCGAGAAACACGCGAAGATTCTCGAACAGGAGCTCTCCGACGAGATTCCGGCCGACGAACTCGAGGCGCTCGGGATGTACCTCGACAAGCACCGCAAGCGCGACCCCTTCTGGGGCAAGTAGGCCGCCCTCACCAGTCGCTCTCACTTCGCCCCGTCACCGTCCGACGCCAGCCGCGACAGTAGCGCGTCGAACAGGAACTCTTCCCAGCGGCGTTCCCGCAGGTCGACCTGGCCCTCGGCGGCGCAGATGCCGAGGTGGTGGACCACGTCGTGGTACTCCTGCAGTAACTCCGCCGCCGGTACCGAGTCGAGCCGCTCCCGGTCGTAGGCGCTCTCGTCGTCCGTACCACACGTGCGGAGCCTGGCCTCATAGACGCTGGTCCCGGTCCTGTGCGGACACTCGGTGCGCTCAGAACACGGGCTCGTAGTCGTCGCAGACCTCGTCGAGGAACACCTCGTGCTGGGTCGCGACCCGCTTCGAGGCCGTTCCGGGGTCGTTGTTGTCGCGGATGGCCGCCACGCGCTCGGCGTGCGACCGGACCGCCGCCGCGGGGACCGGATAGGTGTTGATGACGTGGTCGAGGACCACGAGGTAGTCACGGTGGACTGCGTCCGATTCCTGCCCCTCGTCGGCCTCGACCAGTTCCACGACCACCCGTTCGAGGTCCTCGATGTCGGTCTCGAACGCTGCCGAGTACTCCACGCCGGCCCGTCGGCTGGGGGCGACAAAACCGTTCACGTCCGGGCGCGCCCCGGCCACGCTCCGCGTGCAGGAAGCACTCAGGTGGCTTGCCACTCCCCGACAGACAACCCCACGACCGGGATGAGGCTGACGAGTCCGAGGACGACCAGCACGATTCCGAGCGCAGTGAGCGCGGGGCCGCCGAACAGGATGAGCCCGGTTCCCGTGACAGCGGCCACGAACGCCTCGATTCGGAGACCGATGTCGACTGTACGTGACGCCATACCACGAGATTGTCCATCATCCGGCAAAATATTCTGGTTCGATTGCTGTTCCTCGACAGGCGGGCGATGAATCGCCACGGAATCTGCTGTTCGTCACGCTCGGACCGGCGATATCCGGTCGGAGTTGCCGAGCCCGAAGAGAACGCGGTGTCGCCGCTGGCTATCCGTTCCGTCCGTGGCGCCTCACGGCTCGGGAGCAGGGTAGCTCCCGATGCCGGTCTCGGTCTCGCCCTCGAACCTGGCCCAGCCGTCCTGCGCGCCGGTCGCGCTGAATCTGACGCGGTCGACGTAGCTGTTCCCGGTCCAGCCGCCGGCGAACCACTCGTTCGAGCCCTCGACGGAGACGACGCCGGTGACCCGGACATCGCTCCCGGCCTCGTACGAGAGGTAGACGGGTGCGTCGTACGCGAAGCAGGTCGCCGATTCCATGCTGGTGGGGCCACACGCTGTGAGTTCACGGCTCACCGCGTCGTCGGCGTACAACGTCGGCGAGGCACCGAGCGGCGCCTGTGTCTCGATGGGATACTCGACCTGCTGGTCGGCACGCAGGCCGACCGAGCGACGGTCGACCTGCTGGTGGTCGGGGTCCGAGGGGTCGTACTCGCTCTCGGAGATGCGCTCGCGCCGCCCCATTTCACCCTCCACGACGAACCGGTAGTAGCGCGGCTCGACGGTCACCTCGTCGGCGGTCAACTCGAGCATCGGGCCGCGGTCGGTCTCGACGACCGTCGCGTCGAACACCCCCTCGACGGTCCCGTTGCCGGTGAGCGTGGTCACGTTGTACGTCGCCGCCCCGTCCTGCTGGGGGACCGGAAGCCGGATAGTGACGTCCGAGACGTTGCCGCCGAGGTCCACACCGAGCGAGTAGTAGTGGTGGCTGGTGTAGCTGTCCGGATTCGGTGCGAGGAACGAACAGCCGGTCGTGAGCACGAGGCAGGCGACGAGGAGGGTGATGGTTCGGTCTCTCATGAGCAGGACGGTGTGCGGTACCCGAGACGTGGCCCGATGAAACCCTTTCGGGCGCCCGCGTAGGTAGCCCCGTTCTGTATCGGGTGGGGAGCTGACCACGTCGGTCCGAGGCAATAATATTTAATTAGCTCGCGAAGCACGTCCCTGCTGTGACCCAGTCGACCGACGCGCCGAGCGACCGCGCTCGCTCAGAGCCGGAGTCCGACCCGGTCGCCGCACACGTCCACGCCGAGGCCCATCCACAGGGGAGCGAGGCTGAGGCGGCCGCAGCGCGGGATGTGGGCGGCTACGACGCAGTGCTGGCGGCCGTGCCGGCGCCGCTGGCGCTGGGCGCAGTCGTCGCGCTGGTCTCATCGCTGTCGGTCACGCTGGCGCTGGGTGCGGCGAGCCTGGTGTCGGCAGGAATCGTCGGCTGGGCGCTGTTCTTCGCGTCGCCGGTCTGAGCCGGCGCGCGGTTCCGTCACGACGCGTGGTCCGGGACGCCCTCCGGCGAGCGGAGCATCTGGAGCGCGGCGCCGGCGGCGAGTTCCGAGGCGAGTTCTCCGGTCAGTTCGTCCGGGTCGAGGTGGACGGTCACGACCTGACCGATGGGTGGACGGACCGCGACCGTGGCGCTGAGTCCGTCCGCGCCATCGGTCACCTCGCCGCCGACGACGAAATCATCCGTGAGCAGCGACCGCGTCGAGGCTGTCACCGACGCGAGGTCACGCCGGAGGGAGCGCCGCTGGGCGCTCGTCGTCTCCTCCTCCTCGGGCCCGGCGTACGGCGTGTTTCCGTGCATTGATTGAACGGCCCGGAGGTTGGCGTGCCCCCGGCATAAACCCGTCGGCGCCGCCCGGGGAATGGGCATCCGTCCACGGTCCGCTACCGAGACACGATGGGTGTCGAATCGCCGTACACCGCCAGCGCGAGCGCCACCGTGTACCGCTCGTCGGGGACCGTCCCGCCGGCCACCACGTCCGGGTCGTCGGGGTCGGCCCGGACCGTCTCGATGCCACGGGTGACGGGCTCCCAGTCCCGGAGCGTGACGCCGTCGTCGAGGCCGGTCGCGACGACCTCGCGCGCGGTCTCGGCGTCCGGCCCCGAGGCCTCGTAGAACAGTCCCCGTCCGTCGGCCGCCCGGGTCCACCCCAGCGCCGCACTGGCCGTGTCGTCCGCGCCGGGGCCGACGGTCGCCCGCGCCTCGACGACGGTCAGCCGGTTCCCGACGGCCCCGAGGTCCGGCGCGGTCCCGACGACCTCCACCGTGGCCTCCGCGGGCACCACCGACGAGACCGTCACGAGGTTGTAGTCGTGGACGTTGGCGGCGGCGAGCGCGGCGTCGTAGGCCGACAGCGCCGTGCGCCCGGCGCCGGTTCCCGTCACGATGCGGATCTCCATGTGTCGTACTCGGTATGCGCGGAAAAGCGGCTTTCGATGGACCATCTCCCGCGAGGGGGACGCTCGACCGGCGGTTACGAGGCTCCGTACCTGCGGTATCGAAGCACCCGTCCCGGAATCTTCGGGCTCGCTCGACCCGTCATGGGGCGCCATCACTGGGTTCCTCGTGACGGACCAACTCCACGACGAACACGCTCCCTTCCGGTTCGTTGTCCGTGACCCGGACCTCTCCCCCGTAGCGGTCCACGAGCGTCTGGACGAGATACAGCCCCAGGCCAGTTCCCTCGCTCTCCAGGCCTTTCTCGCCCTTCTCGAAGATCTTCGCCTTCTGGTCGTCAGGAATCCCTGGGCCGTTGTCCGCGATACGGACCAGAAGCCGCCGGTCCTCGGCGGTCGCCGAAAGAGTGACCTCGGGGACCTCCTCGTCGTTGTGGACGATTGCGTTGTTCAACAGGTTGCGGAACACCGACTCCAGCATGTCATCAGCGAGCACCCTCGCGTTCGGGACCTGTCCGTCGACCGAGACGATGGCGCGCTCGTGGCTGGTTCGCACCTCCTCGACCTGTTTCTCGATAACCGGCCCGACGCGCAACGGCGCACGGTCGGCCTCCGAGCGGAGCAGGACCTTGGTGACCTCACCGGCGGTTCGGGTGATGTCGACGGCCTCGCGACCCGCGTCCAGAATCTGTCGGAGGTATGCCTCGCCGTCCTCCTGAACGTGGTCTTCCAGTATCCCCGTGTACGCGAGCACGAGCTGGAGGGCGTTACGCACGTCGTGGCGGACGACCTGGTTGAGCACCTCCAGGTTGTCACGCTGGCGCTCGAGCGTTCGTTCGTACTGTTTCCGGTCGTCGATGTCGAGGTGGATTCCGACGGCCCGAACCGGCTCGCCGTCCGCGTCACGCTCGGCGACCTTCCCGACATCGCGAATCCAGTTCCAGGTGCCGTCGGCGGTTCGCATCCGGTGTTCCGCGTCGTAGAGTTCGGTTCTGCCCGCGAGATGGTTCTCCAGAGCATCCTCGACTCGGTCCAGGTCGTCCGGATGGACGCGCCGTTCCCATTCCTCGAGATGGGAACCGATCTCCTCGGGTGCGTATCCGAGCATCCGGGCCCACTGGTCGTTGAATTCGACCTCGTCGGTGGTCAGATCCCAGTCCCAGACGCCCAGTTTCGCGCCTTCGACGGCGAGTTCGAACCGTTCCACGAGGCGCTGGAACTCCTTCTCTCGTCGTTTCTGGTCGGTGATATCGGTCGAAACCCCACAGATGGCCACGACCTCGTCGTCCTCGTCGTCGTAGACGGGGGATTTCCGCGTCAGCCGAACGGTGTTCCCCGCAGCTGTCGGAACCGTCTCCTCTATCTCGAGCATCTCGCCGTCCTCGACGACTCGCCGGTCGTCGGCTCTGGCCTTCTCAGCCGTCTCCGGCGGGACGAGTTCCTCATCGGTCAACCCGACGATGTCCTGGTTGCCGACGTTGAACAGGTCACGGCACGCCCGGTTCATCATCAGATACTGGCCGTCGGTATCCTTCAGGAAGACGGCCGCGGACATGGTCTCCATGACCGCCTCGAACCGGCGATGGATACGCCGTAGCTCCCGTTCCTGCTCCCGTTGCTCCGTGATGTCCCGTGCGACCCCGACGATCTGCGTTACCTGCCCGTCGTCGGTGATGGGGGTGAGTTTCGTCTGCCAGTGACTCGTTCCGCCCGGGAGGGCCAGCTCCTCCTCGTACTCGATGGTCTCTCCCTGTTCGATACAGCGGCGGTAGTTCGCTGCGACGACCGCGCCCTGTTCGTCGCCGAGAAGGTCCCGCGGGGTCTGCCCCCGTAGTTCGTCCTCGGAGAGGCCGGTCCGACTTTCGTGTGAGGCGTTGTTCCGTCGGAACGTGAACACGTAGTCGCCATCCCGCCCCTCGACGTCTATCAGGAAGACGGCATCCTCCATCTCGCGGAAGATCACCTCGTAGACGCCCTCGGGCTCACCGTCCGTCGCTCCGATCCACTCGGTGCCGTTGTCCGGAGTTTCGCTCATCGAATCCTCGCTACAATCGTGTAGACGTGGCAGCGAGTATAATCTGTGGGTTGAATCCAGGGCGAGACCCGCCAGTACTGCAGTTTCGTGGCGATTGCCGGTATCTCGGAACCGAGCCGACGTTCGACCGCCCACTCGTTCACGACCTCGGGTGAGCGGTTCCCCGACGGAGCCGGCGAGCTCGAACCCGAAAGAAGCTCGAGGACGAGCGTTATTCGATGATCTCGCCGACCGCGAAGTTCGACTTGACCTCCGTGATCTCGATCTTGACGCGCTCACCGACCTCGGCGTCTGGAACGATGATGACGTAGCCGCGCTCGACGCGGGCGATGCCGTCGCCCTGCTTGCCGAGGTCCTCGACCTCGACGTAGCGGATCTCGCCGCGCTCGACCGGCGGCTGGGGTTCGTCGGGCGCCGTCGCCGGCTCCGAGGCCTCCTCGACCTCGGCAGTGCCCTCCTGGTCGGTGCTGATGAGTGCAACCCGGTAGGTCTCGCCCGCCTCGACGGCGCCCGTGTCGACCTCACGGCGCGGCACCTCCACGACGAACCGGTCCTCTTCGGCCTCGACATCCGCGTTGAACAGACAGAGCAGCTTCTCGGAGATCTCCATGAGAGTTCTACGCTCAACTGCCGGCGGGTGCGTATTCAAGGTACCGCCGGAACGACGCTGTCGGACCGCTCGCCCGGACGCTCGTGGGACAACCATCGCTCCGTCGCTGAGCCTCCGGTGGCGTCGGATGGGTTGAGACCATCTGCACTACCGACACTATATGGCGCATTTTCTCATAATACGGAACATAGTAAAGATATATAGCACGTTACCAACGAAACATGCGTTGTCACTCGGCTCCATCGAGCGGCGTCCCGTCGGGTCGCTTCGCGCCCTCGGAGTCGTGGACAACCACGCCGCCGACGTTCGCGGGTTCGTACTCGTCGCGGACGGCGATAGCCTCCTCCAGTTCCCGGACGGCGCGCTCTTTCAGCGCGGCCGCGAGCGCCTCTGCGTCCGCCCGAGAGATATCGCGGCCGAGGCCCTCACACTCGTGGGCCCGGACCGCGCCTTCCCGGTCGACCGCCGCGCCCATCGGCTGGGCGAGTTCGGCACCCTCGTCCTCGTTCCCGTCCCCATCGCCATCGCCGTTCAGTACCACACTGAACGGGTAGGTCCGGCAGATGAGTGGGCGCGAGCCGTGGACGCTGCAGGCCCCGGTGCCGTCGTCGGCCTCCCTGTAGAAGGTACAGTCCCCACACGCATCGGTCGCGAGCGCCCACTCGAACGTCTCGCCCTCGGGGCCGTCCTCGCCCTCGTGGAGGCCGTACGGCATGGGACGGGCCGCGTCGCGCCAGTCGTACTCGCGGTCGAAGTCGTCGTTCGCGGCTGTAGCGGCCTGCAACTCGCGCACCTCGTCCGGGAAGACGGTCGCCGTGTGGGGCTCGGGGTCACCGTCGGCCGCCGCCCCGTCCTCGCTTCCGCAGGTCTCGGCCTTGCAGCAGGCGCCACAGCGGGTGCACTCGAAGCCGATGGTCTCGATGGCGTCCGCGAGGTCGGCCGTATCCAGGTCGCGCGCGGCGGCCAGGTCCGCCTCGAGTGATTGCACGAGCGTGAGTGAGGGCTCGAGCGGCAAAAGCGGCGCGTCCCGCTGGGACAGTGTTCGGGGGGACCGAATCGGCAAGTCTGTCGTGCGTAGGTACTGGTTTGGTCTGGTGTGAATTGCGGCGACAGCGCCGACGGAGGGCTGTTGAAAGCCCCCACGGGCTCGGGGCGCCGCGGCTCGCTGCGGTCCTCGGTCACTCGCTCCGCTCGTTCCCTGCGGTCCTTACTTCGCCGGGGCACCGCCGAGCCCGCGGCCCCTTTCAGTCCCGCCCGATGCGGCGTTCCAGGGTCGCGTCGCACCGTGCTAGCTCGGTGCGTGCGCTCCGTGAATCAGTCAATCCCGGGTGGGAATGGAAGGGGCTGGCCGCCTCGACCCGGTGAGGCGACGCAAGCACCGCAGGGAGCGAACGAAGTGAGCGACCGAGAAGCGCAGCGAGCCGTAACCGGTCGAGCGGCCAGGGGCTTCCAACACGGTTCTATCCACTACGGAGGTCTCTGCATCTCCCTCCAACTACACACCCTACACCCACCGACGAGTCCGACCACCACCTCGGCCGGGACCCGACAGTCTCAAAATGGCCCGGTCCAAGCCTCCGATAGTGCGAGTCCTCGACGCCTCCGCCTTCATGGGCGACTACCACACCGACGACGACACCGCGACCATCCCGCTCGTCCGCGAGGAACTCGAGGACGACGCCTCCGGCTACCGGTTCGATGCGCTGGAGGGCGGCGGGATGCGCATCCACGTGCCCGACGGCGAGACCGTCGAGCGCGTCGAGCGCGCCGCGAAGACGACCGGCGATGCGACGGAACTCTCCCGGACGGACCTCCGCCTGCTCGCCGCCGCGCTCGAACTCGACGCCACGCTCGTCACGGACGACTACGCCATGCAGAACACCGCCGACCAGCTGGAGGTCCGCATCGAGTCCATCGCCCAGGAGGGCATCGACGAGCGCCGCGACTGGATATACCAGTGCCAGGGCTGCGGCCGCGAGTACGACGACCACCGCGAGCGCTGTGAGATCTGTGGCAGCGACCTCGCGCGCAAGAACCCGTCCTGACGGTCGCAGCGGGTCGGCCGACGGTCGCGACGCCCCGGGTGGGCCATCAGCCGGTCCACCGGAGGCGCCGGTTGGTCACTCCCCGGCGTAGCTCCCGAAGCCGACGAGCGCGACCCGGTCACCCTTCTTCAGTGCCCGCGTCGATGCGGTCAGGTGGACCAGTGGCGCGTCCAGCGGGACGACCGTCGTGTTCAGGGGTGTCTCGTCGTCGCCGGCCGGCCCATCGACGAGCGGGACGACGGGGTCCACGGAACCGCCCGCACCGCCACTCGGTCCTGCCTTCCCGGTGACCATCCCGCGCTTGACCTGGTCCTTCTCGATGCCCGCGTGCAGTTTGGTAGTCGTGTCGATGAACGCGTCGAGCGACCGCCTGGCATCGGCCTTCGTGATGTCGGCCTCCGACGCGATGGCGTCGATCAGTTCGGCCTTGTTCATCGCTCGGCCCTCCGCGTCGGTGACGACCATCACGACGACCCGGTGGTCATCGCCCGATCCGAACACGCTCCAGTACCGGACCTGCGGCGGGTCGTCGGCGTCACCACCAGCGGTCCGCGTCCGCTGGACGTTGACGGCGTTCATCCCCTTGCGGCCCTCCTTCAGTTCGAACGTGTGAGCCGTCCCTACCACGCCGCCGGCAATCAGGAGCTTGTCGCTCGAGACCGCGCCCGCGACGGCGCTCCCGTCGATGGCGTCCCAGATGCCGTCGCCGTCGTCGTCGCCGGCGATGCCACGCTCTATCTTCTCGACCGCCAGTTCGGTCTCCTCGACATCGTTCCCCTCGCCGTCGCTCTCGTCGAATCCGTCGCCATCCACGTCCCGGTCGAGCGGGTCCAGCGCGAGGGCCGTCTCGCGCCGGACGGCCCGCTCCAGGCCGAGCAGGTCGCCGACCGCCTGGCGGTCCTCGACGCCGGCCAGTACCTCGATGTCACCCGCCACGATCTCCCGGACCGCCAGCAGTTCCTCGCGGGCGGCCGCGTCGTCGCCGTCCTCGAGTGCCGACTGTGCGCGCTCGATGTGGCTCTTCCGGGCACCGGCGTGTTCGCCCACGGTCCCACACGACTCCAGTCCGCAGCGGTCGGCCCGTGTCTGGATGGCGGCCACGGTGGTTCCCGTCGTCGCGACTCGCTTCGCCGGAATCTTGATCTCCTTGCCGGTCTGTGGGTTCCGACCCTTCCGGGCGCTCCGTTTCGAGGCGGTACCGAACCGCTCCAGCCCGTCACCCTCGCGGAGGGCAGGGGGAAGAAACGGGAGGAGGTCGTCGGTCGCGGGGCCATCGTAGACGAGACCACCGAGACGGCTCCGCTCGCGAGTGAGCCGTCCAGTGAGCAGCGCGTCATCGGCGCTGCCGATCTCGTCGTCACCGAGCCCAACCACCTCGTTCGGACCCGCTTCGACCAGGAGGGTGGCAGCGTCGCTGTAGATGCGCCCGGCGTCGAGCACCCAGCCGCCGACGAACAGGTAGTCCTCGCCGTGCCGGATGCGCTTCATATGCAGGAGGGCGGGCAGGTCGACCGCCGCGCCGTCAACGCCACCGACCGAGACGACCGCGGCACCGAGGATGGTCTGGGAGATGGTGCCGCCCTTGAGCGTCCGCGCCTGCTGCCACTGGCCAGGCAGCCCGTCGCCCCCGCCCCCGGTGGTCAGGCCATCGTAGATCTTCGGTGACGCCTTGTCGATCTCCTTGTGGACCGTGACGTTCCGGACCGGTGTGCCGACCGCGGTCAGCTTGACCGTGTCCGAGAGTTCCGCTCCAGGCTTGAACTTGACCGCCGCCGATGTCGAGCCACCACCGCCCCCGCTGTCGTCGCCGGCGGTGACCGCATCCAGCAACTGGTCGGGCGTGAACTCGGCCATCGGCTCTCCGCCACCGGGCGGCTTCGCGTTCGGGAGCGAGAGCAGGAACCCCTCGCCGATGACGGCCTCGCCGTCGAGGTACGCGGCCACGGCGCAGTCGTCCCACACCGTGTCGTCGTGGTCGTTGCAGTCCCCGCTCCCCGACGCACTCTCGCTGTCCGGGTCGTTGCTCCGCGTCGAGTGGTAGTTCTTCGACCGGAACTGACTCGTGGTGAACCAGCCGTCGATGTCGACCGAACCCGAGAGCCCCGCGACACTCCCCGATACCGTGAGTGCCGCCTTCGTGATGCTCGTCGTCTCGACCGAGGGCAGACCGAAGTCGAACGTCGTCGGGACCTGCCCACCCGACAGGTACGTGGCTGCGGGTCCCGACCCCGTCCGCGTCGTCGCGTTCGCGACGGTCGCGACACAGCCACTCAACCCGACGAGCGCCGCCCCAGTTCCGGCTCCGAGTAACTCACGTCGCTTCATGAGTGACTACTCGGCACGAACGTAATGAGCGTTGTGGCTGTAATTAACTAACACACCCCGGCAGAGTCCACAGAACGGTCGGTCCCCGTACGCCGGGGGCGGTCGACTCAGTCGGCGGGCTCGAGTGTGATGTCGAACTGTGCGCCGCCGCTCGGCGAGTCGTCCACCGCGACCGACCCACCATAGACATCCACCAGCCGCGAGACGAGGTAGAGGCCGAGGCCGTCGCCCTGACTCCCCGGTCCCTTCTCGCCGAGTTCGAAACAGGTCTCGCGGATCGCCTCGGGGATGCCCGTCCCGTTGTCGCTCACCGTGATGTGGACGAGGTCCTGCCGTCGCTTCGCCCCGACGTGGATCCGCAGGTCGTCGGAGTCGTTGTGCGCGACCGCGTTCGAGAGGAGGTTCAGGAACAGCTGGTGGAGCAGGCCGTCGGCGACGACCTGCAGGTCCTCGGGCACGTCGGTCTCGACGGTGACCTCGGGATGCTCGTCGCGGATGCTGACCGCCTCCTGCTCGACGGTAGTCGAGAGCGAGATGGGGCGAAGCTCCCGGTCGGAGCCGAGCGTCTCGATGAGCGTCGAGGTGTCCTCCAGCAGTCGGAGGATGGCGTCGCTCCGCTGCCTGATGACGCCCAGCGACGACTCGCCGTCCTCGCTGAGGTCCTCCTCGGCGAGGAAGCCGGCGTGGGCGTTGACGGCCTGCATGTCGTTGCGGATGTCGTGGCGGAGCAGTCGCGTCAGCAGTTCGAGCGTCTCGCGTTGGTCCTCGGTCCGTTCGGCCAGTATCTCGTTCCGTGTCGCGCGGCCGCGGTTCACGCCGACGATAGCGCCGAACGCGCCGCCGAGGCTGCCGAAGACGACGATGTTGCTGACCAGTTCCCGGGTCATCGTCGCCGCGAGGACGGCGTCCAGCTCCGACCAGACCGCGAGCCAGAAGAAGAAGAGGAACGCCGAGAAACACCAGAGGATGACCTCGCGACGCTCCTCCGCGACGAGTTCGCTCCGCTCGATGTGGATGCCCAGCAGGAGGATGACCGTCCCGAACAGTACGTGCATCACGAGCTCGTAGAGGGCGGCCGGCACGGTCTCGGTCGTCGGGAGGAGGGACTGTGACCAGAAGACGACGCCGCTCAGCACGAAGACCAGCCCCAGGGTCGCGACGAGCTCCGACCCGTCCAGCGGGAGCCGGTCGAACGACTCGGCACTCGGCTTCGACAGCGTACTCATTCTGTCGACCAGTGGTGGCGAGCGTCGTGGCTGTCGCGTCGGTTCGCCGCCCCGTCAGCAGTCGGGGCGTGTGCCGCGGGGGCGTCACTTCCAGCATCCACGTACGCCAGCCCGCACCAGTATCCCTGCCCGTACGCCCGTCCCGAAGTCATGCTACACAGCAGAGAGTGGTACAGGATAAAGCCTGTTAATTGGTAACAATATCTGAGTTGATTCAACGCCCGGCGTCGACTGGCGTTCGAGGAGCTCCGGCCAGCGAGTCAGACTCCGCCGCTGACCTGCACGTACAGCAGCGAGAACAGGATCGCGTTGTAGACGCCGTGGATGAGCGCGGGGACGACGAGGTTGTCCGTCCGCTCGTAGACGAACCCGAGGATACAGCCCAGCACGAAGGTCACAGCGATGTAGACCAGCACGCCGGTCCCCGAGCCCGAGAGCGCGAAGACGTGGGCGACGCCGAACAGCGACGACGCGATGACGATGGCCGGAATCGGGGCGTACGCCCGCCGGAGAACGCCCTGGATGGCACCACGGAACAGCAGCTCCTCGCTCGGTCCGACCACGAGGATGGCCAGCGGGATGAGGTAGAGCACGAGCTGAGGGTTCTGTCGTCCCTGCTCGACGATGGCGTTCTGTGCGGTCTCGATGCCGAGCTGGGAGACGACGAGCGCGATGGCCATGTAACCGATGAACAGCGCGACCAGCCCACCGGCTGCCCAGCCGAGGTCCCGGAGCGTCGGGAGCCGGTACTTCAGGAGGTCGAATCGCTTCGTGAGCGCCATGTAGACCGCGACCGCGATACCGAACCCGAGTCCCTGGAGGACGATGCTCAGCCCGACGACGAGGACGGGCTGTTCCCGGACGGGGATGCCCGCAGCGGCGAGCGCCTGCACGCCGGCGAACAGCACCACCAGGGCCGTGACGAAGCCGGCCACGGTGAGGCCGATACCGGTGCCGACGCTCCGGAGCCGCTCCTCCGGGCTGGCACCGCTCAGTCCGCTCAGTTCGTCCATGGGGTCGGTTCGGGCCGCCGTCGAATACCTCTTTCTCAATCGGGAGCGACGGTCGCCGGTCCGCGACCGCCGTCGGTCGGCTCTACTCCCCGCCGACGACGCGGCTGGTCTTCTCGGCGACCGCGTCGGCCTCCGCGAACTCGCCACCGCCGAGCAGGCCCCGGGCCGCGCGCTTGCCCCACTCGACGGCGGGCTGGGTGAACGTCTCCACGCCCATGAGTTCCCCCGTGAGGACACAGGCCGCCTCGACGTCGAACAGGAGCCGGCCGATGCCCGCCGCGTCGACCCGCGGAACCTCCACCCGGACGTTCGGCTGGTCGGCCGCCGCCAGTGACGCCTCCGTCGCCTCGAACTCCGCGTCCAGCAGCTCGCCCAGCGTCGCATCGCCGAGGTAGGACATCCCCTCGACATCCGTCGCCGGGATGTCGATATCGGCGCGCTCGCGCGGGCGGACCATCGTGACGAGCTTGTCGTGGCGGCCGCTCCGGTAGAGCTGGAGCTGGGAGTGCTGGTCGGTCGCACCGAGCGCCCGGGCGGGCGTCTGCCCCAGGCCGTCCTTCCCGAGCGACTCGGCCCAGAGCTGGGCGAACCACTCCGCGAACGGCTCCAGCGACTCGGCATACGGCAGCATCGCGTTCACGGTCGCGCCGCGCCCTTCGAGCGCGTACGCCACCGCGCCGTACGTGTAGCCGGGGTACTCGAACAGCGACCCCCCGTCGAGCAGCGCCTCGCGACCCGCGGCCCCGCCCGCCAGCACCCCCTCGATGTCGCCGCCGAGGATTGCCGCCGGGACCAGCCCGACTGCCGAAAGCGCGGAGAACCGGCCGGGAACGCCCTCGGGCACGTCGAGCGCGGGGAGGCCGTACTCGCTGGCTGCGGCCCGGAGTGGACCCTCCTCGCCCGTCGTCACGACCGTCCGCTCGGTCCAGTCGACACCGGCCTCGTCCAGCGCCGCCCGGACGACGAGGAAGTTCGCCAGCGTCTCGGCGGTGGTCCCGGAGCGCGAAACGACGTTGACCGCCGTACGGTCCAGCGGGAGCGAATCGAGCAGCCGGCGCGTCTCCTCGGGGTCGACGTTGTCGAGCGTGTGATGCCGGTCGCCGAGGCCGAGCGCGGCCGAGACGGTGACCGCGCCCAGCGCCGACCCGCCGATACCGACGGTGAGGACGTGGTCGGCATCGATGTCCGAGACCGCTGACTCGATAGCGGCCGCATCGGTCCGCTCGGGCAGGTTCAGGCTTGCGTAGCCGAACTCCCCCTCGTCCATCCCGGTCGAGATGGTGTCGTGCGCCGTCGCGACGCGCTCGTCCAGGCGCTCGAGGCCCTCCTCGCTCACGCCCGGCGTCGCCTCGACATCAAGCGCGTTCCCGAAGTCCACCGTGAGGTCGGTCATACGCGGCGGGTCGGGCCGGGCGTCAAAACGGGTTCGGGTTGCGGACCGACGCCACTCCAGGCCGCCGGGAAGAGTTATCTCCTGCTATCGCGAGTGGAACGCAATGACTCCCATCGCCGACTTCATGATGTGGCTGGCGACGCTGCCGCGGTGGCAGACGCTCGTCGTCATCGTCCTCGCCTCCGTACTGGCCGCGCGGGCCGTCCAGGTGGGCGGCGACGCGCTCATCCGCGCGCTGACGGCGCGCATCGAGGGGGAAGTGGACGACGTTGCACTCCAGACGGTCCACCCTGCCCTCTACCTGAGCGCCCTGCTGGCCGGGGCCTACTTCGCACGGGCGCCGCTCGCACTCGACGCGGCGCTCGACGCCGACGTGGCCGCGGTCGTCGTCTCCGCGCTCGTCCTCGTCTGGATGGCCACGCTCGTCCGCCTCGGCCGCCGCGTCTCGAGGACCATCACGGCCGCCGAGACCACGACCGCCGAGCGCTCGGTCGTCCCCGTCTTCCAGAACGTCTGGTCCGCCGGTGTCATCGCCCTGTCGTCGTTCGCGCTCCTGCGTGTGTGGAACTACGACGTGACGCCGCTGCTGGCCTCGGCGGGGATTCTCGGCATCGTCCTCGGCTTCGCCGCCCGCGACACCATCGCGAACTTCTTCGGGAGCATCGCGCTCTACTTCGACGGCACGTACAAGGTCGGCGACTACATCGTCACCGAGAACGGCGACCGCGGCCGCGTCGAGGACGTCTCCATCCGCTCGACGACCATCCGGACCCGCGACGACGTGCTGGTGACGCTCCCCAACAGCGTCCTCAACTCCGCACGGGTCATCAACGAGTCCGGGCCGAAACGGGAGCGACGCATCCGCATCCCCGTCGGCATCGCCTACGCCTCGGACCTCGACCACGTCGAGGAGACGTTGCTCGCGGTGGCGGCCGCGGAGTCGCTGGTGCAGGAGCGCCCCTCGCCGCGGGTCCGGTTCCGCGAGTTCGGCGACAGCGCTATCGAGACAGAGCTACTCGTCTGGGTGGCCGACCCGGTCCTGCGCGGGCGGGCGACGCACCTGCTGCTGAAGGCGGTCCACGCCGGCCTCCGGGACGCCGACATCGGCATCCCGTTCCCACAGCGCGAGGTGCACATCGTGGGCGACAACCCGCTCGGCTCGCCCACCGGGGAGGGTGTGACGGCGACCGTCGATGCGGACGGGGGGACCGACGTCGCCGGCCACGACGTGCCCGGTGCGGACTGACTGCTGAACCGGGGGCAGCCAGCGCGGCCGCTATCGAGTCGAGAGAACGAGAGAGAAGTCCGGTCTACGCGTAGCGCTCCAGCTCCGGCCGGTCGAGGTCCTCGAGGAGGTCGGTCGCGACATCGCTGAGGAAGGCGCGCCCGTCACCGGTGACGGCGCGGCCCGCGCTACCCTCCTGCTGGACGTAGTCGGCGTCCTCGAGCTGCTGGAGGATGGTGCGGACGATCTTGCCCGAGGACTCGGTCTTCTGGTCCGGGCGGACACGGTAGCGCGTCGAGCCCTGCTTCGAGTCGCCGTAGCTGGTGCGGAGGCGCTGGACGCCCACGGGACCGTCGACGGCGACCTTCCGGAAGACGGAGGCGGCGCGGCGCTGCCAGAAGTCATCCTGCTCGGGGGGCAGTTCGCGACCGACGCCGGTCTTCGCGACCGCCGCCCAGTCGGGCTCGTCGAACGTGTCGTCCTCGGTCAGTCGCTCCGCGAGGGCCTCGATGAACTCCTCGGTGGGTACGTCGTAGAGTGTCGCCATTACCGCCCTCTTCCCGACGCCCGGGTTTAATCCTGACGTTATCCGGGTCGCACGGGTGCCCCCGTGTTCCGCTCGTGGCCCGTCAGGGCTCGCGGTCGTCATCGTCCCCTCCCGCGCCGGCCGCGCCGGTGGCGCCCTCGGTGGCCCGCCGGGTGAGGAAGCCGTCGGCGCCGAGCGCAGTCGCGGTCCCACCGCCCAGCAGGAGCGGGACGAAGTAGGTCCCCATCCGGTGGATGAGGACGCCGGCGGCGGCCGCGCCCGCGGGGACGCCCAGCGCCACCAGCAGCGCGATGAGGACTGCCTCGACACCGCCGAGGCCGCCGGGGAGCGGCGTGATGCCGGCGATGGCGCCGACCGGGATGACCACGAACACGACCTCCGGGTCGATGGGCGAGCCGATGGCCAGCAGCGCGAGGTAGAGGGAGGCCCCCTGACAGAGCCAGCCGGCCGTCGAGAGCCCGAGTGCGAGCGCGAGTCGCTCGCGGTCGCTCGTGACGCGCTCGATGGCGTGGAAGAAGCCCTCGATGCGCTCGCGGATGACGTCCGGGTCCAGCGGGTTCAGCCCGGGCACCACCCGGCCCACCCCCCGGATGAACGGGGTGAACGCGCCCACGACCTTCTGCTCGACCGTGTAGCGGTTCTGCCAGCCGTAGTAGCCGGCCACCGGGATGACCAGCGCGAGGCCGACCACCGCGACCGTGGCGAACTGCAGGCGGCGACCGAACGCGACCTTCGTCGAGAAGTACGCCAGCCCGAGCGTCGCCAGCGTTATCGAGGGGACGAAGTTGAGCGAGTCGACGCTGGCGATGGCCGCGAGCCCCGTCTCGTACTCGGTGTCGGCCACCCGAGAGATGAACAGGGCCGCGATGGGCTCGCCACCAGCCTGTCCGAACGGCGTGACGTTGTTGGCGAAGGTGGCGGCCGTGAACACCAGCACCGCGACGGGGGCGCGGAGTGACGCCCCCAGCACACGCAGGACGGTCCGCAGCGCAAGTCCCCACGCGGTGAGCCACGCCAGCGCCGCCACCAGCACGCCGACGAGGAGTCCGGGCTCGGCCCGGACCAGCGCATCCACGATTCGCCCGACCCCGACGAACGCGAGCAGCGCCCCGAGGACGACGAGTGCGCCCACGAAGCCGACGACGGTCGCACGGAGGTCGACATCCATCACCGACTGCTCCGCTCGCGCCACACGTCAATTCACCGAACGACGTTTCTGTCCGCTGGCTCCGAACGCGACCACGGGTCGACGACCCGACCACCGCTGAAACGACCACCGCTAAGTGGGGTCCCTGCGACCCGCGCCCATGGTCGATACGAAGACGGTTCTCATCACGGGCTGTTCGTCCGGCATCGGACGAGCGACCGCCTACGCGTTCCTCGACGACGACTGGCAGGTGTACGCGACCGCCCGCAACACCGCGGATATCGAGAAACTCGGCGAGGAAGGGTGCGATATCAACACGCTCGACGTGACCGACCCGGAGGACATCGAGCGCGTGGTCGAGCGCATCATCGAGCGCGACGGCCGCATCGACTGCCTCGTCAACAACGCCGGCTACGGCCAGCACGGGCCGCTCGAGGACGTGAGCGACGACCTCCTGCACCGGCAGTTCGACGTGAACGTCTACGGCCCGCACCGCCTCGTCCGCGCGGTGCTGCCCCACATGCGCGAGCGCGAGGACGGCACCATCGTCAACGTCTCCTCGGTCGCGGGTCGGCTCGCCTCGCCCGGGATGGGTGCCTACTCCGCCTCGAAGTTCGCGCTGGAGGGCTACAGCGACGCGCTCCGCAACGAGGTCGCCCCGCACGGCATCGACGTGAGCGTCGTCCAGCCCGGTCCCGTGAAGACGAAGTTCCGCGAGCGCGTCGACGAGGAACTCGACCGCTACGACCGCACCGACGCCTACGCCGACATCTACGAGTTCCAGGAGGACGCCTCCCTGTTCGGTGCGGACTCGCCCGTCGCCGTCCATCCGAAGGACGTGGCCCGCGTCATCCTCGAGGCCGGCGTCTCCCCGGACCCCGAACCGCGCTACGTGGTCGGTGGCCTGGCCGACCTGATGGTGAAACTGCGATTTTTGCCGGACCGGGTTCGGGACAAGATTTTCGGGCTGATTCGGAAGTTCGCGTAGAAAGGAGTGGATTTCTGTATAATTTCCCCACCCCGAGGTCAAGAAGAGCTATTGTCGGTCTGTCTATCGGCGGGTCGATACCCTCGTCAGTCGAGCGGGCACGCGCTGGCGGCTGTGCCGGAGGCCAGCCGCCGCTATCGCGTGCGAGGTCCTCGCGAGCAACGCGAGCGAGGGCTCGGTAGAGCTTGCTCTGCCGGTGGCTGAGAAGCGCAGGCCGGAGTCGTCCGAGAGAGCGAAGTTCTCTCGTGATTCCGAAAATCTTCGATTTTCGGACGACGAAGCGGAGGCCGAGCATCGCAGGCGGTTGGGGAGGTACGAGGCTCACACAGTCCGACTGACGAACAGCGGTTCCTGGCGGAATCGAAGGGCGAGCGGTCTCGACCCATCCCGGACGACGCAAGGACCGCAAGGAGCGAACGAAGTGAGCGACTGAGGACCGCAGCGAGGCCCGGATGGTCGAGAGCGAGAGGGCTTCGCAGGCGGTTCCGTCACTGTGTAACTCGTGAGAGAGCAGGAGTGCAGCAAGGACGCCAACGAACCAGCCCGCAGCCCGAACCCACCCCTACCGTGCGAGCGGCATCCCGAACGACTGCTCTCGCTCCACGACCGCCTCCCACGTCAGTTCGCACTCACACGACACCTGCTCGAAGACGGAGGGGTCCTGCCGGAGGTCGAAGTCCTTGATAGCCGTCTGGACGTTGTCGTCGCACTCGCCGCAGTTGTGGGGCCCGCGGTCGGAGCCGTGGCCGACGGGGTCCGAGACGACGATGGCGTCGGCGTCCGCGGTCGATTCGAGTACCTCGGCGACCGACCAGAGCCACGGCGGTCGGTAGCCCCCCTCGTGGAAGATGTCCTCGACCATCGTGTAGCGCTGGACGTTGCAGGGGTTCATCGAGACGGTGTGGCAGCCCTCGACCGAGGCACAGCGCCGGACGCTCGATTTCATGTCCTCCAGCGCCTCCGCCTCCGAGAGGAAGGGCGGCTTCATCAGGAGGTACGCCTTCACGCCGGCATCGGCGTCGCGCGCCTCGGCACAGGCGGCCTCGAAGTCGGCGAAGTCGAAGTACTTGTTCACGCAGTCGTGGCGGACGCGGTCGGTCGCCGTCTCCAGGCCGATGGCCACGTCCGTCTCCAGCCCCTGTTCGGTGAAGTCCGCGAGCCGCTCGGCCGCGACGAAGTCCGGCAGCGACTCGACGACCATGCGCTCGCGGTCGGCGAACGTCTCGCCGATGGCGGCGCGGGTCTCGGCCGGCACCTCGCGCTCGTCGAGGAAGGAGCCCGACGTGTAGATCTTGATGAGGCGCGCGGGCTCCTCGGCGTTCTCGGCCTCGTGCTCGAGGCATTTCTCGACCTGCGCCATCAGGTCCTCGTGGCTGACGCTGCCGCCCTCGACGGACTCGGCGACGTAGCCACACATCGTGCAGCCGCCGGCGCGGGCCCACCGGCAGCCGCCCGTGTTCAGGATGATGGTCAGCGACTGTCGGGTCCCGTCCGGCGTGTTGTCCTCGTCGAGCCAGACCCGGGTGGGCTCGCGGGGGTCGTAGGTCTCGTCGCGCCGGGCGCGGATCTCGCGCATCGCCTCGTTGTGCGCGTCCATCCCGCGGCCCGACTCGTAGACCTCCGGGCTCGGCTCGTCCGTACTCATACGTCCGGGTTGCCGAGCGGTGGGTAAAGCGGCTTCGGCTCGGGGGGCGCTCCGGCGGGGCCCACCACGGGGACCGCGCTCCTCAGCGGCCGAACCGCCGCCGAACGAACACGCCAGCGACCCAGCCCGCCGCGCCGACGACCGCGCCGACGGCGTTGGCGGCGGCATCGAGCAGGTCGAACGTCCGGTACGGGATGGGGAACTGGACGCCCTCTATCGCGAGGCCGTAGGCCGTGGCCACGACGACGGCGAGCAGGGCCACCCGGGCGAGCGGACGCTCCCGGAGCGCGTTGCCGGGCAATCGCTCCGGTTCGAGCGTTGCGAGCCCGACGGCGAGCGACGCCGCCAGCGTCGCGTACGTGAGCCCGTGGAGCATCTTGTCCGCCGGGAGGCCGAACACCGGCGGGGCCGGTGGACCACCACCCGGGTCGCTCACGCTCGCGACGAGGACGAACCCGGCCCACGTGACGGGGGCGAGGCGTCGTCCCCAGCGTGAGCCACTCGCGAGAGGTCCGGAACCGGGCACGGCCGGGCGCACGGCCACCCGGCTCATGACCATGACGGTCCCGGGCGACCCCTCGTTCCGGGGCCGTCCCGGCGCGTCTCCCACGTTCGGACTGTGACGGGTTCCGGTTTCGCGGCTGCCGGGTGAGTGGTCGTGTCGGTCGGTCACCCAAGCCCCACAAATAGCGGCCGGCCATCGACGGTACCGACACCCGAGATGTAACCTCTTTCAGTTACGCATACGTGGCAATTTCTAACACGCCAGCGCCCCAACTGTATCGATACTGGTTCACCATGACAGATCTCGGCGGATTCCAGGACCACGTCGCCCGCGTCGACCTCTCGGAGGGGTCGGTGGGCTACGAAAGTGTAGACGACGAGGACGCGCGCAAGTACATCGGCGCGCGCGGCCTCGGTGTGAAGTACGTCTTCGATCAGGGGCCCGACGTGGACCCGCTGGGCGAGGACAACCTCCTCGCGTTCATGAACGGCCCGCTCACGGGGACGCAGGTGACGATGTCGGGGCGCATCGCCATCTGTACGAAGTCCCCGCTGACGGGGACGGTGACGGACAGCCACCACGGCGGCTGGTCCGGTGCGCGGCTCAAGTGGGCCGGCTTCGACGGCCTCCTGTTCGAGGGGCGCGCCGACGAGCCGGTGTACGCCTTCGTCGAGGACGGCGAGGTCACGCTCCACGACGCCTCCGACCTCTGGGGCAAGGGTGTCCACGACACGATGGAGGCACTCGAGGAGCGCCACGAGGGCGCCTACGGCAAGAACCTCTCCACGATGGCCATCGGGGAGGGCGGCGAGAACGAGGTGAAGTTCGCCTGCATCATGAACGAGGACGACCGCGCCTCGGGCCGGGGCGGGACCGGCTGCGTGATGGGTAACAAGAACCTGAAAGCCGTCGTCGTGAAGTCCACGACGAAGATGCAGAAGCCGGCGGACCCCGAGACGTTCAAGAAGGGTCACCAGCAGGCGATGCAGCTCATCCAGGAGTCCGAAGTGACGGGCCCGAACGAGGGCGGGCTCTCGCTGTACGGGACGAACGTCCTGATGAACGCGACCGAGGAGATGTCCGGGCTCCCGGCGCGCAACGGGAAGTACACGTCAACGAGCGACGCCCGTGACGACGGCTGGGGCGCCGACGACTTCGACTCCGAGCGCGTCTCCGGCGAGAACGTCCGCGAGAACATCCTCGTCGACGAGCCGACCTGTCACTCCTGCCCGGTCGCGTGCAAGAAGGAGGTCGAGGTCGACGTGATGCACAAGGGCGAGGAGCTGAACGTCCGCACGGAATCGTACGAGTACGAGTCGGCGTGGGCGCTCGGCCCCAACTCCGGCCACACCGAGCGCGACGACATCGCGCTCATGCTCCAGCGCTGCAACGACCACGGCATCGACACCATCGACGCCGGCAACACGATGGCGATGGCGATGGAGATGACCGAGGAGGGCAAGCTGGACGGCCTCGGCGACGGCATCGAGTGGGGCGACACCGAGGAGATGGTCGAGATGCTGACGAAGATCGCCACCCGCGAGACGGAGCTCGCGGACCACCTCGCCGAGGGGCCGAACCACCTCGCCGAGGAGTTCGACGCCCACGAGAACTCGCTGGCCGTCAAGGGCCAGTCGATGGCCGCCTACGACCCGCGCTGCATGAAGGGGATGGGCATCGGCTACGCCACCTCGAACCGTGGTGGGTGTCACCTGCGCGGCTACACGCCCGCCGCCGAGATTCTCGGCATCCCGGAGAAGGTCGACCCGTACGCCTGGGAGGGGAAGGGTGAGCTGTGTGCCACCTTCCAGGACATGCACGCCATCTCCGACTCGTTCGACATCTGCAAGTTCAACGCCTTCGCGGAGGGCGTCGAGGAGTACGTCCTCCAGTACAACGGGATGACCGGGCTCGATGTCGGCGAGGAGGAACTCATGCAGGCGGGCGAGCGGGTCTACAACCTCGAGCGCTACTACAACAACCTCAACGGGTTCGACGGCGAGGACGACTCGCTGCCCGAGCGGTTCCTGCCCGACGAGCCCGGCTCCATCCCGGGCCAGGGCGCCTCCGAGGGCGAGGTCTGTGAACTCGAACCGATGAAGGAGGAGTACTACGAGCACCGCGGCTGGGTCGACGGCGTCGTTCCCGACGAGAAACTGGACGAGCTGGACATCGAGGTCGGGCCCGGCACGGGTGTCTCCGCGGGCAGCGGCGCGGCCGCGCCCAGCGACGACTAAGAGCGTTTTTCCCGCTCGGGTTCGCCAGCAGATCCGGCGAACCACTCGCGGTCGTGGAATCGCTCCGCGATTCCACGGGCAATCGGAACGCGGAGCGTTCTGATGACGGCAGAAAACGTTCAGAAAAAGGCCGGCACTCCGGTCGCCTCCGGCGACCTCCGTGCCGGTGAAACCGCGCCTGCGGCGCGGTATGCCGGACAACCGTGAACTGTTTCCGAGCCGTACTCCGAGGTCACTCCAGCAGCGACTCGCCGGTCATCGCCTCGGGCTGGTCGAGACCTATCCGGTCCAGCAGCGTCGGCGCGAGGTCCGCCAGGACGCCCCCATCTCGGACCTCCACGCCCCCGTCGCCGCCCTCGGGCGGCAGCGAGACGAACGGGACCGGGTTCGTCGTGTGGGCCGTGTGCGGGTCCGCTTCCGTCCCCATGTCGTCGGCGTTACCGTGGTCGGCCGTGACCAGCACGTGCGCGCCGGCGTCGTGGCACGCGGCCACCAGCCGCCCGAGCTGTTCGTCGACGGCCTCGACAGCGGCGACGGCCGCGTCGAAGTCGCCCGTGTGCCCGACCATGTCCGGATTGGCGTAGTTCAGCACGAGCGCGGCCGGGTCCTCGCGCTCGATGCGGCCGACGACCGCGTCCGTGAGTTCGGGCGCGTGCATCTCCGGCTGCTGGTCGTACGTCGCCACATCCGGACTGTCCACGATTTCGCGCTCCTCACCATCGAACGCGACCTCACGACCCCCGTTGAGGAAGTAGGTGACGTGGGCGTACTTCTCGGACTCGGCGGCCCGAAGCTGTGTCAGGCCCGCGTCCGCGAGCACCTCGCCCAGCACGTCCGCGGGCTGGTTCGGCGGGTACGCCACCGGCAGGTCGAACGTGGCGTCGTACTCGGTCATCGTCACGACCCGGGTGTCGGGCGGCGAGGTGTCGAGGTCCCATTCCGGGCGGATGTCCGCGAGCATCCGGACCAGTTGCCGGGCGCGGTCGGCCCGGAAGTTGAAGAAGACCACCGCGTCGCCGTCCGAGAGCGCCGGCGCGTCGTCGACGAGCGTCGGCTCGACGTACTCGTCGGTCGTGTCGCGTGCGTAGGACCGCTCGACCGCCTCGACCGCGGAGGCGGCCTCGTGTGGCGCCTCGCGGTCGACGATGGCGTCGAAGGCCCGCTTCGTGCGCTCCCAGTTCTGGTCGCGGTCCATCGCGTAGTAGCGGCCCGTCACGGTGGCGACGTGGCCGGTGCCGTACTCCTCGGCGACGGCCGCGAACTCTTCGAGGAAGCCTGCACCCGAGGTCGGGGCGGTGTCCCGCCCGTCGGTGAAGGCGTGGGTGACGGCCGGCACGTCCTGGCGGTCGGCGAGTTCGACGAGCGCGTGGAGGTGTTCCTGCATCGAGTGGACCCCACCGTCGCTGAGCAGCCCCATGAAGTTGACGTGCCCGTCGTTCCGGTCGGCGTACTCGAACGCCGACACCAGCCGGTCGTTCGTGAAGAACGACCCGTCGGCGATGTCGTCGGAGACGCGGGTCGAGTCCTGCTTGACGACGCGGCCCGCCCCGATGTTGAGGTGGCCGACCTCGCTGTTGCCCATCTGTCCCTCCGGAAGACCGACCGCGCGGCCGTGGGTGGTGAGCGTCCCGGACGTGCCGGTCTCGCGATAGCGGTCGAAGTTGGGCGTGTCGGCCGCCACCACGGCGTCTCGCCCGCTCTGGTCCTCGGGGGCGAGCCCCCAGCCGTCCAGCACGATGAGCGCGCCTCGCATTCGTTGGTCGGTGCTCGGATACCGGTAGGTAAGGACGTGTCGGAAGCGGTCCCGACTCGGGCGACGACCCCCGCGACGACGAAGAAAAGGCCCAACGAAGCCACTACCACGACCATCCCGTAGTGTACCGGACCTGCTTGCGGTTCGCGGCCTCGAGGTCCTGCTCCCACTCCCGGCCGTCGACCCGGTTGCGGGCCCTCGACATCGGGTCGCTGACCGTGTAGCGCGCGACGGCACGGGGAGAAGGCCGAGGACCACCGCGGGGAGTATCATCGCGGAGGTCCCCCGCGTGCGGTCGAACAAGCGTCTCGTGCTCTCGGCGGCGGCCTGGGTGCCGCCGCCGGCCGCTCCGGCCGTCATCTCGTGTTCTCACCCGCGATTTCCGAACTGTAGCGGCTGTTCAACTTCGGATTCGAAGTGGAAACCGCATTGAATCCGGGGCGTGTACCTGTAATTAGAACCCGGGATATCCCCGGGGCACCCACGATGTCCACCAACACCTCCAACAGTCGGCTCCTGACGCTCGTGCTCGTCCTGCTCGGTATCCTCGTCCTCGTCCCGCTCCTGTTCATGGGGCTCGGGATGGTCGGCTACGGCATGATGGCCGGCTGGGGCGGGACGACGTGGGGCGGGCATATGTGGGGCGGCGGGACCGGGATGACGGGCGGGATGTTCCTGCTCGCGATCCTGCTCCGACTCGTGCTCCTCGCCGGCCTCGTCGGTGGCGGGTACCTGCTCTACCGGACGCTGACGGCCGACAGCGAGGGCGGTGACACCGCGCTCGAGGAACTGCGGCTGGCATACGCCCGCGGCGACCTGAGCGACGAGGAGTTCGAGCGGCGCAAGGAGACCCTCGAACGCGAAGACTGACCCCGGATGGCCGACGCCGCCCTCCACTCCAACACGGCCCCAGCGCTGCCGGCGTGGCTCGACGCCTACACCACCGTCGCCCTGTACGGCCTCGTACTCGGGACCGTTCTCTCGCTCGCGGCGTTGCTCACGAACCCCGTCCCCGACCCCTCGTTCCCCTGGGCGACGCTGCCCGCATCGTTCCGACTGCCGGTCACCCAGCCCCGCATCGAGCACTGGCCGGTCACGTACACGGTCGGCATCTGGTTGTGGATTCTCGGGTTCCCGGCGCTGTTCCTCGCCGGATACCGACGCTACGGCTCGCGTGCCCGTCGGTCCGCGACGAGGTGGCTCGTCGGGCTCCCGGCGGCCGCGATGCTCGGCTGGACGACCTACTGCCGGCTGTTCTGGCCGAAGCTCTCCCCGCCGACCTGGAACGCCCCCTCCTACACGCTGGTCTGCTGGCTGTACTGCTCGTCGTACGACCCGCTCTGGAGCAACCTCGCGTACCTCGTCGCCGGCCTGGGCCTCGTCGCGACGGGGCTGGCGTGGCGCGACGACGACACGACCCGGTACGCGCTCGTCGCCTTCGGCGTGCTCGCGCTTCCGCTGGGACTGCCGGCGCTGTACGAGGGGTATCGACGGTTCCGGGGCGGCGGCGAGGGCCGGCCGGTCACGGTGGGCGCCTGAGTCAGACCGGAAACTCGGCGTCGGCCTCGACCTCGCGGTCCGGTTCGGGCGGCATCTCCCAGTCCGTCGTGAGTTCGAGGAACTGCACCAGCATCCGGCCGGTCGCCCCCCACACGGTGTAGCCGTCGACCCGGAAGTAGTGGAGTCGGATGTCGCCGTAGTGTGGGTGGTCGCGGCGCTCGGAGTCGTAGTTCGTGCGGTCGGTGAGGTCCTCGACCGAGAGCGCGGCGACCTCGGCGACCTCGCGGGTATCGCAGGGCTGGTAGCTGGCGTCCGGGACGCGCGCGACGTACGGCCGGACGGCGTAGCGGGTGACGGTGCGGATGTCGTCCAGCCGCCCGACCACGTCCGCGTTCGCCGGCTCGACGCCGACCTCCTCGCGGGCCTCGCGGAGCGCCGTCCCCTCGAGGTCGGGGTCCACGTCCTCGCGGCCACCCCCCGGAAAGCTCATCTGCCCGGCGTGCTCGCCGAGGTCGTCCTGGCGCTTGATGAACAGCACGTGCGGGTCCTCGGGGACGCCGCCGTGAGGCCACTCGTCGTTGCCGGGGTCGACCACCGACACCAGCACGCCGGCCTCGCGCTCCTCGTCCGTCACCGAGACGGGGTCGTGCCGGATTACCCGGGACAGGTCCATACCCACGGTAGCGCGTGCGCCGTCTTAACGCCCTCGGCGACCGTGAGGGGGAGAGGGTAGCGGTGGGGGAGTCGGGGGGGTGGTGCTTTCGACGGCCGGGAACCCGGAACCACAAGAGACAGATAGGCGCCTTCCCCAGCGCGGGTATGGAATCGGTCTCCGAGCGCCTGCGTGCCCGCCTCACGGGGGCGCGACGGCGCCTCGCCGAATCGCGGGCCTGGCGCGCCCGCGCGGCCCTCCTCGTGGTGCTGCTCCTCCTGCTGAGCCCGACGGTCGTCTCCGCGGCCACCGACCGCGGCACCCGGCTCGGGCCGGGCACGGTCGAACAGCCCGCCGAGAACACGACCTACGTCTCCGTCCAGGGGTTCCACTTCAAGGGCGTCGGCAACGCGAAGAAGCCGGCGCGCGTCGTCGCCGCCGCCGGGGACGCCCAGGGTCGCCAGCTCATCTCCGGTGTCGACAACGACCTGCCGTTCCCGGCCCGCTGGTTCTACGACACCGACCCGCTGCCGAACGGGAACCTGCTCGTGACCAGCACGAACCCCGGCGGGACGGTCGTCTTCTCGTACGACCCCGCGGCCGACGAGGTGGCGTGGTCCGAGTCGTTCGACTTCCACGACACCCACGACGTCGACCAGATCAACGGCGACCAGTTGCTCATCGCCAACATGCGCGAGTACGAGGACGGCGTCTCGAACGACCGCATCCTCGTCTACGACCGCGGCAACGACTCGGTCGTCTGGGAGTGGACGTTCAACCAGCACTACCCCAACTCGACCGAGGGCGGCTTCAAGCCCGACTGGACCCACGTCAACGACGTGGACAAGGTCGGTGACGGTCGCTACCTCGCATCCCCGCGCAACTTCGACCAGGTCATCCTCGTGAACCGCTCGACGAACGACATCGAGTACCAGCTCGGCAGCGACGGGAACCACTCCCGGCTGTTCGAGCAGCACAACCCCGACTTCTGGGTGGACGAGCAGGGCAACCCGACCGTCCTCGTCGCGGACTCCGAGAACGACCGCGTCGTCGAGTTCACCCACGAGGACGGCTCGTGGGAGGAGGTCTGGAGCGTCGGGGGCTTCAACTGGCCCCGCGACGCCGACCGCCTCCCCAACGGGAACACACTCGTCACCGACTCGCTCAACCACCGGGCCGTCGAGATAACGCCCGAGGGCGAGGTCGTCTGGGAGTTCTACGCGGCGTGGGCCCCCTACGACTCCGAGCGCGGGGCGCCCGGCTCGAACGGCCCGTCGATGGCCGCGCTGGGCGAGTCCGGCAGTCACGAGGTGACCGGCGGCGCCGGCGAGGGCCCGGCCTCGCAGGAGACGTTCCCGGACTGGCTCCGTGGCTCGACGGCCGGCACCCCGGTCGAGTCGTTCGGGGAGGAGGTCGCCGACCGCTACCAGCATATCACGCCGTTCCTCCGCCCGGTCTGGATGTCGTCGTGGGCGCTGCTGGGGGTCTTCCTCGCCATCCCGCTGCTCCTGGGCTGGGGCATCGGGGAACTGGTGTACGCCCGCCGGCGCATCGCCGCGACGCTCCGTGACCTGGCGGGACGTGGTAGCGGCTCGGGCGACCGCGTGTAGCCGACAGCGACCGGCGGGCGCCCGCCGGCCCCGTCTCGCGGGCCCTTCGCTACCCTCAAACGACCTGCCCCCGCAGCAGTGGCCGTGTCGACCCAGAACGACCAGCAACGCACCGTCCCAGCGCGCGCCTCCGTCGCGCTCCTCGGGCTCGGGGCGCTCGCCTACGGCTGCCTGCTGTTCGCCTGGTTCTCGCTGCCGGCCTACCTTCCCACCCTCCAGACCGAGCTCTCGCTCACGAACACGGAGGCCGGCGTCCTCGCCGGGGCGGTCCCGCTCACGTACGTCCCCATCGGCCTGTTCAGCGGCGCTCTGACCGACCGTATCGGCGGCGAGCGCGCCGTCGGTGCCGGTGTCACGCTCGTCGGCGTCGCCCACCTCGCGCGGAGCGCGGCGCCGGACTTCGCGACGATGCTGGCCGCCACGCTCCTGCTCGGTGTCGGCGGGACCGGCATCACCTTCGGGCTACCCAAGCTCGTCGCCGACCGGTTCCCCGAGCGGCTCGTGAGTTCGGCGTCGGCGGTCTACCTCGTCGGGTCGACGCTCGGTACCGCGGCGGCGTTCGGCCTCGGGCGACCGACCATCGGCCCGGCACTGGGCGGCTGGCGGCCGTTCTTCGGCGCGACGGGGGTCGCCGTCCTCGCGTTCGCCGCACTGTGGTGGGTCGCGCTGGTGCTGGCCGAGCGGTTCGGCGGCGCCGCCGACGAACGACCTAGCCCGGCGCCCGACCGGACCTCTCGCGAGTCCTCGCTCGCGGCGCTCCGGGCCGTCGCGCGCACGCCGGCCGTCGTACTGCTGGTGGTCGTCGGCTTCGTCTACCTGTTCGTCGTCCACGGCCTGCAGGGCTGGCTCACGGCAGTGCTGGAGTCACGCGGTGCCTCCCCGACGCTCGCTGCGCGTGTGACCACGCTGCTGGTCGTGGCCCAGCTAGCGGGGACCGTGACGCTGGCGCCGCTCGCCGAACGACTGGACCGCCGTCGGGCGGCCGTCCCCGTCGCGGGTCTGGTCCTCGCTGCGGGGACCGCTGGCCTCGCGCTCGCTGTCGACCCGCTCGTCGCCGCGGTGCTGGTCGCCGGTGTCGGGTTGGGACTCGGCACCATCTCGCCGCTGCTGCGCGCGCTCCCGGTCGAACTGGAGGGTGTCGGCGCCGAGCGGACCGGGACCGCCGTGGGACTGGTGTTCGCCGTCGGTGAGATCGGCGGGTTCGCCGGGCCCGCACTGGTCGGGGCGCTCCACGACGCGACCGACTCGTTCGTCCCCGGCCTCGCTCTGCTCGCGGCGGCCGGCCTGCTCGCGGTCGGCGCCGGTAGGGCGCTCGCCCGACGCGAATAGCTCTTGGATAACCAGATTTCGTGTCGAATAGCCCGCATTCTATCGAAAGGTGCAGTATATCTGTATTGAACCGGAAACAATTCATAGATGTCACACTATCGGATGGGTTCTGTTCCGGCCACTGTCCGTCGGGGCCGAAAGAGGAAGGCGGCAGAGTGGTGACGGCAGCGCCGGTGGGTGGTGACAGGGTGGTGGTGGTGGTGGTGTTGGTGGTGGTGGCAACCACCCACCGCGTGTGACAGGTAGGCACACCCACAACTAACCGTTCTGCCGGATACGTCCCGGGGTTTATGACAGCTCTCGTCGGGTATCCGTCCCCAGCGGTGCCGCGTACTGCCCCGGGACCGGGTGGCGGCTCAGTCCTCGACCGGGGGGTGGCCGTGTGCGACGACCTCGCTGGTCTCGCGGTGGTCGTCGGCGTACTTCGTGTACGCCTGCCCGGCGTACGCCCAGGGGGAGTCCTCGACCTCCTTCGTCACTTCGGCGGGCTGCCCGACGGCGAGCGTGTTCGCCGGAATCTCGGTGCCCTCCGTCACGAGCGCGCAGGCCCCGACCATCGCCTCCTCGCCGACGGTGCAGTCGTCGAGGACGACCGCGCTCATCCCGACCAGCGAGCGTTCCTCCGTGACAGCGCCGTGGACGATGGCCGAGTGGCCGACCGTGGCGTAGGGGCCGATGTCGGCGCCCTCGTGGAGAACGGCGTTGTCCTGCACGTTCGCGCCCTCGCGGAGGACGATGGCGCCGTGGTCGCCCCGGAGCGTGGTGTTGGGCCAGACGCTGGCGTCGGCCTCCAGCGTCACGTCGCCGATGACCTCGGCGGCAGGGTGGACGAACGCGTCCTCGTGGATGGTCGGTTCCGTACCCTCGAACGAGCGGATAGCCATGGTCCGGGCGTCGGCCCCAGGGGTCAAAGGCCCGTCGGGCGGCAGCCCCCCGTGGTCGTGTTCAGTCCCGGTCGAACGGGCGGCTGTTGTCGGAATCCATCTCGATGTCGGCGATGGCGTCTGCCACCTCGCGCTGCTTCGCGCCCTGCGTACCCTCGGGGAGTAGTTCGGGGTAAGCGATGGCGTCGCGGACGGCCGCGTCGTCGAGGTCACCGAACACCTCGCTCACGCTCCGGGCCGGGTCCTCGAACGCCTCGTGAATCGCCCCGAGCGTGCGCAGCTCCGGGAGCGAGACGGGGGCGTACAGCCCCGCGAGGTCGACGGCGAACCCACGGCCGTCGTCCACGCCGATGCGGTCGTCGAAGGCCTCGGCCAGCGCCGCCTGCACGTCCGGGCCGTCCTCGGGGGCCAGCGCCAGCAGGTCCCCGGCCGGGCCCCAGCGGTTCTCCCGTGCGGTCGCCATCACGAGGCGACTCTCCGGGGCCGCGTCGCCGTCCGGGTCGTGGACCGGGTCGGAGAGGGCCGCCACCAGCGTGGCGAGTTCGGTCGCGATGTCGGACTCGTCGACGAACCCCTCGGCGACCAGCTCGGCGAGGCTGTTCGCGAACGAGAGCGTCTCCGGGATGAGGTCGGCGACGTTCGTCAGCGGAACCCGCCGGTGGCGCCCTCCTTCCGTGACCCGGGGGTGAGACAGTCGCTCGCGCAGGTCGTCGCGGCGGCGCGTTATCTCACGGCGGGACTCGCTCATGCTGTCGCGCTTGCGCCGCACCGTGTCGCGCTCGCGCTCCAGTTCGTCCCGTCGCTCCCGGAGTTGCTCGCGGGCCTCGTCGGCGCGTTCGCGCGCGGCCTCGCGGACGGCCGTGAGGGTCGCGAAGGCGTCCGCGAGGTCCTCGAGTTCGGCGGCACGCCCGTTCGCGGCCTCGGCCTGCTTCCGGAGCCGGCGACTCGCGATGGGGTTGAGCCGGTCCTCGGCCCCTGCGGACAGCGACTCGGCCTCGTTCGAGAGCGCCGGCTTGACGACCTGCCGCCAGGCCCCCAGCGGCTCCGACGGGAGCCCCTCCTCGCCACGCTCCGCCAGCACGGCGTCGACGGCGTCGCCGTACTCGCTGGCGGTCTCGTTGAGCGTCGCCGGGAACGGATGGCTGTCGACGGCCTCGTCGAGCCGCTCGGCGAGGCCGTGGCCGAGAACGAGTGCGACCACCGGCCGTGTCGGGACCCGCTTTGGCACCGCCCGCCCGACCTCGCTGACCACGCTATCGATGTGGGTCTGCAGGTCGACCCGGTCCCGCGCGAGCGCGTCGATGTCGGCGTCCTCGACGCGGCGCTCGGGGTAGTGGAAGACCGCGTCCGCGATGCCGTCCGGGACGCGTTCACCGCCGAGGTCGGCGTCGAGGATGGTCGAGAGCCAGTCGATATCCGCGTCCAGCCCGTCGATGCGGTCCTCGAGGTCGTCGAGCTGGTCGGTGACCGCGAGCCGGTCCGACCGGACGTCGAACAGCCGGTCGAGGTCGTCGACCGGGAGCGTCACGCGCCCGGCGGTGACCCCGTAGACGGGTGGGCCGGGCTCCTGGCCGAACGTCGCGTTATCGAAGGCGAGGTCCGGCCGGCCGTTCGTCAGGGCGTGCCCGACGGCGGTCGTCGCGGCGGCGCGCTCGACCGGTGTCACGCGCCCCTCGTCGTCGACGGGGGCGAGGAAGAGGCCCGCGAGCGGCGGCTCGTCGAGCGTGATTGCCGGGCGTCCGAGGACGGCCTCGGCCAGCGGGAGCTCGAGCTCTATCGGGGAGGCCGTCTCGCTCCCGGGCAGGAGTGCCTGTAGCTCCCGGACCGTGACGTAGGCGTTCCGCGCGTGGATGGCACTCGTCGCGTCATCGGTGCTGCTGGGGAGGCTTCCGAACGCGTACGTGGAGACGGGGAACCGTAACTCGTCGGCGATATCGGCGACGAGTGCGGTCAGCAGGGGGAGGCTGCCGCCACCGATGCCACCGCCGAGTCCCGCGAGCAACCAGACGTCGATGCCGTCCTCGGCGTTCTCGACCGCCGTGGCCCCGCCGATGGCGGTGTCGAGCGCCGACCGGACGGCCGCGAGGTTGCCGCCGGATTCGAGCGCCAGCCGTGCCAGCGCCCGGCGGCGACGCAGCCCCGTCCCGGATTCGGTCGCCGAGGGTGGTGCTGCCAGGTACGACCGCTCGGCGTTCGCGTCCGGCGGCCCCAGCGTGACCGTCTCGGCCACCGCGGGGGCCTCCGTCCCGAGGTCGCCCTCGTCGGTGTCGACGGCGATGAAGGAGAACCGGTCGGGGTCGATATCTGCCTCCCCGGTCCAGTCGGACCCGTTTCCGTCGGCCACCGCTCCGACCCGGTCGGCGACTGCCGCCAGCATCCGTGCGCCCCCCGCACCGATGCCGACGACGACCGTCGGCCTGTTCATGCCTCGACCTGTAGGTATGGGCATATAAATCCCTCCCGGCCATCCCGAACGGAACCCGTCGGCCGCCACGACCGGCCCGGTGGGCGGCGGTCCCGCGGTCTGTTCGTCGGCCCCGTGTCAGTCCTGGTTGTGCGTGTGCCCGGCGCTCAGCGCGAACAGGTGGAGCACGACCAGCGCAGCGAGGAGCATGGCGTCCTGCTGGCTGGAGAGGCCGGTCAGCAGGAGTGGGACGTAGGTGAGCGGCAGGAGGACGGCGGCCCAGAAACCGACCGTCTCGACCGCCGCGACCGCTGGCCGCCCGGCCGCCGTGGCGAGACCCGAGAGCGACTCGGCGAGGCCGTCCCCCGACTGTCCGGGGACGTCCTGTCCGAGCACGCGTCGCGGGTTCCATCGCATGGCAACGAGTAACGTATCGCCCCACATGAAGCTTCGCCGTAAACCGACCCAAAAGCGTCCCGTCTCTGGATTCCCCGATGTCAATCACCGGCGTGAACCGGGACCCAGCGCCGGCAGTCAGGGGTGGTCGGCCAGCCGGCGGCCGGCGCGCGCGTGGAGGACGCGGCGACGGCCGGCGACCAGCCCCGCGCCGAGGCCGACGGCGTGGGCGACGAGCGCCACGTTCGGGGCCGCCGTCACCAGCACGACCGCGGACACCAGTGCGGCGCCGGCGACGAGCAGGAGCGTCCGGTCCGGGCGGAATCGACGGAGTGCGGCGTGGACGACGGCGTTTCCCGTGATGGCGTAGCCGACCAGCGCGAAGACGGCGCCGCTCGCGCCCAGCACCGCCGTGGGCTGGCCCACGAGTCCGTCGACCAGAACCTGCACGATAGCCGAGAGCATCCCCGTCAGGACGAAGAAGGCGTGGAACCGGA
This sequence comes from Haloglomus salinum, assembly GCF_024298825.1. NCBI lineage: Archaea > Methanobacteriati > Methanobacteriota > Halobacteria > Halobacteriales > Natronomonadaceae > Haloglomus > Haloglomus salinum. The sequence goes on from NZ_CP101153.1 coordinate 526,308, forward strand.
AGCGCGTGCTCGTCCGTTCGACGGCCAGCCCGATGGCCGCCAGCGCCACCGCGTTCCCCAGCAGGTGCGGGAGGCTCGCGTGCGCGTAGACGTTCGTCACGAGCGTCCAGGGGCGGGCGAGCAGCGGCGGCGCCAGCGCGAAGAGGTGTCCCTGGATACCGACCAGCCCCACCGCACCCTGGACGAAGAACACCACCACCATCCCCGTCAGCGTCTCCACCGTCGGGCTCTCGCGAAGCACCACGGGTGGATTCGGTGGGGATAGCGCAAAAGACCGTCGGGCAGATGGGACGGTCGGACGACCGGTCGTGGCTGCCTCCGGTGGGTTTAGGCCGCCCGCGCCGGACGCTCGGCCATGGACCTGCTCATCTACGGCTCCTACGGCTACACGGGCGACCTTATCGCCCGGCAGGCGGTCGCGGCCGGCGAGGAACCGACGCTCGCCGGTCGGTCCCAGGCGAAGGTGCAGCATCAGGCAGCCGAGCTCGACCTGCCCCACCGCGCCTTCGACCTCGACGCGGACGACGTGGCAGCCGAACTCGCGGCCGCCGACGTGGATGCCGTCCTCCACTGTGCCGGCCCGTTCGTCGAGACCCACCGGCCGATGGTCGAGGCGTGCATCGACACCGGCACCCACTACCTCGACATCACCGGCGAGATAGAGGTGTTCGAGTCCGTCGCCAGCTACGACGAGGCCGCCACGGACGCGGGCGTCCAGTTGCTGCCCGGTGTCGGCTTCGACGTGGTCCCGACGGACTGTCTGGCTGCACACCTGGTCGAACGGCTCCCGGACGCGACGGACCTCCGGCTGGGGTTCCAGGCCGAGGGGGGCCTCTCGCCGGGGACCGCGGCGACGGCCGTCAACTCGATGGGCGAGGGCGGCGCGGTCCGGCGCGACGGCCGCATCAAGTCGGTCGGGGCGGCCCACGAGACCCGCCGCATCGACTTCGGCCGCGGGAAGACCGGCGCCGTCACCATCCCCTGGGGGGACGTGGCGACGGCGTACCACACGACCGACATCGAGAACGTGACCGTCTACACCGCCGTTCCCGGCGTCGCGCGGCTGTTCATGCGCTCGTCGGACCTGTTCGCGCCGCTGTTCGACCTGCCCGGCGTCACCGACACGCTGCAGGACCTCGTCCACGCCACCGTGGAGGGTCCGGACGAGGAGACCCGCGAGCACACGCACTGCTACGTCTGGGGCGAGGCCTCGAACGACGAGCAACGCGTCGTCTCGCGGCTCGTCACGCCCAACACCTACACGCTGACCGTCGACGCGGCGCTGCTCATCGCCCGGAAGGTGCTCGATGGCGAGTGGGAGGCGGGCTTCGGGACGCCCGGCGGCGTCTACGGCCCGGACCTCGTGCTGGAGATCGATGGCGTCGAGCGGACCGACGAGGAGCCGGTGCACGTGGTGAGTCGCTGAGCTCCAACGGCCGGCCCGTCGGTGCTCGCCTCCGGGGCGGTCGGTAGAGGCGGTGGCAGTCCCGTGGCTGCTGCGTGGGAGCATGCGCCCACGACTCGAACTCACTCGGTACCTGGGGCCGCCCGGTGGATCGAATCGGTCAGGGCCGACTCCAGTCCTGCCTCCCGGAAACTCGGCGCAGCGTTACAGTCGACGGCGTATCGGCTGTCATCCGCCTCGATGATGTCGACCCCCACCGCCTGCGTGTCCGCCAGCGACAGCAGCCGCTCCATCCGGTCGATATCCTGTTCGGGCGTCGGCTCGTGGCCCAGCACCCGTTTCTCCCCGGACAGTTTCGACGAACAGATGACGGTCTCGGCGTGTAGCTGCCGGCCATCGTCGACGAGGTAGCACTTCCGGTCGCGCCCGTCGGTGTCCAGCAGCGGCTGGTAGAAGCCCCCGGTTCCGCCGATCTCCGGGTCGCCATCCCAGCTGAACAGTGGCTTGGTGACGTACTGCCCCTCGGGTGGCTCGAAGCTCACCGGTGGGACGCGGAAGCCGACCGCCGACAGCGCCTCCAGCATCACCAGCCGCGAGGCGAGAATCGTCGTCGACAGCCGGCCGTTCCAGGTGGCGATTCCGGCACGTTCGGCCAGGCGCAGTGCCCGGACCGACGCGGGGCGGACCTTCTTGCAGACCAGGAGTGACAGTTCCTCGATCGCCGACCGGGGCAGTTCCCGCTCCGGCTCGAAGTACGTCACGTCGTGCCCTCGCCGGCGGAGGCGACGCCCGACCGTCTCGAACACGTGGTGGTCCGGGCGGCAGATGATCCCGATTCGGGATCCGTCGCCGGTGGTCATACCGGGTTGCCGTCGGGTCGACATAAATTACCCCGGCCTCTGTAGGAATCCGCTCCAGAGCCAGTCCCGAGGCGACACGGAGATGTCACGTTCACCCCCCATAATTCCCGTATAGAATGATTTTGCTGAACAATAGGCGGTTCTACTACATCCCTCTCGCCATCAGCCGGCTCCGGATCATATCGGCGTCCTTGTTCCCGGCGCCGGTGTTCAGCAGGACGATGGTGTCGTCCTCGCCGAACTCCCCCTCCTGGGCCAGCTCCCAGGCCCCGGAGGCGGCGGCCGCGCAGGTCACGCCCATCTCCAGGCCCTCGTGCTGGGCCACGGTCGCCGCCGAGTCCATGATGTCCTGGTCGTCGGTCGCCACGGCCCCACCATCCGACTCCCGCAGGGCCTCCAGCACGAGCCGGCTCTCGCCGGGGTCGGGAATCTCGATGCCGCCACAGATGGTGTCGGGGTACTCCCAGGGCTCGTGCTCGTCGCGGCCCTCGGCGAACGCCTCGACGATGGGCGCACAACCCTCGGACTGGGCGGCGTACAGCGGCGGAACCTCGTCGACGAGTCCCAGCTCGCGGAACTCGCGGGCGGCCTTGTGCATCCCGACGAGGCCGACGCCGCCACCCGTGGGGTAGACGACGGCGTCGGGCGTCTCCCACCCGAGCTGCTCGATGAGCTCGTAGTACATCGTCTTCTTCCCCTCGTGGCGGTACGGCGTGACGAACGTCTGGAGGGGGTAGTAGTCGTCGCGCTCGTCCATCACGTCCCGGTAGGCCTCGGCAGCGTCGTCGATCTGCCCCTCGACGACGTACATGTCGCCGCCGTGGACGTTTATCATCGCCTTGTTGACGAACGAGGCGCGCGAGGGGACGAACACGTGCGACTCCATGCCCGCGCGGGCGGCGTACGCCGCAGCGGCCTGCCCGGCGTTGCCGGCCGAGGCCAGCGCCACGTCCGTCGCGCCGTGCTGGGCGGCTGCCGTGACGGCGACGGCAGCACCGCGGTCCGTGAATGTCCCCGTCGGATTGCGCCCCTCGTCCTTGATGAGGACGCGCCCGACACCTAGCTCCTCGGCCAGGTTCGGGCACTCCACGAGCGGGGTGCCGCCCTCGTCCATCGTCACCGCCGCGTCGCGCGGGAACGGGAGCAGCGGCTCGTAGCGCCAGGCCCCCGCCTGCCCGGCACGGATGGCGTCGGACGCGAAGGAGTTGCGCGTCAGGTCCAGCGCGTCGTAGTCGTAGGTCGGGTCGAGGACGCCGCCGCAGTCGGGACACCGCCCCGGCTCGTCGGCGGCGTCGAACGACGCCCCGCAGTCGAGACACTCCAGCCCGGTGAACGCGTCCGTCGTCTCCATGGTCGGGTGTTGGAGTGTGCGCGGCAAAGGGCTGTCTTTCGCGGCTGCACGGGCCGGATGGTGTATCTCCGCGACGACAGTGGTTTAGTCCCCGCCGCGAGAACCGCCGGCCATGACAGATGTCGCTGTCGTCGGCGGTGGGCTCGCGGGACTGGTCGCCGCCCGACGACTCGCGGAGGCCGGGGCCCGGGTCGAACTGTTCGAGCGGCGCGAGGCGTTCGGGGGGCGCGTCCGCAGCACCCACGACGGCCGCTACACCTTCGACCGCGGCTTCCAGGTGCTGTTCACGGGCTACCCGGCCGCACAACGGGAACTCGAACTGGACCGGCTGGACCTGCGCGAGTTCCCGCCCGGCGCCATCATCTGTCGGCCCGGCCATCGCTCGACGCTGTCGGACCCGCTGCGCGACCTGAGCGCGCTCGTGCCGACGCTCCTCAATCGGGACGTCCGCACCGCGGACAAGCTCCGGCTGTTCCGGCTCCAGCGCGAACTGACGGGGAAGTCCGAGCGGGAGGTGTTCGCGGGTGAGGACCAGTCCATCCGCTCGTTCCTCGCCGACTACGGCTTCTCGACGGCGCTCGTCGAACAGTTCGCGGAACCGTTCTACGGTGGCATCACGCTCGACCGGTCGCTCGAATCCTCGGCGGCCGTCTTCCAGTACACCTTCAGATGCCTCTCGGAGGGTGCCATCGCCGTCCCGGCGGCGGGGATGGGCGCCATCCCCGAGCAGCTCGCGAGCCGCGCCGAGCGTGCCGACGCCACGCTCCACGCCATGGAGACTGTCACGGCGGTCGAGCCGGACGGCGAGGACCCGCGGACGGACGGCGTGGCACTGACGCTCGACGGCGTGACCGGGACCCGTCGCTTCGACGCCTGCGTGGTCGCGACGAACCCGAAGACCGCGAGCGACCTGACCGGCGTCGCGACGCCCGAGGAGGCGCGTGGCTGCACGACCGGCTACTACTCGCTGCCGGCGCACAAGGACCTCCGGACGGGCGGGCGCATCCTGCTGAACGCGGCCGACGACCGGCCGAACGAGGTCGCCCCCCTCTCCGAGGTGGCACCCGAGTACGCCCCCGACGACCGGCAACTGCTGAGCGCGACCTGGCTCGGCGTCTCCGACGCCGACGACGCCACGCTGACCGAGGAGGTGCGCGAGGCGCTCGCCGACTGGTATCCCGAGCACCGGTTCGACGACCTCGAACACGAGCACACGGACCGCGTCGCGTTCGCGCAGTTCGCCCAGCCGCCGGGCTTCCGTGACGACCTGCCCGGTGTCCGGGAGCCAGCTGGCCCGGTCTACCTCGCCGGCGATTACACCTCGTGGTCGTCCATCCACGCGGCGCTGGACTCGGGCGGGCGGGCGGCGCAGGCGGTGCTGGACGAGCAGGGAGTCTGAGCGGACGAGCGGGTGAGCGGGCACGGCAACTACAGCATCTCGCGGAACCGTCCCAGCGGCGGGAACGCCAGCGCCTCGTCGGCGGCCGCGTCGTGGACGACCGGCCGGAGCAGGTCCGCGTCCGTGACCAGCGGCGACATGAAATCCGTCGTCCGCATCCCGTTGACCGGCGACCCCGCGGCGAGCCGCGTGAACGAGGGGAGCATCAGCAGGTCGGCGTCTCGATAGCAGCCCCGGCCGTGGAGGTAACAGGGGCGGCGCTTCCCCTCGATCTCGATGGTCGGGTGGTCGTGCCCGACGACGTACAGGTCAGCGTCCGTCTCCGGCGGGGATTCGTGGCCGTGGCAGATACACACCTCCCGGGCACCATCCGTCAGGGTGTACGCGGCAGTCGTGGGCCCGTCCCACAGCTCGGCGAGCATCGTGTCGTGGTTCCCGGGTACGACGACGGTGCGGGCGTCGGCCTCGTCCGCGGCGGCCCGGAGGCCACGCAACGATTCGCGGACGCCGCGGGGGACGCTGCTGAACGAGTGGAGGAGGTCGCCCGCGACGACCAGTTCGGCGGGTTCGAACCGCTCGAGGAGCGCGCCGACCCGCTCGACGATATCGCGGTCCTCGCCGAGCCGGAGCTGGACGTTCGAGGACTCGTCGCGGCCGAGGTGGGTATCGGCCAGGACCAGCGCGTCGGCGCGCTCGAGGTAGACCGCACGGTCGCGGAAGGTGACTCCCCCGACGGGCGCGCCGCGCGCAGACATAGCCGTGCGTAGCGGATGGGCGGCGAAAAGGGTCCCGGCTGGCTCGTCAGACCGCGAGGTCGCTCTTCTCGCTGAGTACCGTGACGGCCCCGGCGTCGACGTCCTCGACCTCCATGTGCATCGGGATGAAATCCCGCCGCGCGAACGTCTCGCGCTCGTCCTCGGTCCCGACGGTGCACCAGAGCTGGACGCGGTCGGGGCCGTGCCAGTCACCCTGCCGGGCGATCGCGAAGCAGACGAGTTCCTCGCCGTCGACCTCGATGACGGCGTCCTTGCGGATGCCGGGGTCCCCGTGGATGATGAGCCGCTTCATGCGCCCACGTTGCGAGCATCGGTGGTTAAGCGTGTCGAAGCGAGGCCCATCAGTTCCCGGGGCGAACCACGTCGACATCGTGGAACTCGAAGCGAGCCCCCTGACCGTCGCCGAGCGTCACGCGCCAGCCGTGGGCCTCCGCGAGGCTCCTGACCACGGCCAGCCCGAGCCCGACCCCGTTACCCGTGGAGTGGCCCCGTTCGAAGACGCGCTCGCGGTCCGCTCCGGGGACACCCGGGCCGTCGTCGGCGACGATGAACCCCGCCGCTCCGGCTTCGCCCGCGAGCGCGGCCACCGTGACGATGACCTCGTGGCTCTCCGTGGAACCGTGTTCCACGCTGTTCCGGAACAGGTTCTCCAGAACACGGCGGAAGCGCGTGGGGTCGGCCCGGACGACGATGTCCGTCGTCACCTCCAGGGTCGCCCCGCCCGTCGCCACGCTGTTCCAGGCCGCTTGCGAGATGGCGCGGAGCGAGACGGGGACCGAGTCGGTGACGGTCCGGTCCTGCCGTGCGGCCGTGAGGATGTCGTCGATGAGGTCGTTCAGTCGGGCGAGCGCGTCGGCCGTTCGTTCCAGGTCCGGGGAATCCCGCTCGGCCCGGGCGATATCCAGCGAGCCGATGGCGACCGACAGCGGGTTCCGGAGGTCGTGGCTCAGTACCGCAGCGAACTCGTCCAGTTGCTCGTTGCGGGCCCGCAGGCTGTCCTCGCGGGCCGCTTGCTCGGAGATGTCGCGCCCGGTCCCACAGAGCCCGAGGATGTTCCCGTCGTCGTCGGTGAGCCGGCGGCCCTGCAGTTCGAGCGTGGGCGTCCGGCCGTCCGGGAGTGCTGCCCGGACGCGGGCGGACGCCCGGCCCTCGCTCAGTGTCTGCCCGATGGCCTCCTGCACGGCAGCCCAGTCGTCCTCGACGAGGAACTCCCAGGGCCACGTCTCGGCGATCTCCGCGTCCGTGAGCCCCCAGCGCTCGTTGAACCGTCGGTTCCACCGGACCATCCGCCCGTCGGCGTCGATGACGTAGAACAGGTCGATGAGGCTGTCCAGGGCGTGGTCGACCTGCTCACGCTCCCGGCGGAGCGTCTTCACGTCCGCAGCGGCGACGAGGGCCGCGACCCGGCGCGCGACGAACTCCGGCAGCAACTCGTCGTCGGCCCACACCACGTCCGTGGCGGGCGCTGCGAGGAGTCCCTGCGCCCCGACCCGGTCGTCCCGCGGGAGGACGGCGAGAAACGGGATGTCGGCCGTGTCCGCGCGGACGGCGTCCAGTGCTGCTTCCGGGTCGGCACCCAGGGCGACCACGCAGTCGGCCTCGTCAGCCGTCACTGCCGCCACAGCACGCTCCGGGTCCTCGGTCGTCCGGACGACCACGAGCCCCGTCGTGTCGCCGAGGTCCGGGCGGTCGGTGGCCTCCGTGTGCCGAGTTCTGGACGGTCGTTCGCCCCTCGTGACGAGCTGGACGACACGAACTGGCGCTGTCGAGTCGGTTATCATGCCCCCTCCACAGTCCACCCAATCGGTGGCCGCATGGTTCCGGTACGCCGTACCGGTAGATATAGCTCGCGTCGGTGGCCTCAGGTCGTGCCACCCGTGGAGGCTGTCGCGGAACCGAACCCGTTTTACCGTCCGATGTGCTACCGCCGACAACCTATGGAGATGCCACGCCGGTTCAACACGTACTGTCCACACTGCAACGCCCACCACCAGCACGAGGTGGAGAAGGTCCGAACGGGCCGCTCCTCGGGCACGAAGTGGGACGCGCGCCGGACCCGTCGGGGCAAGAGCGTCATCGGGAACGCCGGGCGCTTCTCGAAGGTGCCCGGTGGCGACAAGCCCACCAAGAAGACCGACCTGCGCTACCGCTGCTCGGACTGTGGGAAGGCCCACCTCCGCGAGGGATGGCGAGCAGGCAAGCTGGAGTTGACCGAATAATGGCGGGAGATTTCGTCTCGGTCCGGTGTCCGGACTGCGAGAACGAACAGACCGTCTTCGGGAAGGCCGCCACCGAGGTCGCGTGTGCCGTCTGTGGCCACGTCCTCGTCCGGCCGACAGGTGGGCTCGCCGATATCGAGGGGGAGGTCCTCGAGGTCGTCGAGTCCCGCACTGCCTGAACCGGAGCACTCCATCTCTCTCGCTCTCACACCCCGGAGCCACCGGCTCGTCGACGCGGTCTGTTACTCGGCTCCGGCGTCGGCGCCCGCCGCCGAGCGGTAGGCATCGTCGAGCTCCCGGGCTACGCGCTCCAGGGAGTGCTCGGCGGCGGTCTCCTTCGCGTTCTCGCCCAGTCGCTCGCGGAGGTCCGGGTTCGCTGCCAGCCGGTCCAGCGCCTCGACGTACTCCTCGAACGACGAGCACATGAGACAGTCCTCGCCGTCGGTGTAGAACTCGCGGAAGACGGGGATGTCGCTCAGGACGACGGCCTTCCCGCAACTCATCGCCTCGAGGACGACGATGCCCTGGTTCTCGTCCTTCGTCGGGAGCAGGAACACGTCGCCGGCACCGTAGCCGCCGCGGATATCATCGACCCAGCCGGTGAACGTGACGTTCTCGGGCGGGCCGTTCGTCCACGCTCTGACGACGGGGGAGGCGTGTGGCCCCTCGTCGACGTGGCCGAACCAGGTGAAGTCGTACTGGGTTTCCTGCGCGAGTTCGCAGAACGTCGTCAGGCCCTTGCGCTCGAAGACGCTGCCGACGGTGAACACGCTCATCCCCTCGATGTCGTAGCGGTCGCGGTACTCCTCGCGCAGGTCCTCGTGGCCCTCGAGGCGCTCGGCGTCGACGCCGTTCGTGATCTGCCGGATGGGCGCGTCGACGGGGTAGGACGCGATGTTCGAGCGGGTGTACTCCGAGGGCACGAGGACGAGGTCGGCCTGCGAGTAGAACCACTTCAGGTAGCGCCGGAGCGGCCCCGTCACCCGCGAGGAGAACCGGAACGATTCGGCGAAGTCCTCGGCGGTGACGTGGGCGTGCAGGACGAGTGGAATCGAGTTGCGCTTCGCGTGGCGCGCGACGGCGACGCTCCCGGGCCCGATGACGTTGCAGTGCGCGAGGTCGTACTCGCGGAAGAAGCGGTCGCCGAGCAGGCGGCGGCCCGCTGCCGAGAGCGGGGAGCCGCCGGCCCAGGGTGAGGTCTCGACGACGTGCTCGGTGTCGGCCAGCGCCGCCCGCTGGTGGGCGGTACTGGTACCGATGCCGCTGCGCTCCAACTGGTCCTCCAGTTCGAGGTAGTTGAGGACCCGCATTCGTTGTTCGAAGGTCGCAGGGGGCCGCGCTAAACGGTGTCGTTGTAGCATGGAGGCAAAATAATATTTCTATCGTCTTTTTATCTTCTTAATTCTGGGCATATCTGTATGATTTTGGAATTTGTGGTAAATATGGCCTGGTAGTATGGACCTGGCGTCGGACGAAATCTGTTGAAAGCCCCCGCCCGCTCGACCCTCCCGCGGCTCGCTGCGGTCCTCGGCCTCACTACGTTCGGCCTGCGGTCCTTACATCGCCGGGGGAGGGTCGAGACAGGCGGCCCATTTCAGTCCCACCCTGTTGCCTGTCGCATCGAGTGTTCGCGCGTGGTGGTTCCAGCGGAGCGCTAGTATCCCCAAACCTCCCCGCGCGAGCGCCGGTGAGGTGGCGGCCCCTCGCCGTTGGCTCGGGAGCCGCCGACCGGTGGCGCTCGCGCGCTTCCTGGTCTCGGAACCAGCTGGCCGGGCAATCATTCTCCGGTCGGGAGCGCGTGGCCGAGCGCGGACCCGCGAACCACGCGCGACGCGGGGGAGGGCAGGGGCGGGGGGCCCGTGGAACATCTGTCTCCTAGCGGACTCGAAGGGCGAGAGTGCGAGGGCTTCGTACTGGTCGTCGTTGCCGTCGTCCTGAGAGCGTAGTGAAACCGAGAAACTGGCTCAAAAACCGCTACAGTCCTATAATTTCGACTGGTCGACCCGGAGGATGGCGACCCCGTTGCTGCCGCCGGACCGGTGGACCACGGAGATGGCCTCGTGCTGGCGGAGGACGCCGATGGTGGTCCCATCGTAGCGGTTGCGCTCGGCGGGCCCGTAGTAGATGTACTCCACGTCGTACGCGTCCAGCAGTTCGACCTGCTGGGCAGTGTTCCCGGTGTAGATGGTCTCGACATCGTCCACGCGGTTCTGGTACGGCTCCTGCCCGCGATAGCCGACCTCGTGGAACCAGCCCGCAACGGTCGGGACCCCGGTCAGCGAGGCAGGAGCGGCGGCGCCCTTCCCGGCCTGGGGGTTCCACCGGTAGCCCGCCGGGGCCGCGGTGACGATGTTGGGCTGGCCCTCCAGCCCGTCGATGTAGGCGATGGCGCGGGCCTCGGCCGGGTGTGACTCCGCGACGAAGGCCTTGCCGTCGAGCGACTGCGGGCCGCCCGCGTTGAAATGAGCGGGGACGGCGAAGCCGGCGTACAGGGCGGAGAGGAAGACCAGCGTGGCCGCGAGCCCGCGGCCGAGCGTGCGCCAGGTGTCGGCGTTCGGCGCGTCGAACGACCAGCGCCCGGCGAAGGCCAGCCGCGTCAGGACGACGCCCATCGCGGGCGCCCAGAGCGCCCACACCTGCGCGTAGGTCTTGAACACGGTGTTGAACCGCTCGGGCCCGGCGCGCTCGATGACGTAGAGGAACTCGACGAGGACGACGAGGCCGGCGCCGGCGACGACGAGCATCGTCTCGTAGCCCACGTCACGGTCCAGCCGGAGGAGGACCCAGCCGGCTGCCAGTAGTGGGCCGAACAGCGCGAGTGCGGCGAACCCCATCGCGTACGCGGTCAGGACGAGATACGGCGCCAGCAGCACCGGGAGCGAGAGGTCCGCGAACGGGTCAAGCCGGCTCCCGACGACGAGCACCGCACCGAGCAGGAGCAGCGAGGCCGGCAGCCCGCTGCCGACGGGGAGCGAGATGACGTACAGCGGGACGGAGATGGCCGCGACCGAGAACAGCGTCGAGACGAGTGCCGTCAGGAGCGGCTGCTCGACGCCCCGGAGGTCGCGCCCGACGCGGCGACCGAGGTAGGCCCCGAACGCCAGCACGAAGGCGCCGTGGACGAGCAGGAGGCCGCCCAGCGAACTCCGGCCGGGGAGGAAGCCGACGGACCGGCCGCTGGCGGTCCCCAGCCAGAACGGGAGTGCCCAGAGCACCCCGACGACGAGCATCCCGGCCGCGAGGCCGAGTGCGAGCCCCGAGCGCAGCGCCTCCTCGCGGAGGCGGTCGCCGAGGCCGACATCGGTGGGCGCGTCGTCGGACTCGGCGGATTCGGTCCCGGTGCCCGCCGCGACCCCACCATCCGCCCGTGCGAGGTCCGGGAGCCGCCCACGGACCCGGTCGGGGAGGAGCGTCGACGGGCGCGTGGGTGCGAACGTCAGCGTGAGGAAGGTGAGCCCGGCTGCCGTCGGGAACGACCACGTGTTGACGACGGCGATGAAGCCCGCCAGCGGCGGGACGAGGCCGAAGACGAGGAGCCGGCGACGGGTCAGGTCCGCCTCCGGCGTCCGCCAGTAGGCAAAGAGGATGGCCGCGAGCAGCAGCGTGAACGGCGTGCTCATCATGTGGGCGTGGAGGTCGCCGTTCAGCCACGCGAACAGGGGGAACTCGTTGATGGTGCCCGGAATCACCCGGGAGGCCGACCAGTAGGAGAAGTCCGCCGGCGTCCAGGTCGTGATGTCCGACGGGAGGCCGGCGGCGGCGACGAGCCCCGAAGCGAGACCGTCGGGGAGCAACCAGAGGACGGCGAGCGCGGCCGTCTGGAGGTTCGCGGCGATACCGACGAAGAACGCGCCCAGCGCGCCGGCGAAGCGGCGGGGGGCACCATAGACCGCGGCGACGTTGCTCGCGATACCCCACGCGGAGACGACGAGCGCGCCGAAGAACCCGGCGAGCGCGAGGTTGTAGGCGAACCGGGCGGCCGTGCTGGTGAGCATCGTCAGCAGGGCCGCGAGCATGTGGCCGCCGTAGTAGTACTGGACCGACTCGTTCGCGAACCACATGTCCTCGGGCGCGAGTGTGCCCATCCCGGCCCCCGTCCGCAGGAGCGACTTGAGGAGGCCGAAGTCGAGGAACTTCTCGCCGCCGATGGGGTGGACAGCGGGGTCGAACGCGCGGACGCCGACGACGAACAGGAAGCCGACGGCGAACACGGCCGCGGCCTCGACGGCACCCGAACGGTCGATCTCCACGTCCCCGGCGAGATAGGAGGCACCGACGAGGGCGAGCAGGCCGGCGACGAGGGCCGGCCAGCCGAAGGCGACCTGCCCGACCAGATAGCCGACGATACCGAGTACCGCGAGCGCGAGCGGCAGGGCGAAGGCGGCCCCGCGGTCGGCGAACCGCGGGAACAGCCACGCGGCCGCCGGCAGCGCCGCCAGCCCCAGCGCCAGATACGTCACCAGCCAGACGGCGACCAGCAGGTACTCCATTCGACCGTGGGACGGGTGGCGTCGAACATACGTCTTTCCCACCGTTCTCGCGGTTTTAACGGGCCACTATTGGCCGGTGAACGGTTCAGAACGGTTCGAACTAGTGCGACCGGTTATACTGGTCTGGCTCCTCGACCCAGGTATGGCAACCGGTGGTGCGTGGACGTCCGGTTCGACCCCGGGGCTCGCCGTCACGGCGAGTGGCCCCGAACGGCTGGTCGACCGGCTCCCCAGCGAGGTCTCCCGGGCGGCGGTCGCGGCGGCCAGGCGGGCCGACGTGCTGGTCATCGACCAGCGGACGTCGGGGACCAGAACCGAGCGCACGGGCGAGACCGAGATCGCCGGGCAGACGGTCCTCGTCGTGCCCAGGCGTCCGGGTGCACGCCCCAGCGTGACGTGTTACAGCACGGAGACCCCGGAGACGGACCCCGCAGTCGAACTCGTCCGGCGGACCGTCGAACTCGACGCCACCGCCGACGCCCACTTCGGCGTCGCCTCGGCCGTCGCCGTCGCGAGCAGTGACGAACCCGCGTCCGGCGACGTGGGGGGGTCGGCCGACTGGGTCGCGGTCGACGAGCAGGACGAGACCCACGAGTTCGGGATGGCCGACGTGACGGACGCCTCGTTCGGCCTCTCGTCGCCGGACGACGGTTCCGGCCCGGTCCCTGACGGCGGCGGGACCACCAGCCAGTCGGGCCACGCGAGCGTCTCGCCCTCCGCGGCCGAGTTGGCCGCTCGACGTGACTCCGTGGACACGGCCGCCTCTCGCGTCCTCGAGGACCAGCCGGACGCGGCGGCCCCCCTCGCGTTCTGTGGCCTCTCGGCGGTCGTCGAGCCACTCGACGGCGCGTGACCGTAGTCGAACGGCTTTTGCTCCCCCGCTTCCGACCCGTTGGCGATGGCTGACCGGTCGCTGGGGCTCGTCGTGCCGGCCTACCGGCCGGACGTCGACCGACTCACCGCGTACGTCCGAGCCTGCCGCACGGCGCTCGACCCCACCGCCCTCCGCATCGAACTCGACGCGCCCACCGCCGGCACCGCCGACACCCTCCGTGAGCGCCTCCCCGACGTGGTCGTCTCGGTCGCCCGCGAGCGCCGCGGCAAGGGCGCCGCCATCACCGCCGGCTTCGAGGCCCTCGCGGACGAGGTCGACGTGCTCGCCTTCGCGGACGCCGACGGCTCCACCCCACCCGAGAGCCTCGCGACTGTCGTTACGCCGGTGCTCGACGGCCGCACCGACCTCGCGGTCGGGTCGCGGCGCCATCCGGACTCCGAGGTCGTGGGCCACCAGACCCTCGCGCGACGCCGCCTCGGCGACGGCTTCGCGTGGCTCGCGCGCCGCCTGCTGGACGCCGACTGCTACGACTACCAGTGTGGCGCCAAGGCCATCTCGGCCGACGCCTGGGAACGCGTCCGCCCGCACCTGTACGAGGCCGGCTTCGCCTGGGACGTCGAACTCATCGCGATGGCTGGCGCGCTCGGGCTGCGAGTGCTGGAGGTCCCCATCGAGTGGGAGGACCAGCCCGGCTCGACCGTCGACCCCGTCGACACCGCCATCTCGCTCGGAACCGCCCTGTTCGTCGCGCGCCACCGGGCCAAGCGCCTGCAGGACAGCCGCCTGCACGATGCTATCGCCCGCCGGCGTGCAGACGAGACCGCCCTCGTCGACCGGGAGGAACCGTGAGCGTCGCCGACCTCCTGCGTGCCCGGCTCCGGGCACTCGCCTCGGCGGGCCGCATCGGCCAGTTCGTCTCCGTCGGCGTCGCCGGCGCCTCGCTGGAGACCGTCATCGTCGCGATACTCACCGGCGGCTTCGTCGTCGAGGCAGTGCTGGCGGGCCAGCCGCTGCTCGCGAAAGCGGTCGGCGCCGAGGCCTCCATCACCCTGATGTTCCTGCTCAACGACAACTGGACGTTCGCGGACCACGGCGGCGCGGGCCCGGTCGCGCTCGTCCGACGCTGGCTCAAGTCCCACCTCGTCCGGTCCGTGGGGCTGGCCGTCGCGTTCGCCACCCTATTCGTGCTCACCTCGTGGACGGACATCACGCTCGTCGTCGCCGGCGGCGACATCTGGCCGACGCTCGCCAACGGCATCGGCATCGGCATCGGCCTCAGCATCAACTACGTCGCGGAGAGTCTGGTGACCTGGCGCGTCCACGAGATGGATACGTGAGTCGGTGGCCGCTCGTCCCGCCGCCGTGTGTGAGTTCGTTCCACTCCGGCGGCGATAGCACAACCCTTAACCGGGGTGTCGCGTTACGAGTTGGTAGCGGGATGGGATAGCCAGGAGATTCCGCCGGGCTCATAACCCGGAGATCGGACGTTCAAATCGTCCTCCCGCTACTCGAGATTTACTAACGATTTTCCGAGAGTATAGCTGAATTCTTCGGCCAGGTCCACTCATATTCCACTTTTCCCGGTCGAACGTCACATACCAGAACACAGCACTCGGCCCTGTGGCCGACGACTACCACTACCGGGCGGCGATTACGCGGCTTCGGACAGGGGCATCCGAGCGTCGGCTGCTGGAGCGAACGGTCGGCGAGTTCCGGGACGAGGGCCAGCTTCGCCGTCGAACGTGGGGTTCCTGGAGCGGGAGCCGATGGCGAGGGGTCGTACTCAGACGGTCAGATAGACGAACAGGATCAGAACGAGCAGGCCGACGACGGCTGCCAGCATGAGCAGATAGGCCAGCGGCCGCGAGTAGACCCCCAGTTCCATTCGTCCGTGCTACACGACACCGAACAATAGCTTTACCCCACCACCGGACGCTGTCTGGACGGCACTGGGAGCCGCGTGCCGCAGGCCCTCGTGCTCGGTTCCTGCAGGACGGTTCGTGGCAACATCTCGAGGGCTGTGCCGCGCGTCGTCCCGCGCTGCGTGGCAGCGCCTCGGGCCAGGTCAGTCGTCGCCGTTCTCGTCGACGATGACGACCTCGCCGTCGACGACGTCGACGTTGATGAGCGTCTTGGCGTCGTAGTCCGTCTCGGCGTCCAGCCGGTTCTCACCGCCGACCTTCTTGATGACGGCCACGACGTCCGAGACCTCGGCGCCGATCTCGTCGAGCGCGCCCGTGATGGCCGTCAGCGTGCCACCGGTCGAGAGCACGTCGTCGAGCACGAGGACGCGGTCGCCCGGTTCCACGTCGTTGATGTACATCTCGGACTCGGAGTAGCCGGTGACCTGCGAGAGCGCCACCTCGCCCTCCAGCCCGTACTGGCGCTTGCGGACGACGACCAGCGGGATATCGGTCATCAGGGAGACGGCCGTCGAGATGTGGATGCCCATCGCGGCGGGCGTGACGATCTTGTCCACGTCGAGGTCGGCCTTCCGGATGATGCTGATGACGATCTCGCGGAGGAGTTCCGGACGGAGCATCGGCACCCCGTCGCTGATGGGGTGGACGAAGTAGTGATAGCCGTCCTTCTCGATTATCGGCGCGTCCAGCAGGGACTGACGAAGCCGGTCCATGTCGAGAGTTCCGTGGCGGCCGTCGAAAAGGTGGCGAAGTGCGTCGGCCTCAGGCGTCCGGCCCGTTCCAGGCGCCGACGATGACGGTCTTGCCCTGCGGATTCGGCTCCGCCCAGCGGACGCGGAGGACG
Source organism: Haloglomus salinum (assembly GCF_024298825.1). Lineage (NCBI taxonomy): Archaea > Methanobacteriati > Methanobacteriota > Halobacteria > Halobacteriales > Natronomonadaceae > Haloglomus > Haloglomus salinum. Next base: position 542,409 of record NZ_CP101153.1, read on the forward strand.
GCGTTCCGGCCGACCTCCTGTGGCGAGGGTGACCCGTCGAGCATGACCGTGTCTCCGGCGACGAAACGACCCTTCGGGCCACCGCCCCCGCCGCCCGCCGCGGCGTCGAGCGTCTTGCCGTCGATGCCGTCGCAGTCGCCGCTCTCGCAGAGAAGTACGACGTGCTCGCCCTCGAACCCGCTCCCTTCCTCGATGCCGCCGCTCTCGGATTCGATGACGAGCTGCAGGTCACGCGTGCTGTCGCCATCGAGGTCCTCGTACTGGTAGCCGAAGGCGATGTTCGGTGCGGTACCGCTCTCCCGCTGGAACGTCGTGAAGGCGAACGCCGCCACGGACGTACCCAGGATGAACGCGATGAGGACGATCAGGATGACCCCCGTCGACTCACTCTGCCCGCGGTCGGGGCGAGCGAGCCGGTCGTGTTCCCCCATAGCATATATCCGGCACCTTCCCACTTAGTTAACCGGGCATTGTAGTGGATTAATATCAGGTTTCGTCGTGCTGGTCTCGGTCGGTGACCCGTACGGTCACGTTCGACGCGTGGAGACGGCGCGTCCCGCGGTCGCTCCGGACGACGAGCGAGAGGTCGGCAGCGTAGCTCCCGTTCGTAACGCGGTCGGCCGCGAGCGTGGAGGGTTCGAGCCCGGTCCGGAAGGGACCCTCCTGCGCCGCACTCAGGACGTGTGCGGTGCCGCGGGTGTGGCCGACGCCATCGATGCGGAGCTTGTAGGTCAGCACGGGTCGCCCCGAGACGTTCGCCACGTCGACAGTCGCGTCGGGGACCACCAGCCGGTACCGGTCGGTTCCGTTCTCCGTGTAGCGGTCGAGTCGGGCTGTCTCCGGGGTGTCGAGGACCGTGGCGTCCATATCTCCCGTCGCGTACGCCGCTCGCTCGTCGCTCGACGCCAGCGAGCGGATGTCGGCGCCGTACGGGCCCGCGGCGAGCGCGATGCCGAAGCAGACCGCGAGGAGGAGTGCGCCAGCGACGTGGGTCCGGTCCATCCAGGCGGGACGACGGCCGGGGAGAGCATACGTGTTCGGGCGCGGTTCGCCGCCGGAATGACCCCAATCGACAACCCTTATTGCCTGTCCGCGCCCGACTCGCAACCGTGCAACCGGACGCCGGCGCCCTCGTGGCCGCGCTCGCCCTGCCGTTCGTCGCGGCCCTGCTGGTCCCCGTGCTGTTCCGCGTGCTGGGCCAGCGCGTCGCCTTCTTCGCGGCCGCGGTCGCAGCGGGCAGTTTCGGCCTGCTCGCGACCCAGTACGGCGCCCACGGCGCGGTCCAGCTCCCCTGGATACCCTCGCTCGGCGTCACCCTCACGCTCTACGTCGACGGGCTCGCCCTGCTCATCGGCTTCCTCGCCAGCGGCGTCGGCGTCCTCGTCTTCACCTATTCGTACGGCTACATGGCCCACGAGCACGGCCACGTCAAGTACTACGCCACGCTGCTCGCGTTCATGGGGTCGATGCTCGGCGTCGCGTTCGCCGCCGACCTCCTCGCGCTGTTCGTCTTCTGGGAGCTCACGTCGGTCACCTCCTTTCTCCTCATCGGCCATCACCAGCGCGAGGCCGACTCACAGTACGCCGCGCGCAAGTCGATGCTCATCACGGTCGCGGGCGGGCTATTCATGCTCGCCGGGTTCCTCGTCCTCGCGTTCGCCTCCGGTGACACGGTCGCCGGCCGGACCTTCGTCCTCATCGGCACCGAGAACTCGCTCATCGCCAACGGCGAGGCCGTCCGCGAGGCCCTTCGCGCAAGCGGGTTGTTCGTGCCCGCGCTCGCGCTCGTGGCTGTGGGCGCAGTGACCAAATCGGCCCAGGCCCCGTTCCACGTCTGGCTGCCGAATGCGATGGAGGCGCCCACACCCGTCTCGGCGTTCCTCCACAGCGCGACGATGGTCAAGGCCGGCGTCTACCTCGTCGGCCGCTTCCGGCCGCTGTTCGTTCCCGACCTGCCCGCCGTTCCGGAGTGGACGCTCCTGCTCGCGACGCTCGGCCTCGTCTCGATGACCATCACGGCCATCCTCGCCGTCGGCGCGACCGACATCAAGGAACTGCTCGCGTACTCCACGGCCTCCCATCTGGGCCTCATCATCGCGGGCTACGGGCTGGCAGGCGCCGAGGCGCTCGAACTCGGGGCCGAGACGGGTGCCTTCCACATCTTCAACCACGCCGTGTTCAAGGCGACTCTGTTCCTCGTCGCAGGAATCGTCGCGCACGAGGCCCACACACGGAAGATATCGGAACTCGGCGGGCTCCGGAAGGACCTCCCCATCGTCGCCGGTGTCACGGGCATCGCCGCGCTCGGGATGGCCGGCGTCCCGCCGTTCAACGGCTTCTGGTCGAAGGAGCTCCTCTTCGAGACGACCTACTACGTCGCGACGGCCAACGGCGGCTGGTTCTGGCTCTATCCCGCCATCGCCGTCTTCGGGAGCGTGTTCACGTTCCTCTACTCCCTGAAGTTCCTCTCGCTGTTCTTCGGCGACCGGCCCGACGCCCTCGCGGATGTCGACATCCACCGGCCGCCGCTGTCGATGCTCGCTCCCCCCGCGTTGCTGGCGGGTATCGCCATCGTCGCCGGCCTCGTCCCGCAGGTCGCCATCGACGCCATCGTCCAGTCGGCGTTCGAGGCGAGCGTCCCGGTCGGCGTCGAGGCCCACTCGCTGAAGCTGTCGATTCCGAAGCTGTTCACCTTCACGCCGTACCTCGGGATGAGCCTCCTGACAATCGCCCTGGGCGCGGTCGCGTACCCGTTCTACGACCGCCTCCACGCGGGTGTCCGGCGCGCCCGCGCCGTGCCCTACACGAGCCCGAACTGGTACTACGACTCGCTCACCGAGGGGGCGAACGGCGTCTCCCGTCGAGTCGCCATCGCCGTCCACGGCGGCGCGTTCCGGACGTACGCTGCCCCATTGCTCCTCGCGACCGCGACCATCGCGCTCGCCGGCTACGCCGCGGCGGGTGCCATCTCCATCGACGGGGTCGGGGCGCTCCCCTCCGCACCGCTCGCGCTCGTCCTCGGTGTCGCCGTGGTCGGCGCGCTGGCCGTCGCCCGCGCGCCCTCGCACATCGCGGGCGTGCTCACGCTCTCCATCCTCGGGTTCATGGTCGCCATCGTCTACATCCTCGCGAACGCGCCCGACCTCGCGCTGACCCAGCTCGTCATCGAGACGCTCGTGCTGGTCATCTTCCTGCTCGTGCTCGACAAGCTCCCGGCGTACTACGGGGAGATACAGAGCCGCGCCCGGACGGTTGCGGACGCCGCGCTCGCGTCGCTCGTCGGCTTCACCGTCTTCGCGACGGTCATCGTCGCGACGAGCGCACAGCCCGAGGGCCCCATCTTCGAGTACTTCCTCGCCCGTGCGGGTGTGCCGGCCGAACACGGGCCGGTCTTCGCCGACTACGGCGGCGGCAGCAACGTCGTCAACGTCATCCTCGTCGACTTCCGGGCGTTCGACACGCTCGGTGAGATATCCGTCGTCGCGATGGCCGCGCTCTCGGTGCTGACCCTCATCGGGATGCGCGCCCGGACGGACGCCGGCGTGAACGAACCCGAGGCGACCGAGGAGGAGGAGGGCGCGGCCGTGGCCGATGGCGGGTACGGCGAGCCAGCCGACGGGGGTGACACCCGATGAGCCTGGACCGCGAACCGACGGTCATCGCGAAGACGGTCACCCGGACGGTCGTCCCCATCATCACCGTCACGGCGGTCGCACTGCTCATCCAGGGGCACAACCTGCCGGGCGGGGGGTTCATCGCAGGCGTCCTCACGGCGACGGCGTTCGTCCTGATGTACGTCATCTACGGCATCGAGGCCGTGCGTCGGGACCTCGTCACCCGCGCGGAGGGGTACGGGATGCTATCCGGGCCCACGGAAGCGTACGAGCGGACCTTCGCCGCCGGCCTCGCGCTGGCGGTCGCCTCGGGGGTCGCCGCGATGTTCTTCGAGGTGCCGTTCCTCACGCAGGCGGTGGTGTTCCTCGAAGGGGTCCCGCTGTACGGCGAACTGGAGTACGCCTCGGCGCTGGCGTTCGACCTCGGCGTCTACTTCGTCGTCGTCGGGTCGCTCCTGACGATTCTCGCGGTGGTGGGGAAAGAATGAGCGGCGTCGAATATCGAGAGGGTGAGTCCGTGACTCCGAATTACCGAGAGTACAAGAGAAACAGACCCGAAATGCACGATATCTACGGTGAACCGACGGAGGTGACGGCCTGATGACGGAGGTCGTCCTCGCGCTCGCGCTGGGCCTGCTGTTCGCGCTGGGGACCTTCCTCGTCCTCCGGCGGGACGTGGTCCGGGTCGTCTGGGGCGTGACCATCATCTCGCAGGCGGCCAACCTCTACCTCGTCACGATGGGCTTCGGCCTGACGGGGGCCGAGGGCGCCGACGCGCCGGTCCTGACAGGCGGTGCCGAGGCGCCGTTCGCCGACCCGCTGGTGCAGGCCCTGGTCCTGACGGCCATCGTCATCGGCTTCGGGACCACTGCGTTCGCGCTCGTCCTCACCTTCCGCGTCTACGAGGAGAACGGCACCATCGACCTCGAGGAACTCGCCTCGAACCCCTTCGAGGGCCCCCAGGCGGCTGCCGCAGAGGCACGGGCCGACGGCGGCCGAGCCGAATCGGACCGCGGGGACGACCCCGCCGACGGAGGTGAGCGCTGATGGCGTCGCAGGTGGTCATCGCGCCGCTGCTGGCCGCACTCGTGACAGCCATCCTCGCGCTCCTGACGCGCTGGAGTCCGCAGGTCCAGCGGACGCTCTCGGTCGCAGGCGCCGTGGCCTACGTCGTCGGCGTCGCGGCGCTGTTCCGGGCGGTCCGGCTCGACCCGGACAACCGCCTCGTCTACCAGGTGTCGAACTGGGACGCCCCGTTCGGCATCACGCTCGTGGCGGACCCGCTATCCGTGCTGTTGCTCGCGCTCGCGGCGGTCGTCTCGCTCGTCGCCACCGTCTACAGCGTCCGTGCCATCGACCGCGAGGGCCAGCGCCTCTCCTACCACGCGCTGTATCACTTCATGGTCGTCGGCATCACGGGGGCGTTCCTCACCGGCGACATCTTCAACCTGTTCGTCTGGTTCGAGGTGATGCTGATGTCCTCGTACGTGCTGGTGGCGTTCTACAGCGGCCCCGACAGCACCCGCGCCGCGCTCCAGTACGCCGTCCTCAACCTGCTCGGGAGCGCGGTGATGCTGCTGGCCATCGGCGGCCTCTACGCCACGACCGGGACGCTCAACATGGCCGACATGGCCCGCCGGCTGGCCGAACCCGCCGCGTACGGCATCGACCCGGCACCCGTCCTCGGCATCTCGTCCGTGCTGCTCGTCGTGTTCCTGCTGAAGGCGGGCGTCGTCCCGTTCCAGTTCTGGGTCCCCGACGCCTATCGGGCCGCACCGGCACCGGCGACGGCGATGCTTGCCGGCGTCGTGAAGAAGGTCGGTGTCTACGCCGTCATCCGGCTCTACTTCACGGTCTTCGCGGCCGCACCCCTCGCGGTGTCGCTGCCCGGCATCGAGGGGGGCCCGGAACTGGGCTTCCTGGCCTTCTTCGGGCCCATCCTCTTCCTGATGGCCACCGCGAGCACCATCCTCGGTGGTATCGGTGCCATCGACCAGCCCGACATGGAGGGCCTGTTCGCCTACTCCTCCATCGCCCAGGTCGGATTCATCATGCTCCCGCTCGCGGTGGCCGCGACCGCCACCGAGCCGGCGGTCCGAACCCTCGGCATCGCGGCCGCGCTCGTCTACAGCGTCAACCACGGGCTGGCGAAGGGGCTGCTGTTCATGGCCGTCGGCGCCGTCGAGGACGCCGTCGGCTCCACGCGCCTGTCCGACCTCGGCGGCCTGACGGAGGCCGCGCCGGTCCTCTCGGGGACCTTCCTCATCGGTACGCTCTCGCTTGTGGGTATCCCGCCGCTGACGGGCTTCTTCGCGAAGCTCCTCGTCTTCGACACAGCTGTCCGGGCCGGGGCACCGGTCGCGCTGGCGGTCGCGCTCGTCGGTGCGGTCCTCACCATCGCGTACGTCACCCGCGCGTGGAACCGCGCCTTCTGGGGCGAACCCGGTCCCCGGGTCCGTGCCGCGGCGGTCGCCGCGCTGGCCGGGGCGGGCGGGGATTCGGGGGACACCGCGCTGGCGGACGGCGGGCAGGCGGGCGACGGCGACGACCACGTCGGCCACGACGACGTGCCGAGCAGCCACGAGGGAGCCCACGACGACCACGACAGCCACGGTGACGACGTGTCGGCTGCTGCGAGCATCGCCGACCCCGTCCTCGTGACCTGCACGCTGGCGCTGGCGGTCCTGCTGGTCGCGCTCGGTATCGGCTTCGACCCGCTCTACACGGCCACCACGCAGGCCGCGAGCGCCGCCCTCGACACGGGCGCCTACGTCGACGCCGTCGACCCGACGACCGCGGGCGAGGCCCTCGCCGGCGATGGTGGGGGCGGTGGCGGCGGGCACGACATCGAGACCCTCCGGGACCTGTTCGGAGGTGACGGCCGATGACCCGTCGCTGGCTCGCGAACGGCCTGGCGCTGGCGGTCCTGTGGCTGTTCGTCCGCGGTGTCGACCCGACACCGCTCCCGAGCGGACTGGTCGTCATCGCCGAGGAGCTCGTCATCGGCCTGCTCGTGGGGCTCCCGACGGCGTTCGCGCTCCGGGCGTTCTACGCGGACGAGTTCGCCGTTCGCCCCTCGCTCCGGGTCGTTCCGTACGCTGCCCGGTACATCGCGGTCTTCGTCCGGGAGCTGTTGACGGCGAACGTCGACGTGGCCTACCGCGTCCTCGCGCCGTCGATGCCCATCGAGCCCGATGTCGTCGCGGTCCCGCTCCGCGTCGAGTCCGACGCCGCCATCACCACCATCGCGAACTCCATCACACTCACCCCCGGCACGCTCACCATGGACCACGACGCCGAGACCAACACGCTGTACGTGCACGCCATCAACTGTCAGGATCACGCATCCGTCGTCGCACCCATCCGGACCTGGGAGGACTACGCGCTGGTCATCTTCGAGGGGCGCGACCCCTCGACGCCGGTTCCCGGCCCCGACCCCGGTCAGCCGTCGGCCGACGGCGGCACGCCCGGGGCGGCGGCGAACGGAGGTGAGTCGGATGGCGAATGAGGCCGCGTTCCTCGACCCCGTCCTGCTGGCGGCGCTCGTCCTCTCGGCGGCCATCACGCTGGTCGCGGGCTACCGGGTCATCGTCGGCCCGACGACGCCCGACCGCGTCGTGGCGCTGGACGTCATCGGGACGAACGTGGTCGCCATCGCCGCGCTGTACGCGATGTTCTCCGCCCGCGGCCTCTTCGCCGACGTGGCGCTCGTGCTCGCCATCATCGGCTTCATCAGCACCATCACGGTCGCGCGCTACGTGACCGAGGGGGACATCATCGAGTGACCATGTTCGACACCACCATCGCCCCGACCGCGCTCGCTCGCATCCTCGACCCCGTCGTGCTCGTCTCGGAGAGCGGTGGGCCCCCGACGGTCGGCCCCATCAGAGGGGCTGTCGTCGTCGCGCTCGTCGCGCTCGGGGCCTTCTTCCTCATCGTGGGGACCGTCGGCCTCGTCCGGCTCCCGGACATCTACAACCGGATGCACGCAACCAGCAAGGCGACCACCATCGGCGCCGCGTCCATCCTGCTGGCCAACACGGCCTACTTCGGGCCGCGGGGGGCCGGACTCGTCTCGCTGGTCGGCATCGTCTTCCTGTTCGTCACCGCCCCGACGGGGTCGCACATGATCAGTCGGGCCGCCCAGCGGATGGGTGTCGACTTCGCCGGCGACGTGACCTGGCCGGGTGCGAGCGGCGACGTCGACGACCCCACCGAGTCCGACGGGACCGAACCGGCTGACGACTGAGCACCAGGGCCACGCTCCCCCCTCACGCTCTCAGTACCAGGTCATCCCGGCGTCGATGCCGATCTCCTGTGCCGTGATATGTCGACCGCGCTCGCTGGCGAGGTACGCCACCTGCTCGGCGACCTCCGCGGCGTCGGTCATGTAGTCCGGGAGCGCGAAGTCGTCGGGGCCCATGCTGGCCGGTTCGGCCCGCTCGACGGCCGCGAGTTCGGCCTGCTTCGCGACGACCTCCTCGATACGCGGCCCCTCGACCGGCCCCGGCAGGACCGTGTTGACGGTGACGCCATCCCGTCCGAGTTCGTAGGCCAGCGTCCGCGTCATCCCGACGAGTGCCATCTTCGAGGCCGCGTACGGGAGCCGGTTGACGTAGGGGCGTTTGCCGCCGATGGAGCCGATGTTGACGACGCTCCCTCGCTCGGACGCCCGGAGATGCTCCTCGGCGTGTTTGGCACAGAGGAACGGCCCGACCACGTTCACCTCCTGCGTGTGCCGGAAGTCGTCGGCGTCGATGCGGTGGACCGGTTCGACCGGGCCGCCGATGCCGGCGTTGTTGACCAGACAATCCAGCCCACCGAACTCCTCGACCGTCGCCGCGACCACCGCGGCCACGTCCTCCTCGTCGGTCACGTCCGTCTCCACCGCGACGGCTGCTCCACCCGCATCCGCGACCATGTCGGCGGTCTCGTCGATGGCGTCCCCACTGCGGGCCGCACAGACGACGTTGGCGCCGTAGCTCCCGAACGTCGTGGCTATCTCTCGACCGATTCCCTGCGAGGCACCCGTCACGAGCGCCGTCGTTCCCTCGAGCATGACCGAGGGGTCGGGTGGCCAGGGATTAAGCGTTCGCGTACGGGAGTCAGGTGGTAGCGTACATCGAGCGTGTCCGGACGTACCCCCCGACGACGCTACCGAGGACGGAGACGCTGACGGTGTACAGTCCGGCCAGGAGGAGCCAGACGAGTCCCACCGTCGGAATGAGCGTCAGCAGCGTCGACACGTCGTACCCGGACGACCCCCACACCAGCGACAGTCCCGACGCACCCACCACGAGTGTGGCGAGCACGGTCAGGACCCCACCGGCACGGGCGCCTGCCCGGAGGCGGTCGCTCGTCCGACCCGTCGTCCGGTACCCCACCACGAAGCCGACCGTCAGCGGGACCAGTACCGTCCCCACCGCGACGGCGGCCGGCAGGAGGTACCTGCTCATCGACCCCCAATCGGGAAGCGGAGACATACCTGTTGAACGTGTGTTCAGCAAGTAGTTCTTTTTGCCGGCTTTGACCGGTTATTCAATAGAGCCCGGGAGGGGTCGAGTCGTCTCCGCCGCCGAGCACACGTTACCCCCCATCCGGGTCGTCGAGTTCGGCAGCGAGCTCCTCCGCCACCCGGATGCCGAGCGCGTCCTTGCTTCCCACGAACTCCGTGATGGTCGATCCGCGGACGAACAGCGTCCGGGTCTCGGCGTCTCCCAGGACGGAGGCGTCGTTCCCAACGACGAACGCCAGCCCCGCCCGGTCGAGGGTCTCGCGCGCCTTCGCGACGAGTTCGTCGTCGTCGCCGCTCGTCTCCAGTTTGAAACCGACGACCGTGAGGTCCGGGTACTCCCCGCCGACGGTGTCGATGAGCTTCGGTGTCGGCTCCAGTTCGAGCGTCAGCTCCTGACCCGAGCGGAGCTTCTCCTCGCTCGGCGCGACCGTGTAGTCGGAGATGGCGGCCGCGCTCACCAGTGCGTCCGCGTCGTCGGCGTGGGCGCGCACGCCGTCGAGCATCTCGGCGGCGCTCTCGACCTGCTCGACGGTCGCGTACACCGTGTCCGGGCCGTCGTGGACCAGCGTCACGTCCGCCCCGAGGACGTAGCACGCCCGCGCGACGGCGCGACCGGTCCGCCCGGAGGCACGGTTGGTGATGGTTCTGACGGGATCGATGCGCTCGCTCGTCGCCCCACTCGTGACGACGACGTGGCGCCCGGCCAGCGGCGTCGACCCCGCCGCGCGAGCGACCTCGGTCACGATGTCGTCCTCGGCGGCGATCTTCGCCTTCCCCTCCTCCAGCCGCGGGTCGGCGAAGTCGACGCCCCACTCCTCGAGGCGGTCCAGCGAGGCGAGGACGCCCGGGTGGTCGTACATCGGCTCGTGCATGGCCGGCGCGACCACCACGGGGATATCCGTACCGAGCGCCACTGTCGCACAGGTCGTCACGGGCGTGTCGTCGACCGCGGCGGCCATCTTGCCGACGGTGTTGGCGGTGGCCGGCGCCACGAGGAACACGTCCGCCCAGCCGTCACGCCCGCAGAGCTCGACGTGTTCGACGGCGCCCGTGATCTCCGTGACCACGCCGTGCTCCGTGGCGAACTCCAGTGCCCACGGGTGGATGATGCCCGTCGCGGCGTCGGTGGTGACCGCACGCACCTGGGCCCCGTGGCGACGTAGCTCGTGCGCCAGCTCGACCGTCTTCACCGCCGCGATGGAGCCCGACACCCCCAGCGCGACGTTCACACCCTCCAGCATAGCCCGCCGTTGATGCCTGGGGGTATTGAGTCCCCCGCACGACGCGTGCGGGGCCGGCCGACGAAAGATATAACGTCCTGCTGAACACCCGGTCAAGCATGCGCCAGGCGAACATCGTTACCGGGCCGGTCCTGGCCCTGCTCGGGCTGGTCATGCTCGCCGCGGCGCCGGTACTGGGTGAGCGGGGCTGTCTCGTCGGCTCGCTCACCACGGGCGCCTGTGGCACCGGCGGCAACCTGATGACCGCGCTCGGGGTCACGCTGGGGCTCGTCTTCCTCCTCGTGGGGTACGCCGCCTTCACGCGCGGCCTGACCGGCTACTGAGCCGTCGGGTGTCCCGTTTCCCGTCGTCCCGCTAGTCGTCGCCCTCGCCGTCAGTCTCCGCCTCCCGCGCCCGCTTGGCCACCACGCTCGGGTGCATCGTCGGCTCGTCGGGGTGGGGCTCGGCGAACGCCTCCCGCATCCGCTCGATGGACGCCTGCTCGCGGCGCTCGCGCTCCTCGGCCGGGACCTCCTCGCAGCCCGGCGGGACCTCGCGGTCGCGCTCGCTGAAGTATCCCTCCGGGACGACCCAGTCGTGGTAGAACGGCACCTCGCTGTCCTCGACGACCGCGAGGCCAGCCTCCGCGCCGTGACCGGCGCAGACGACGGTCTGGTGGGCCTTGGTCGCCAGTCGTCCGGCCGCGTACAGCCCCTCCACGGCCGTCCGGCCGCAGTCGTCGTCCGTGTCGACATAGGTCTTCGAGCCCCGCTCCAGCAGCGCGACGCCACTGTCCTCGAGATACGAGGCGTCGTTCCAGGACGATGCCACGACGAACGGCGCCGTCAGGACCGTCTCGTCGTCCGTCCGCTCGACCCTGAGGGCGTGTGCGTCCTCGTCCGGGTCGATGTCCGTCACGCGTCCCTCGAGGAACGCCGCCCCGTTCGTCCCCGCCTGCTCGGCGAGCAGGTCGAGGAACAGCCGCGCGTTCACGCCGGCCGGGAAGCCGGGGACGTTCTCCAGATGCGCGTTCCGTCGGAGGATGGACTCGCCGTCATCAATCACGAGCGTCTCCAGCCCGGCACGTGCCGTGAAGGTCGCTGCCGTCAGGCCGGCGACGCCACCGCCGACGACGATGACGTCCGGGTCCGTGGGTGGCTCGTCGCTGGTCGCGCGCTCGGCCGTCGTATCGTCAGTCTCGCTCATATCTGCAGTCGACCACCGGCCGACAGGAACCTGACGGTTCGCCCCACGGAACGCTTACGGCCGCGCGGGGCGACACCCGGACGTGGACACCGTCGAGGTCAGCACCGTCGTCTACATCCCGCCCGCGGAGGCCCACGAGTTCCTGGTGGACTTCCCGGGGTACGCCCGGTACTCGGAGTATCTCGACCGGGTCGACCAGCACGGCGATGGCAGCCCGGGCACGGAGTACGACCTCCACTTCTCGTGGTGGAAGCTACACTACACCGCCCGGTCGCGCGTGGTCGCGGTGGAGCCGCCGGACCGGCTGGACTGGACGGTCGTCAAGGACATCGACGCGCGTGGCCGCTGGGTGGTCGAGGAACTCCCCGACGAGGAGGTGCCACCCGACCGGGCACACGCGACCCGCGTGCGCCTGCAGATACAGTTCTTCCCCGACTCGGCCGACGAGAACGCCGTCGACCTCCCCCGGTTCGTCTCCATCGGCTGGGTCGTCGAGAGGGTGAAACCCCTCATCCAGGAGGAGGCAGAGCGCATCGTCCGGCGTATCGTCGCCGACCTCGAGGGCGAACCCCGCGACGTGGACCTGGAGATCCACACCACCCCCGATTCGGTCTGATGGCGACTGTCCCGCATTGTGGGATTCGGCGGAACGCGAATACCCCGTCGTCCCGTAGTCATACGCATGAGTGGAACTGAAGCCCGGACGGACGCCGAGCCGGTCCGCGTGTGGCTCGTCGAGCGGACGTACTCCGACGACGAGCAGAACCTCATCATCAGCACCTACGCCACGCCCGACGGCGAGCGCTACTACCGCCAGGAGCGCGCCCTGACGACGTTCTCGGGGACCGACAGCGGGACGCCTGTCTCCCGGGAGGTGGCCGCCTCGGACCTCGGGACGAGCGACCCCGAGGAGCGCGAGCGCTACGCGGCCGAGGCCGCACGGATGGCCGAGAGACACGAGCGGGACGAGCGGCTCTGAAGGTTCGACATGACTCTCGGTACGATGGACGGGCAGCAGAAGACCGTGTGACCGGTGCTACTCGTCGGGCGTCTCGTAGTCGCCGCCGTACTTCATGAAGAAGTACGCCAATCCGAGCGTCGAGACCATCCCGAAGCCGGTGGCGATACCGAGCGTCTTCGCGGAGTCCGGAATCTCCGGCGGGCCGCTGACCGGCTCCGGCGTCGGTGAGGAGCCGTCCTCGTTGACGACGACCTTGCCGGCCATCCCCGGCTTGTGGGGGAAGCAGACGTACTCGTACTCGCCTTTCGTCTCGAAGGTGTGCTCGTAGGTGTGACCCTCGTTGTAGGTCGTGGTCTCGGAGCCCTCGGTCCCCTCCCAGCCGGCACCCTCGGGCTGGGAGTTGACGACGATGTTGTGGTTGTTGGAGTCCCACTCCCACTTGACCGTCTCGCCGGCGGCGACGTAGACGGTCGCAGGCTCGAAGACGAGGTCGCCACCGGGGCCGACGGTGACGGTGGCGGCCTGGGCTGCGGCGCTCCCACTCGTGACGGCCACACCGCCCGCGGCAGCGGCACCGCCGGTCGCCGCGCGGAGGAACCCACGACGGCTCACCTGCCCGGCGGACGAATCCTGTCCTGTCATGTCCGTCCCTAACTACTACCCGCCCCTGAATATATCGATTCGCGGCCGGCACGGCGGCACCCGAGCCCCACGCTCCAGTGTCCGGCGAGCCACCGCGACGTGCGGGGCCCGTTCGGACGCTATCGTTCGACCGGAATCGCCCGTTCCTCGAACGCCGACCGTCCCTCGGGGACCCGCAGGAGCCGGATGTCGTCGACCGGACGGACGTGTACGTCCTCGCCGGCGGGGACGTTGCCGGCAGGCCGGCCGTCTGCGAGCAGTTCGACGGGCGCCTCGTCGCGGTCCACCCGGAGGGCGACCGAGTCGTCGGCCAGCACCCAGTGGTCCGTATCCGTCGCGAACGGGGATATCGGAACCACCTCGACCACACCAGTTTCGGGCCCGACCACCGGCCCGCCGGCGGCCCGTGCGTAGTCGGGACTCCCGGCCGGCGTCGCGACCACCACTCCGTCCGCGCGGAACTGCCGCACCGTCGCCGCCCCCGAACGGACGGTGTACTCGGAGATGCGCGCGGCCTCCTCTGTCACCAGCGTCAGGTCGAACAGCGCGCGGGTCTCCGCCAGCGCACCGGCCGCGCCGAGTACCGGATGCTCGACGACCTCGAACTCGCCCGCGACGAGCGACCCGACACCCCGCTCGATAGCCGACGCGGGAACCGCACCGACCCCCGACACCGCGCCCGCGGGCAGTACCGCTGCCGAGACACCGTGTCGCGCCAGCGACACCAGCGCCGCCTCACCGACCGTCACGATAGCGTCGACGCTCCGTTCCTCGGCCATCGCGCGGGCTCCGCCCTCGACGGTGTCGAGGCCGGCACGCTCGGCAGCCCCCAGCGCGGCCCGGGCCACCGGCCCCTCGCCGACCACGCCCAGCCGCCGGAGGACCCCCTCGTCGCTCATGTCCGGAACCGTCGGCGGGCGGCGACATAAGCCCCCGGAAAGGCGGTGTTCCGGTCACGCGCTCGCCGACCGCCGGCAGCCCCCGTCGACCGACGCGTCGCTCTGCAATCCGGATGAGCTCTACCGAGAAGAAGGCGATAATCCAGAGTTTTCGGTCGTAATTCAGACGATTGACGACCAGACCGGCTTGATGACGAAGAAGAGGGTCTGGTAGCCGATGTACATCAGCGCGAGGATGGAGGCGGCGATGGCACCCTTCGGCCGCTCGATGTCGATCTCCCGGCGAGCTTCGACCTTGCGGGACTCGAACTCGAACAGGTCCGTCAGGAATAGCCCCAGGACGATGACGGAGAACACCAGCCCGCCGTGGTGGTGGACCGTCATGTAGTAGAACGAACCGACGAGCAGCAGGACGTTCGTCCCGACGCGGATCGGGTGTCGGCTGACTGCGTCGGCCCCGCCATCGGCCACCTGGCTCTTGATGCGCTCGTACTCCAGCGCGCGCGCGCCGATGTTGACGACCAGCAGCACCAGCAGGACGTACTCGATGTACGGCCCGAGGACCGTGTCCACGGGACCGAAGAGGTTGACGAGTGGCTCGGCCATACCCCACGTTCGGTCGTATGCGCGTTTCAAACTTTCCAATCCCCGGCCCGGTTCGCTCCCCCCGAAGTCCCGCACTGTGACCGACCGACATCAGGCCGTCGGGACGGGTGCGTGTCTTTTTGCCCTCGCCGCCCCCCGACGTGGCTATGTCCGACTGGATCGGCGAGACGTTCACGAGCGATATCGGCTGGGACCACCTCGAGACGCTGGTGGATATCGGGGACCGGATGGCCGGGAGCGAGGGCGAGCGCCAAGCCGCCGAGGCGACCCGTGACGCGCTGTCGGCGGTCGGCGCGCGCGATACCCGCCTCAAACCGTTCGATATCCAGGGCTGGGTCCGCGACTCCTCGGCGGTGGCAACCGACGCCGGGTCCGAGGCGTGCATCGCGCTCCCGCGCTCACCCGCGGGCGAGGTCACTGGCGAACTGGTCGACGTCGGCTACGGCCTCCCCGAGGACTTCGACCGCGACCTCGAGGGGACAGTCGTCATGGCGGCCTCGAACGTGCCCGAGTGGTACGACCGCTTCCTCCACCGGCGCGAGAAGTACTACCACGCCGTCGAGGGCGGCGCGGCGGCGTTCGTCTTCCGGAACCACGTCGAGGGGTGTCTTGCGCCGACGGGGAGCGTCGGGACCCCCGAGGCCCCCATCGGCGACATCCCCGCCGTCGGCGTCTCGAAAGAGGTCGGTGCCCGCCTCTCGCGCAGGTTCGAGGGCGAGGAGGTGACGGTCCGGGTCGACTGCGAGACGCCCGACGCGACCAGTCAGAACGTCCGTGCCGACCTCGGCCCCGACACGGACGAGGCGGTCCTGCTGACGAGCCACATCGACGCGCACGACATCGCCGAGGGGGCGAGCGACAACGGCGCCGGCACCGCGATGGTCGTCGAACTCGCCCGTGCACTGGCCGACCGCGAGTCCGAGCTGGACACGCGCGTCCACGTCGTCTGCTACGGCGCCGAGGAGGTCGGGCTCCTCGGCTCCGGATACGACGCCACAGAGCGCGACCTCGACGACGTGACCGCCGTCGTGAACAACGATGGTGTCGGCGTGGCCCGGACGCTGAAGGCGTACACGCACGGGTTCGACGGGCTCCAGGAGGCGGTCGACATCGTCGCCGACCGGTTCGACCACCCCATCGAGACGACGCCGCGACTCGGGCCACACAGCGACCACTGGCAGTACGTCAAGCACGGCGTCCCCGGCTACCACCTGACCAGCCACACCGGCTCCGCGGACCGCGGCTGGGGGCACACCCGGGCGGACACGCTGGACAAACTGGAGGCTCGAACCCTCCGCGAACAGGCCGTCCTCCTGACCGAACTCGTCGTCCACCTCGCCGACGAGGGGACGTCCGTCGAACACCGCGCCCCCGAGGCCATCGCCGCGCAACTGGAGGCCGAGGACTACGCCGAGGGGCTGAAGGTCACCGGCGACTGGCCGTACTGACCGCCGGCACGCCCGCGCCCCCAGCAGTGTGCCCTCGCGGCCGGGACGGCCGGAGCGACGCGCAAGCGTTTAGTCCGGTCCCGGATTGCGATTGCTCATGCGCGAGGTACTCGCGGAGTGGCGGCCGGTCGTCGACGAGACCATCGAGGAGCTGCTCCCCCGCGAGATCGACGAGGACTACCTCACGGACTTCTTCGGCCCCGCAGCCTACCAGTACGACCCGGAGGCCATCCAGACGGCGCTGGCCGACCCCATCTGGGACCTGCTCGACCGCGGCGGCAAGCGCTGGCGGGCGGTCCTCCTGCTCGTCCTCGTCGACGGCTTCGGCGAGGACCCCGAGGACTACCTCCAGTACGCCTGCATTCCGGAGATCCTCCACAACGGCACCATCATCGTCGACGACGTGGAGGACGGCGCCACGATGCGCCGGGGCGAACCCGCGCTTCACCACGAGTTCGGCGTCGACATCGCGCTCAACGCCGGCAACGCGATGTACTTCCTCCCGCTGAAGGTCCTCACCCGCAATCCAGCCGACCTCGGCGCGGAGACGCGGCTGGCGGCCTACGAGATGCTGATGCACGAACTCAACCGGACCCACCTCGGCCAGGGGATGGACATCCGGTGGCACAACGCCCGCGACGTGGCCCTCTCCGAGGACGAGTACCTCGAGATGTCGGCATGCAAGACGGGCGCGCTGGGCCGCATCGTCGCCCGGCTCGCGGCCATCATCACGGACAACGAGGCCGACGAACTCCACGTCGCCCGCTTCGCCGAGTCGATGAGCGTCGCCTTCCAGATCGCCGACGACATCCTCGACATCGAACACGCGATGGAGGCGGGCGGCGACTTCGGCAAGGGCGTCGGCAACGACATCCGCGAGGGCAAGAAGACCCTCCCCGTCATCCACGCCGTCACGCACGCCGACCGCGGCGACGCCGAACGACTCGTCGATATCCTCTGGAGCGACGAGAACACCGACGCGGAGGTCCGCGAGGCCATCGACCTGCTCCAGGAGTCCGGGAGCGTCGACTACGCCCGTGACCAGGCGAAGGCCCTCGCGGCCGACGCCCGCGACCACCTCGACGAGGCCGACCTGGAATCCGAGGCGGCCGAGCAACTCGCGGACTTCACGCGGTTCGTCGTCGAGCGCGACGTCTGATATCTCTCGGGTTCGGCTGGTTCTCGGATACTATCTGCTTGCTGGTAGATATGGCGCTGCCTATCAGCTTGTGCGGGTGGTGATGGAGAAATGCCGAGGGCAAGGAACGACGGCCGAGCGGCGGCCGTCACCGTACGGATTGTGTGTCAGTTCTCGGGTTCGCCGCGGTAGGCGCGCCGGGCCTCCCGCATCGCCGGGATGACGACCCAGAAGGTGATGGCGCCGAGGATGGCGAACCAGAACAGGACGTCCTTCAGGAGGAGCGCGACGGTATCGTAGAACGTCGCGGCCTCCGGTTCCGGTGCGATGAGCTGGGTGCTCTCGAAGCCGGCCGTAGTGTACCAGCCGGCCAGCGTCATCCAGCCCAGCCCCGCCGTCACGAGGATGCCGAAGCCCTTGGCGAACTCGTCTGCCATACTCGCGCTTAGCTCTCGCCGTCTTTAGGGTTTCCCATTCCCGCCGTCCGGAACCGCGTGGAGAACGCGTACACTGCGGCCCCGGCGGCGATGCTCAGCAGGCCCGCGACCGCCAGCACGACGTTCACCTCGCTCAGGTCGCGGCTCGCTCGGCCCGTCGCCGTGTCGAGCAGGATGAATCCCGCGAGGACGGCGACGACCGCGAACAGCGTCGAGAAGACCGTGATGCGCTTGTACAGGGCCAGCGGCACGACCACGTCGCGCCCACCGGCACCCTCGGGGTCGACCTCGGCGTCCGAGACCGACGGCCCCTCGTCGTGCTCCGGGTCGGGTGCGTGGTCCGGCGCCGGCTCGCCAGCGTCCGCGTTCGCGCCCTCGCTGTCCGTCATCACGCCGACTACGCGAGGGACGCACTTGAGGATTGAGAGTGCGGCACGATGCGCGAGCCGACCGAACCACGGCGAGCCGACCCGGAAGCGCGGTCGCTGTCGGGCGGGAAAACAGCGAGAACGACCGGGAGGACGGGCGGGCGGGGTCGGCGTTACTTCGGTGGCCGCAGGCGGTAGTAGCGTCGGTTCAGCTCGAACATGTACCCCTCCCGCATCGACTTCAGCACCGCGTACGCCAGGAAGCCCCCGACGAACGGGAGCAGGAACGTCAGGTCGAACAGCAGGTGCGCGTCAAGCGGTGCGAGGTTCTTGACCGAGAGCGCGCTGATGGTGAACGCGAAGATGACGCCGAAGACGCCGACCGCCGCCCAGAACGGCTGCTCGACGGGCCGCCGGGCCGCACCCTTGTTCAGGAACGGCACGATGGCGATGAACCCGACCACGACCAGGTTGGCGACGACGCCGTAGGTCCGGTCGGCCATCAGCTTCTCCCCGCCCAGCAGCGCCAGGTCCGGGTTCAGCGGCCCCAGCTTGAGCAGCCCGAACGACCAGTACAGATACCAGTCCGGCAGGATGACCGCCGGCGTCTGCGAGGGGTTGGCCGGCGCCCCGATGTGGGGCGGCAGCGCCGCCGAGAGGAAGACGACCATACCGACGAAGAAACTCGTCAGCGCGAGATTCCGGATCATCTCGTGGGGCCACACCGGGAACGCCAGCACGTCGCGCTCGACGTAGTCGCTCTCGGTTCGCAGGTCCTGGTCCTCGCGCCGGGCCCGCTCGAAGTACTCGTAGGTGAGCTGTGAGAGCCCCTGGGTGCGCTCCTTGCGCTCGCGCCACGTGGGCGTCTCGTCGTCCGGGGCGACGATACCGCTCCCGTCGGCTGCGGTCTCCTGCCCACCGTCTGTCGCGGTCTCGTTGTCCGCGTCCGTGGTAGTGTTGGTGTCGCTCATTGTTCGATTAGTGCGGCTCCGCGATGCCCTGCATCCAGACGATGCCGATGTGGATGGCGATGAGCGCCGTCGTGATGAACGGCAGGAAGAACACGTGCAGGATGTACATCCGCTGCAACGTGGCCTGGCTCAGGGTGAACCCGCCGAACAGCAGCTGGGCCACCCACTCACCCGCCAACGGCACTGATAACGCCATCTCGACCCCGATCTGCCCGGCCCAGAAGGCCAGCTGGTCCCACGGGAGCAGGTAGCCCGTGTACCCGAAGACCATCGTCAGCGAGATGAGGACGATGCCGATGATCCAGTTGAGTTCGCGGGGCTCCTTGTACGCGCCCGTGAAGTAGACGCGCAGCATGTGGAGGAAGACCGCCGCGACCATCACCTGCGCCGACCAGCGGTGGAGGCTCCGCAGGAAGAAGCCGAATCGCAGGTCGGTCATGATGAACGTGATGGAGTTGTACGCGGTACTCGGGTCGCCCGTGGTGGCGGGCGAGTAGTAGAAGCCCAGCAGTGCGCCGGAGATAGCTGCCACTACGTAGGCGATGGTACTGAAGCTCCCCAGCGCGTACAGTGGGTACCAGTACCAGAACTTGTTGTCCAGGTTGTACTGTTCCGTGTGGCTCTTTGGCATCTGCATGTTGATCTTGTAGTACAGGTCCTCGAGCAGTTCGAGGTAATCAACGATGCGGAGCCGCTTGTCGAGCCACATCAGTGTCGTGAGGTAGACCGTCTCGACCGGAGTCAGGTCTCGCTCCTTCATCCAGCCCTCGTGGTCGTACTCGTCCTTGCGTTCCAGACTCATGTTGTGTGGTTCCCGTCTCCCGGTTTCCGTGGTGACCGCCTGCCCGCTGTTACGAACCGATTCGACTTATAGCCGTGGTTCCCGATGCCCGCTACTCCGGCCGCGGTAGCGCGACGAACGACACGTTGACGATGCTGAAGGGGTCGTAGATGGACTGGTGACACTGGCAGTAGACACCGTCCTCCCCGCCGAACTTCGCACTGCCCTCGTAGGCCTTGAACGCCGGCACGCAGCAGAAGTGCGTGCATTTGTCGACCCACGCCATGAACCCGTCCTCGGTGGTGGTGGCGCGGAGCCAGTCGCCGTCGATGTCTTCCGGCGGGTTCTCGCGCATCTCGATGATCTTCGGCGAGCGGAGTACCTGCACCGGAATCGTCGAGGACGGCGGCACGTCCTCGGAGCGCCAGTTGGCCATCGCGGGCTTGCCGAGTCCGGCCTTGCCGATGCCACCGTTCCACTCGCGGAAGTCCTCGAACAGGTCCGCCGTGATAGGGTCGCCCGGCTCCAGCTGCTCGGCCTGCCAGTCGTACGGCGGCGAGGCGGCCGCCTTGAACACGTTGTTCTGGTCGGCACCGGGCTGCACACCGGGGTAGGTCTGCACCCCGCAGTACTGGAACGCGGCCGAGGTGTACGTCGAGCCGCCCAGCTGCATCTTCGCGACGCCGTCCTCGACGGTGTCGGGCCAGATACCCACCAGCTCGCCGGCGTCGTTCTTCTTCACTGGTACCTGCGGCATCCCGCGTGGCGCGGGCCCGTCGGTGTTCTCGATGGCGAAGTACTGCGTGATACCACCGCCAGCTCCGGAGGACGAGGTCGCGGTGTTGACCGCGACCGCCGAGCCGGTACCGATACCGGCCAGGGTCGCGCTCCCGACGACGCCCTTGACGAAGCGCCGTCGACCACTCTCGGCCGGGTACTTGTCGTCTGCACTCATTATTTCTTGTAGTAGGGGTAGACCGCGCGCTTCACCGACTCCCAGGCGTCGGGTAGCGAATCGGTTCCGTACATATCCTCCTCGCGAACGTAGAGGTCCTCCCACTTGCGACGCCGCTTCTTGACGATCATCACGTCCGGGAGGAACTCCTTCCGGTACAGCAGCAGGATGAACGCCAGGTCCAGGAAGATGACCGCGAGCATCCCGCCGAGGAACATGTTCCCGAACTCGGACATCGCCCAGCCCGCGACGAGCCCGTAGGTGAACAGGCCCACGAAGACGACCTCCACGACCGTCAGGAGGACGATACCGATGAGAGCCGCTGTCGACTCGCTCGGGGGCTCGTACCGGTGGATGGCGCCGTAGGTGTTGTTGCCCGAACTCATCTCAGTCACCCCCGCTCGCGTGCGGGCTCTCGCCGTACTTGAGCATGAAGAACGTGAACATCACCGACACGAAGATGGCGAGGATGGTCGCGATGCCCACGAAGTGTGCCTGGATGGGGACCCCCATGTGCTTGGGGTCGGCCTCCTTCTGTCCGCCGCCCCCGCCGCCGGGCTTTTTCCCTTCCTCGTTGACGATGACCTGCCCGGCCATCGACGGGGCGTGCGGGAAGCACTGGTACTCGTAGGTGCCCTTCGTCTCGAACGTGTGCTCGTACTCGTGGCCCGTGTTGTACGTCTTCGTCTTCGGGCCCTCCGTGCCCTCCCAGGTGGCGCCCTCCGGCGTGGAGAGGACCTGGATGTTGTGGTTGTCCGAATCCCAGACCCACTTCACGGTGTCGCCCGGTTTGACGTACACCTCAGAGGGCTCGTAGACGAGGTTGCCGCCGGGGCCGACGGTGACCTCGGCGGCCTGGGCGCTGGCCGTGCCCGCGGTGCTGGCGGACGCTGCCGCGGCGACGGCGGTCGCCCCGGCCCCGGTCCGCAGAAACTCCCGTCTGTTCATATACACCAAGGACTCGGGTTTACGCGCCTATAAACTCACCGAACGCGGGGCCGCGGCGCCGGCCTCGGTAGGGTCCGAGGACGGCACACACGCCGGTTCGTATCCGGGTGTGCCACCCGGCTGTGACCGCCGGTCGGGAGGGTCAGGCGGTCGACTCGGCGTCGTCGTCAGGTTCGACCAGCTCGGGGTGCTCCTCGACCAGGTCGTCCATGAATGCCGGCCGGTCCTCGCCCTCCATCCCGAGGGCCCGCAGACGGTTCCGGTACTCCTCGGCCCGGAACTTGTCCGAGAGCCGGGCGTTGGCCACCGTGAAGAAGAGGACGAACGCGATGAGGAGGAAACCGAGGCCCACGACAATGAGCAGCGGGCCCGAGTCTCCGCCGGCGAACAGGCCGCCGCCGAGCAGGATGAGCCCCGCCAGCACCTGCACGCCGGCGACGAGTTGCAGCATCAGGTTGCCGCGCTCGCCGCTCCCCTCAGGCACCTCCATCGGGTCCGGCAGCAGCTCGCCGTCGGGCATCTCGTCGGGCTCGTACTCCTCCATCGAGCAGAGCGCTACCACCGGCTTCACGTCTCGCAGGACCGTCCCGGAGCCCTCGATACTCCCGTCCCCGTAGACCACGGCGTACCCCTCGTCGGAGTAGGCCACGATGCGGTCGGGGTCGTGGAGTCGCTCTATCCGGGCGAACACGTCCCGGCGGACGACGGCCGCCTTGATGTCGGCCTCCACCCGGTCCATCAGCTCCTCGCCCGTGATCCACGAGTCCGGGTCGAACGCGGCGTCCCACTCCTTCGGAGACATCCGCTTCATGTCCTCGGGGGTGAAGTCCTCGAAGTCGTACTGCTCCTCGACCTGGGCACGGAGCTCCTCGGTGGAGCGCTCGCCCGCCGAAGAGTCGCCGCTTTCCCCCTCCTCGCTCCCGTCGCGGTCGGCGTCGGGGTCGCCCTCGCCCTCGGCCTCGTCACTGGGGGTCGATCGGGAGTCAGCCATTGGCATCCAGTACGTCTGCTCGCGGTAAACCGTTTCCGACGCCGGACGACCCGGCCGCTGACTGGCGTCCCCCCCCTCGGCCGGGGCGGAAAGGGGCAGAGACTATGCACGTCCGTACCTCACGGACGTATCGATGCCGGACGTTCGCGAGGCCGTGTTACATATCGACCGCACCCAGTTGGAGGCCCTCGGGATGGACGGGCTGTTCGAGGCCGCCACCGAGGCCGGTATCCGCGACGTGCAGGACCTCGTCTGGCGCGGTTCGAGCGGAATCGTCCTCATCCGCCTGGAGAACCCGGTCGCCGACGGGCGGATCGACGACCTCGAACCCATCGTCTGGTGGGAGCGTATCGAGGATGACGGTTCCGGCACCACCTATCTCTGCGAGATCAGCATCCCCGAACTGCCTGAAGAGCAGGACGCCATCACCCGGAACGTCCGCGGGATGAACGAGCGCGGCATCCAGGTGTCCGTCGTCGGGTCCCAGGAGGACATCAGCCGCGGTGTCGAGCGCCTCGGCGAGGTCGGTATCAACGCCCGTGTCGAACGATTCGCCGACTACCGCGGCCCCTCGGCCCCACTGGACGCGCTCACCGACCGCCAGCGCGAGGTCGTCAGTGTGGCCCACGAGCTGGGCTACTTCGAGGTCCCCCGCTCGGCTACCCCCGAGGACATCGCCGCCGAACTCGACCTCGAACCCTCGACGGTCGGCGAACATCTCCGCCGCGCCCAGGCGAACCTGATCGACCACCTCCTCGGAGAACACGGGGACTGAGGCCGCCCCGCGTCCGGGCCCACGCGAGGGTCGACCCGCGCTCCTTCCGCCATCGGGACCCTCAAACGACTCGGCGCCCTACCACCGGGTGATGGTCTCGGACGCCCTCGTCGCCACCCTGGTCGCCGTGGCGGTGACGCTGTCGCTCCCCTGCTTCCTCTACGGCGCGTGGATCATGATCGACGCCGAGGCGGTGACCTGGGGTGTCCTCACCTACCACCTCAAGTTCATTTTCACGGGCCTGACGCTGACGACGGTGCCGCTCGTCGGCTGGATGTTCCCCCGACTGTTCGGTATCTGGGGGCACAGCGCGCAGTTCGGCGGCTACTCCGCCGTCCACGCCTTCATCGGCCTCACCGCCTACGCGTTCCTCCTGTTCGCGTTCACCGGCATCGTCCGCATCTTCCGCGCGAAGTGGGAACACGACCTCTACCACGACTACGACGAGGACGTGCTGCTGGAGGAGATCGGCTCCGAGCGCATGAGCCACTGGCGCTCGCGCCTGCGCGTCGGCGTGTTCGGCTACACCATCTTCTGGATCATCGCGTGGCTGACGGGGGTCTCGCGGTTCGTGCTGCGGTACGTGGTGACCTGACCCGACGCCGATACCATGATCAGGTATCGAGATATTCAGGCTGTTCGTCCCGTGCAGCCGAAGTTACCGAGTAATCATGACGGCTGCCGTTCACCACGCCTCGCCGCTCGCGAGGTCCACGTCCGCGTCGCCCTTCTCGGAGGGACAGATGTCCGCCAGGGTACAGTCGGCACATGAGGGGTTCCGCGCCGTACACGTCTCCCGACCGTGACTGATGAGCAGGTGGGTGAGTTCCCGCCACTCCTCCTCCGGGACGATATCCATGAGGTCCTGCTCGATGGCGTCCGGCCGCTCTTCCTCGGTCAGCCCGAGCCGCCGGGAGATGCGCTGGACGTGCGTGTCGACCACGATGCCCTCGACGACCTCGTGGCCGTGCTGGAGGACGACGTTCGCGGTCTTGCGCCCGACGCCCGGCAGGTCCGTCAGCGCCGACATCGTGTCCGGGACCTCGCCGTCGTGCTCCTCGACGAGAATCTCGCCGATGCCCTTCAGGTAGCCACCCTTGTTGTTGTGGAAGGTGATGCCGTAGATATCCTCGGCGAGCTGCTCCTCGCTCGCTTCGGCGTAGTCCGCGGCCGACTGGTACGTCTCGAACAGGTCGTCGGTCACCTCGTTGACGCGCTCGTCCGTACACTGCGCGCTGAGGACGACCGCGACGAGCAGTTCCAGCCGGTTCGAGAAGTCCAGCGATATCTCCGGCTCCGGGTACTGCTCGTACAGCCGGTCGACGACTTCGGCGGCCTGTGCCTCCCGCGACGGAAGCGGCGTGCCCATACCGGAGACGGGAGCGGGTGCCCCTTGAGTCGTGGGCTTCCCGGCGGCCCCGGCCGGCTTCACCCGGTGGCCGGGAGCCTCAAGTCGCTCCGAGCCCCCGACCGCGCATGGAACGGCCCTCGTTCACCGTCCGGTATCCGGAGTACGGCCACCTGGAGGCGGCCATCGCGTTCGGGCTGTTCGCGCTGGTCGTCCACCGGGCGACGCCGGTGCTGGCGGGGCCGCTCGCGGAGGCTACCGGAGCGACGGCCGCGGGAGTCCGGCTCGGCTCCGCGGGACTGCTGTGGCTGGCACTCGCCGTCGCCGCGGTCGTCTCGTACGCCCGCCAGCGGCGCGGGCGTGCCCCGGAGTTCGCCGCACGCGACGTGCTCGTGAAGTTCCTCGAACAGCACCGCCCGGACCCGGCCCGCCACGCCGTCCACGGGGCCGCTGCACTGGGTGGGTTCGTCATCGTCGTCGTGGGGTACGCCCGGTTCGTCGACGCACTCGACGGCGCCATCGTGCTCGCCCGGCGACTCGTCGCGGGGGTGCCGCTGGGCGGGGCGGCCCTCACCAGCGTCGCGTGGGGCGTCATCTTCCTCGCTGGCCTCGTCGGCCTCGCTGTGGGCGGCGACCGATTCCTCGTCGGCCTCGCCCGGGAAGCGCTCTATCGCTACCACTCGGCGAGACTGTGACCCTCGGGCTCGACCCGGTTCCGCAGTCGCCAGTGCGGCCGCTCGCGGGCTGGAACGGCGGTGCGGGTCCTCCCCTACCCGGGGACCCGCGTGGGGAACTCCGAATTTCAGGGGGAAACCTCTTGTGGGCCGGTAGCCGGACCCCCTACGGGGAATCCTCGCGCTTCAGCGCGGGGAGGATATCAAAGCCCGAGTTCGCGACCGATGACGAGATGCTGGATCTCGCTGGTCCCCTCGCCGATCTCCATCAGCTTCGCGTCGCGGTAGAAACGCTGAGGGGCGAAATCCTCCGTGTAGCCGTAACCCCCGAGCGTCTGGACGGCCTCCTCGGCGACCTCCCGGCTGACCTCGGAGGCGTCCAGCTTCGCGAGCGAGGAGATGCGAGTGACGTTCTCGCCGTCGTCGTACATGGTGGCGGCCTTGTGGGTGAGCAGGCGGGCCCGCTCGATCTTCCGGTCCATATCCACGACCTTGTCGCGGATGGCGTCGAACTTCGAGATGGGCTTGCCGAACTGCTCGCGCTCGGTGGCGTACTCCTTCGCGGCCTCGAACGCGCCCTGTGCGAGGCCCGTCGAGAGCGCCGCGATGGAGATGCGGCCGCCATCGAGGGTCTTCTTCGTCTGCTTCCAGCCCTCGCCCTCCTCGCCGAGGAGACGGTCCTCGGGGATGCGGACATTGTCGAGCTGGAGCTCACACGTGGGCGAGGCGTTCAGCCCCATCTTGTCCCACACCGTCGAGACCTCGAAGCCGTCGTCGTTCTCGGGGTCCACGATGAACGTGGAGATGCCGTCGTAGCCCGCGCCCGGCTCCGTGACGGCCTTCACGAGCACGGAGTTGGCCACGTTCGCGTTCGTGATGAACTGCTTCGTCCCGTTGATGACGTACTCGTCCCCGTCCTTCTCGGCCATCGTGTCCATGTCCGAGGCGTCGCTTCCCGACGAGGGCTCGGTGAGTGCCCACGCGCCCATCTCCTCGCCCTCCGCGAGCGGCCGGAGCCACTCCTCCTTCTGTGCCTCGGTGCCGAACGCCTCGATGGGCTTGCTCCCCAGGGAGGTGTGGGCGACGTACGAGAGGCCGATGGAACCGGAGACGCGCCCGAGTTCCTCGGCGACGAGCGAGTACATGAGGTAGTCACCGCCCGCGCCGCCGTACTCCTCGGCCACCGGGACCCCCATCAGGTCCAGGTCGCCCAGCTCCTCGAACACCTCGGCGGGGAAGCGGTGTTCGTCCTCGATCTCCTGGGCGATGGGCTCGATTTCGGCCTCGCAGAAGTCACGAACCGTGTCCCGGATCATCCGATGCTCGCCGGGTAGCTCGAAGTCCATGTCCAATGCTCCGGTCCAGTGGCCATAAAACTCACTCCAACCCCCGACCACGGACGGGCCGTGGTCACTGGCTCGTGCGCCGGTCGAGCAGCCACTACTCCACGGTGAGCGTCCCGACCATCCCCTGGCCCCGGTGGGGCTGGCAGAAGTACTCGTAGGTGCCGGCCGTCGAGAACGTGTGGACGTGGGTGTACCCCTCGTCGTACGTCTCCTCCCCGGTGCCGTTCCAGTTCTCACCCTCGGGCCGACTCTCGACGGTTACCGTATGGAAGTCCGACTCCCAGGTCCACTGGACCGTCGCGCCCGTCGAGACGGTCACCTCAGCCGGGTCGAACACGAGCGAGCCACCGGGGCCGACGAGTATCTCTTGGTCGGGCTCTTCTGTCGGCCGGTCCGTCGGGGTGGTGTCACCGCCGTCCCCAGCATCACTGCTACCGTCGCTGCCGTCGGCCCCGCCGCCTCCACCGTCCCTCCCGTCCTCGCCACAGCCGGCCAGCGTGGTCGCCAGCGCGGTTCCGCCGAGTGCGAGCAGTCGTCGCCGCGTCGTCCGGTCGGTCATGCCCACGCCTTCCGGCGGGGCCATCAAGTAACCGAAGGGACACACCGTCCCGCTCTGGGAGTCAGGGACGGACCGAGGGTCGCTCGTCCGCTGGACCGGGGCTGCATCTGTGGCGATCAGATATGCGTGGCCGACGTGAGCGACCGTGAGAGTGTGTGGAAAGCCCGCGCGTTCGGAGGCGTTCCGGGGGACGGTCGCTCGCGCCGTGGGCCCCTGCCGAGTCACGTTGTCGCCGGGAGGCTTTTGCTCCGGCCCGCCGAGAGGCGACGCATGAAGGTACTGCTGGGCGTCGGTGGGAGCGACGACTCGCTCCGAGCGCTGGAGCGCGCCGTCGAACGAGCCCGAGAGGCCAGCGACGAGTTGACCGTCGCCGTCCTCGACAACCCGGAGAGCGCCGCCGCCGTCGACGATGTCGAGGAACGGGTCCGAGACACGCTCGCGGCGGCTGATGTCGACGCCGCGGTCCGGCGGCTGGAGGGCGACCCCGGCAGCCGGCTCGTCGACGTGGCCGAGCGCGAGGGCTTCGACCGCATCGTCCTCGGCGGCGGCGAGACCAGCCCGCTCGGGAAGATCCAGCTCGGGAGCATCGCGGAGTTCGTCGTCCTGAACGCCAGCGTCTCGGTCACCCTCGTCAGATGACTCGCGACTACCCCGACACGGTCGCCGGACCGTACGAACCGCCGCCGCGAACGTTCACCGACCGCGCCGACCGTGAGCTCACCATCCAGGTGTACGGCGAGGGGCCCCGCGACGACCTCGAAGCGCTGGTGGAGATGTACGAGGGCTACGACCCCGAGGACCGCGCCCAGGGCATCCCGCCCGCCGGCGAGGAGCGCATCCGGAGCTGGCTCGACACCATCACCGACGACGACTGCCACAACGTCGTCGCGTGGCACGACGACTGGCCGGCCGGCCACGCCACGCTCGTCCCGGACCGCGGCGGCGCCTACGAACTTGCCATCTTCGTCGACAGCGACTACCAGAACGCCGGCATCGGCACCCAGCTCATCGAGGGCCTGCTGGGTCACGGCCACGACATCGGCATCGAACGGGTGTGGCTCACGGTCGAACGCTGGAACGAACCCGCCATCAGCCTCTACCACAAGGTCGGCTTCGAGCGAACCGGCGACGGCAGCTTCGAACTCGAGATGACGGCACGGCTAGTGGAAGAAGCGGAGTAGGCGGTCGACTCCGTCTTCGAAGATTCTGGTAGATTCGGCGACAGCCAAACCATCTACGAAGCCCTCCTACCTCATCACAACGACAGTAACGAATGGTCCACCTACGAAGCCCTCCTACCTCATCACAACGATAGTAACGAATGGTCCACCTACGAAGTCCTCCTACCTCATCACAACGATAGTAACGAATGGACCACCTACGAAGCCCTCCTACCTCATCACAACGATAGTAACGAATGGTCCACCTACGAAGTCCTCCTACCTCATCACAACGATAGTAACGAATGGACCACCTACGAAGCCCTCGCGCTCTCGACCACTCCGGGACTCGCTGCGGTCCTCGGCCTCACTCCGTTCGGCCTGCGGTCCTTGCGTCGTCCGGGAGGGACCGAGAGCGCTCGCCCTTCGATTCCGCCAGGAACGTGGAACGTGTCACGGAGCGGCACCCCTGCCCTTCCCCAGGTCGCGCGGGTTCGCCCGCAAGGGGCTCACCACGCGCTCCCGGCCGGGGAGTGGTTGCCCGATTTTCGGTTCCGGGACCAGGAAGCGCGCGGGCGCGCCCCGGGTGAGCCCCGAGCCAACGGCGAGGGGGCGAACCCTCACGCCGCGCCCGCGCGGGGAGGTGTGGGGGCGCTAGCGCTCCGCTGGAACCAGCACCCCCAGACACGCGGCCGGAGAACCGAGTCCTGGCGGACTCGAAGGGCGAGGGCTCTCGACTCGCACGCCTCGCTGCGCACTTCCCTCGCTCCCGATGGTCGCTCGGTGCAGTGCTTGCGTCGTCGTGCTTCGCCGAGAGCGCGAGGCTTCGGAGGAGGTTGTATCGCACTCTGCAGAAGTATCTTCAGTATAGATTTCACCTTGAAAGCCGACAATATCTGAACAGAATCTGCCACGCAAAACAGAAGAGACCAATCCGAAGAAAATATCGCAGGTTCAGCAGTTACGGCGTCTCGCCCGTCTCGAGCGACAGGTCGTCCGTCGGATGGGCCACGCAGGTCAGCGTGTAGCCGTCGTCCAGCTCCTCCTGCCCCAGCATCTCGTTGTTGGAGTGGATGATGTAGTCGTCCGTGGCGCCGTTCGTGATGTGGCCCGCACAGGAGACACACTGGCCCTCGCGGCAGGCGTAGGGGAGGTCCCAGCCCTCGTCCTCGCCGGCCTCGAGCAGCGTCTCGTTCTCCTTGACCTCGACCGTCTCACCCTCCTTGACGTACTCGACCTCGAAGACCTCGGCCTCGTCGTCCGGGATGACCGACGGGTCGTCGGAGGGGTCGACCTCCTCCTCTTCGTCACCGAGTTCGCCGGCGGCCTCGCCCTCGGCGCCACCGACGGCGGCGACCGCGCCGCCACCGCCGATGGAGCGGTTCATCGGTTCCGCGAAGTCCGTCTCGGGTACCTGTGCGGCCCGCCGCTCGGTGACCTCCTGTGCGATGTCGTCCGGGATGGACTTCTCCGTCCCCTTGGAGAAGTGGATGCCAATCACGAGGAGGGTCAGCGTCGCCCCCAGCGCGACGGCGAGTGCATCGACCATACGCGCGGTTGGGAAAGGCGCTTCAAAGCCGTTGTGATTGCCCGCGCCCGACGTGTGGGGAATCTATCGACCGAGCGCTCGCGGGACTACTCCTGGCGCGCGACCTCGTGCCGCCCGAAGCCGTAGCGCAGGCGGTTCGCGAGCTTCCGGGAGAACCGCCCCTCGCCGTCGCCCGTCGCCCGGCTGTTGAACCGCTCGGACAGCGCCGCGTACACCAGCGGCATCGGGACCTCCTGTGCGAGTGCCTCCTGCACCGTCCACGTCCCCGTCGAGCCGCCCGCGACGTGGTCGGCCACGTCACCCAGCTCGTTGCCCTCCTCGCGGAACGCCTCCTCGCACAGCTCCAGCAGCCACGACCGGATGACCGCGCCGTTGTTCCACGTCCGTGCGACCGACTCCATGTCGAGGTCGTAGCGCCCCTCGTGGAGCAGCTCGAACCCCTCGCCGTACGCCTGCATCAGCGCGTACTCGACGCCATTGTGGACCATCTTCACGTAGTGGCCCGACCCCGACCGACCCATCCGGTCGTGGCCAGCGGGCCCCGTCGCCACCGCGTCGAAGACCGGCGTCAGCTCCTCGTACGCCCACGCCGGGCCGCCGACCATCAGCGAGAAGCCGAGTTCGGCCCCGGCGGGGCCACCCGACGTGCCACAGTCGAGATACGCCGCCTCGGTCGCGTCCGCGCGCCGCACGGAGTCCTCGAAGTGGGAGTTCCCCCCGTCGACGACGACGTCCTCGCCGCTCACGTGCGGTTCGAGGTCGTCCAGCGCGGCGTCCACGGCGTCGCCCGCGGGCACCATCAGCCAGACGCGCTTTTCGTCACCGAGGCGCTCGGCGAGGTCGTCGACCGACTCGGCCGGCTCCGCGCCCGCGTCGGCCGCGTCCGCCACCGCCTCGGGGTCCACGTCGAACGCGACCACGTCGTGCCCCGCGTCGAGTACCCTGTCGACCACGATACGTCCCATCCGACCGAGTCCGATGACGCCGAGTTCCATGCCCGGAGTGGCAGGGGCGCGCTACTGAGGGTTGTGGTGTGACCGCGGGGCGCCCGAGCCGATGGTCGATATAAACGACCCGCTACAGACGCCAGCAACGTCAGGGAGGGACGCTCCGCATCCCCGCCATGGACAAGCACGACGGACCACGAGAGACGGCCGACGGTACCGGTACCGGGGGCGAGAGCGAGAGCACGGGCCTCTCACGCCGGAGCATCCTCCGGTCTGCGGGTGCGACGGCGGCAGGCGTCGTCACGATGGCTGGCACGGCGAGCGCCGCAACCGACGGCAGCGACGACCCCGAGTACCCCTCCGCCGCGTGGTTCCAGCGCGAGCAGGCCAACTACGCGAAGACACAGGAGGCACCGCGCGAGCAGGCCGAGGACCCCGCGTTCCAGCAGCGCTGGCAGACCCAGAGCGCCACGAACATCGCCGACTTCCGCACACGCACGGTCGAGGAACCCGGCTGGAACAGCGAGGGTAACCTCTGCAAGGAGTACGCCGAGCAGTGCACGGGCGACCCGTTCGGCTACCCCATTGGGACGACCTACGAGGAGCAGCACTCCTACGACGGCGTCGAGCGCCGGCGCGTCGTCTTCCACGACTCCGGCCTCGACAGCGACGCCGGGGGCGCCCGGCTCTCCGGGTGGGTCTGGGCCCCCGCCGACAGCGACCCCGGCGGCGACCTCCCCGGCGTCGTCATCACCAACGGTTCCGTGCAGGCCTCCCAGACGCTGTACTGGTGGTTCGCGGACACGCTCGCCCGGAACGGCTACGTGGTCATGACCTACGACCCGCGCGGCCAGGGACGCTCGGACACGGCGACGCCCGACGGGACACTGGGCACGAACGCCAACTCGACCGTCTTCGTCACGAACCAGGTCGACGCCATCGACCTCTTCCGCTCGACGCCCGAGAACCGCTACCCCCACAACACCGAGGCTCCCGGCGCGGTACCCGCCCCCGTCGCGGAGTACAACCCCTTCCACGACCGGCTGGACCGCTCGCGACTCGGCATCGTCGGGCACTCGCTGGGCGCGACCGGCGTCAGCGTCGTCCAGGGTATCCCGGACGAGGACTGGCCCGGTACCGTCGACGACACCAACCCCGTCGACGCCGCGGTGGCGTGGGACAACCTCACGGCGCCAGGCGAGTCGCTCGCCGGCTTCGAGGTCCGGCCCCGCGTCCCCGCGATGGGCCAGTCCGCGGACTATGGACTCACCCCGCAACCGAAGACGGAGCCACCGAACGAGGACGCGAAGGCGACCGCCCAGGCGGCCTGGAGCGAGGCCGGCGTCGACACCTACCAGGTGAACGTCCGCGGCGGCACCCACTACGAGTGGGCGCTCATCCCCACCTTCCCGACCACCTCCTGGGACTTTGGCAACCCGATGGCCGACCACTACTCGCTCGCGTGGCTCGACCGCTATCTCAAGCATCCCGGAGAAGAGGGGTTCCACGACGCCGACGACCGGCTGCTGGCCGACGACCGCTGGCGCGACCGCCTCTCGTTCTACTACCGCTCGGCACGCGACTTCACGACACGAAACCAGCAGGTCAGAGACTGTCCCGACATCAAGGCCGGCTGTGACGGCCCCACGCCCCCCGGACAGGACTGAACCCGCCCGTCAGTCCAACCGTTCGACCCCGAGGTCCCCCTCGATGTCGCCCAGCCGCCGGGCCCGGGCCCGGGCGTCGGCGGGGTCGCTCGCCACGACCACGACCTCGGCGTCGTCCCCGGTGACGCCGTAGGGGGCCGTGCCGTCGGTCTCGAACTGGGTCGCGTACGTCCGGACCGTCCCCCGAACGCGGCGCTCCAGCGTCGACAGGTCGCACTCGCCGTTCTCGAACTCGCGGAGCGCGTCCTCGACGTTCCGGAGCGCGGAGATGCGGTCCATGGATTCACGTATCGGTGGATGGGCCACTTACCGATTCTGTTCGTCTCGAGAACTGGCGCCCCGCCAGGAGCCGGGAAACTCCGTGGACTGCCCCTCAGAGTTCGTCGCCACGCCGCCAACCGTCGGGCCACGCAACCTCCGCATCGGGACCCTCGACAGCGTTCTCGCCACCGTCGGCTGCGTCCATCATGGTATCTCCACTCTCCTCGGTGGCACCCGTCTCCGCCGGAGCGTCGCGACGGCCGATACACTCGCCCGGCGTCGCGCGTCCCAGCGTCTCCTCGGGGTCCAGCACGTCCGGGACGGGGACCCCCGGACCGCCGTCCGCCCGTTCCGAACCGTCGGCATCGGCGCCCGAGACAGGACCGGCCGCCAGCCCCGGGACGCCTTCGGCGACAGCGTGGCTCTCGGGGACCATTATCGGTGGACGGCGCGTGCCGGGGCCAGACTGTGGGAGCGACAGCGACGCGACCGGCACTGCGAGCGAGGCGTCACAGACACGGATGTCGGGGTCGCCACCGCCGGGCGGTCGGACAGGCGGGAGGCCGGGAGCGTCGGGGAGCTGATTCTCGAGGGCAGGCGCGGCCGGGAGGCGGTCGCGGACACGAGCGCGCCCAGAGAGGCCACCACGGATGTCACGGACGGTCGGCACCCGGTCCCGCCACGACCGGCCGCTGATGTCGGCGAGACTGGGTGGGGCATCACTGCGGGACCGATAGCACTGGACCGACACGACGAGCCCCACCGTGAGGAACGTGACCGAGAGACTCACGAGCCCCCACGCGACGCTCCGGGGCAGTCCGAGGAGGACGTGCAACTGAGAGAGCGCAGGCGGCCGGACCAGTGCCGGCAACTGCTGTGTGAGTGCCACCAGCCGTTGCCAGCCGCCCAGTGCGATGGCCAGATAGACCGAGAAGTAGGTGACGACCCCGACGCGCTTCAGCCGGTCGGCGTCGACGATCGACCGGAACGCCTCGAGTCGGCCGGAGTCGTCACCGAACAGCCGTATCACTCGCGTGTCCCCCCCGGGCCCGTGACGCCGCGAGGGGGCGAGAGAGCAGCGGGCGACCGACTCGTGTTCGTCATGGCCGTGGTCTGGGTGGCGCCGGGCCTTGCTTATGGTCGCCGTAACCGGGGACCGGGCGCGGCGGTCACGTCGTCCGGAGGTGCCCCTGCGACGGCTCGTACACCTCACCGCGCTGTTTCAGCTTCTCGATCTCGTGCTCGGCCTTGTCGCGGTCGGTCCCGTTCTCGACGGCCATCTCCAGCACCTCGTCGTACGGGGCCCCCTCCTCGTACTCGTCCTCGAGCTCCTGGATGATGGCCTTCAGGCCCTTGATGCGGTCGCGCTGGCTCTTCGAGTGGCCCGCCTCGATCATGTCCGCGTCGAACTCGTTGGTCTCGGGGTCCATCCCCACGTCCTCCAGCGACTTGCGGACGATGTCGATGACGCGGTCGGCGTCCTGCTGCTCGACGGTGTCAGAGAGCCGGACCCGGGCGCTCGCCTCCGCGAGCCGCACCAGCGCCTCCAGCTTCCGGGCCGTGACGGGCACGGGCGCGTCCTCCCCCTCGCCATGCGAGCGCAGGTCCACGTAGAACTCCTCGATGGCGCTCCGGGCCTCGTCGGTCATCGTCGGGTAGCAGGAGCGCTTCGCGTGCGCGACGTACTTGCGGAGGAGGTCTGCGTCGATGGCCGGCTCCACGTCCTCGGTCGCGGCCTGTAGCTGCTCCTCCGAGACGTTCGAGGTCGGCACGTTGTTGCGGTGGGTGTTCAGCTCCCCCGCGTAGTTCGTCTCGATGATGTGCCGGGCCAGCTTGCGGTCCTCCTCCTCGTTGGGCTTGTCCGTGATGGTGAAGATGAGGTCGAACCGGGAGATGAGCGCCGGCTCCAGGTCGATCTGCTCGGAGATGGACTCGTACTCGTCGAAGCGACCGTACTTGGGGTTCGCGGCGCCGAGCAGCGAGCAGCGAGACTTGAGAGTGGCATTTATTCCAGCCTTGGCTACGCTAATAGATTGCTGCTCTAGCGCCTCGTGCATGGCTGAACGGTCACCGGCGTCCATCTTGTCCAGCTCGTCGATGGCCGCGATACCCTTGTCCGCAAGGACGAGTGCGCCAGCTTCGAGGGACCACTGATCACCTTCGCCGAAGTCGTCTCTCACCGCTGTTGCTGTTAAACCTGCCGCAGAACTCCCTTTCCCTGAAGTATAAACCGAACGTGGTGCGATATTCTTGACATACTGGAGGAGTTGTGAGTTGTGTGAGACGACCCCGTTCGAGAGGTAGTTGTGTGTCCCCTCAACTTCGAGGTCATACACCCACTCCTCGGCTGGCTCTACGGCGTTGATCGACTCGATACGGTCCCAAGAGAGGTCGTCACTCGCCAGCGCGGAGAGCGCTCCCAGTTCTGCTTCGATATCGGTACCACCATCGGCGACGGCAGCAGCCCCCTCGGCAGACTCGAAGGAATCCAGAACAGTTCGTAGGCTCGCTCTGCTCGGATTCCGGTCACCACGCTCGTAATGCTGGTAGGTCGACCGAGGGAGCCCACAATCGGCCTGTGTGAGTCCCAGCCCCTCTCGAACGCTCCGGAGTCGTTCACCTGCGACAGGAACGACGTCACGATTGGGGTTCGACGAGCCGCCAGTCATCTCCTCTGCGGCAGCACGCTTGCGGCCGGTGACGAAGCCGATCTGGGACACGTAACGGTCGAAATCGTCACCGCTGATACGAAGCCGGTAGCTCCCGTTCTCACGCCCATGGAGTTGCGATTCGATGCCGAACGAGAGCAGCAGGCTGCGAACGTCCTCCAGTAGCGAACGACTCATCGAGGCGGTGACCACCGACCGCTGCTTCGGTGAGATGGTCCCCTCGCCATCGATGTAGGCACGGAGGAAGGCTCGGGTTACTGGGCTCGTCGCTCGGTGGATCGGTTCCGGGACTCGCTGTTCAGCGGAGTTCTTGAGCAGAGCCGGTTCGAGTCCCCCCAAGAAACTCACCAGTTCGCTGGACGAGCAAACGATTTCGTTCGCATCCTTGCCCTTGTGGGGGGTTCGTTCGGTGGGATTGAGGCCGAGTCGTTCGAGCGCCTGCCGAACATCATCGAGGATCTCCCGGTCGTTGTTCGTGACGTACAGCGTTCCACTTCCTGAATCGTGGTCCTGTATGTGTCCTTCTGCAACGATGTAGCCAAGAAGCCGTGCAAACCACGGTTGCAGTTCTTCCGGCGGGTCGAGTCTGACAGCGTTGTTCGCTCGCGACCGGCGGTAGGAGACATCCAGTTCGTCGTGTCCCGCGGTTTCGAGGGAAGCGGGAGTCGCGACGAACTCTCCTTCGGTTAGGTCGTCGGCGATAACGGCCTCGACATTCCCGTCCTGGGCGACGAACAGCGGGTGTGACGGCGTCACCGTCAGTTCTCGACCGCTCTCGGTCGTGAGCTCGTACATCCGCTCTGGTGCCTCCCGCTTCCAGACCTTCGTTGCCCGCCGTGTCCCCAGAGAACCATCGGGGGCCATCGACGGTACCTCCATATCGACATCGTCCCAGACCCCGTCATCGACCGGCTTCGGATCGTCGAGGTTCGACTCCACGAGGTCCCGAATCCGAGGCTCGGAGCCGTCCGAGAGAGTCACTCTCGTATCGCCGTCGAGGCACTTACCCGTACCCGGATCGCCTATCAGGAGCATATGCAGGTCACCCCGAATCCGCGAATTGTCGGGGAGTCGCTTCGTCACGCCGGAGAACAGCTGGAAAATGATGGCCTTCTTGTGGGTCTCGTAGCCCCAGATGGAGGGCGCCATCGACGCGACCATCTTCTCGTAGATGTCGGGGTCGTTGGAGAGTCCGATGATCTCCTGTTTGTCCTCCTCGGTGATGTCCATCTCCTCGAACTCCTCGTCCTCGACCTCGACGGAGACGCCCTGCATGTACTTCTCGAACATCAGGGACTTCTCCTGCTGGTTGCCCTGCTGTTCGAGCCGGAGGATACCCGTGACCCGAACGTGGTCGCCCGCCGTGACCTCGCCGGTGATGTCGTCCTCGATGTTGACGTCGATGGCCTCGGGCGTCTGCCCGCCGCGCAGGCCCTCGGGCGACTCCTGGACCCGCAGTGTCTGGGCGTCGACGAATTCGGACTGCTCGAAGTTGATGTTGAACGGCCCCTGTCGTTCGCAGCCCTCGCACTGGTGGGGTTCGGTGAAACCCGAGTGCTGCGGGATGTACGAGAGGGTACCGCAGCGCTGGCACTCGAAGGCCGCCTCGCGCAGCTTCGGGCGGACGCTCGTGGCCTTGTTGACGGTGCCCTGGACGGCGATGAGGTTCCCGTGGTGGCGCTCACGGATGTCGCGGATACCCGTCGAGTCCCCGAGGTTGGTCATCCGGACGTGGGCGTTTCCCAGCTTCACGTCCGCCGGCAGGTCGTAGAGCCGGAGCGCCTCCTCGGCGTAGTCCTGCATCTGGCCGGGCTGGGCGACGTAGTCCTCGGCCATGTCGCGGTCGAACCGGTAGAGGTCCTGCCAGTCGATGTAGAGCGACTTCCGGTCGTTGGGGTAGGCCTGGGCCAGCTGGCCGATGTCGTCGGCGCAGTAGGTCCGGTAGAACTCCAGGAACCGGTCGATGATTTCGGTGTTGTCCGGGCGGTCCATCGGATTAGGGTGGGTTGTGCGCCACCGGGTAAGAAGTTTCGCGATGCAGGGCGGAAGTGGTCGCGGGGAGTCACAGTCGAGCGGTTTCGCCGAACGGCCGTCGAGCGTGGATTCCGGTGAGCCGGGCTTTTTGCCGGGGGGAATCGTAGCAGCGTCCAATGAGCGACGCCGCGCAGGCAGCCGACGACAATCCCTACCTCCGGGACCCACCGACCGACTTCGAGCCGGTCGACGACCTCGACCAGGAGACAGCGGTCGAGCAGGCCCGGCGACTCCGCGAGGCCATCCGCTTCCACGACCAGCGCTACTACGTCGAGGCCGACCCCGCTATCGACGACCGGACGTACGACCAGTTGTTCGACCGGCTGGAGGCACTCGAGGCCGCGTTCGACCTCGATGCGACGAACTCGCCGACGAATCGCATCGGGGGAGAGCCGCTGGACGAACTGGAGACCGTCGAGCACGTCGCGCCGATGCTCTCCATCGCCTCCTCGGGCGACCCCGACGAGGTCCGGGAGTTCGACCGCCGAGTCCGGGACCGACTGGCCGACGCGGATATCGAAGCCGAGGTGACCTACGTCTGCGAGCCGAAGTTCGACGGCATCTCCGTCGAACTCGTCTACGAGGACGGCAACCTCGAACGCGCGGCGACGCGCGGCGACGGGTACGAGGGGGATGATATCACCGCCAACATCCGGACCGTCGGCTCCATCCCGCAGCGGCTGCGTGGCGACCCGCCGGAGTACCTGGCCGTCCGGGGGGAGCTGTTCATGCCGCGCGGCCCGTTCTCGGCGTACAACTCCGAGCGGGTCGCCGAGGGGAAGGAGCCGTTCGCGAACCCGCGGAACGCCGTCGCGGGGACGGTCCGGCAGCTCGACCCGTCGACCGTCGCCGAGCGGCCACTGGACTGCTTCTTCTTCGACGTCCTCGAGTCGAGTGCCGACTTCGAGACCCACACCGAGCAGGTCCGTCAGCTCCCGGAGTGGGGGCTGAAGACGAGCGCGAAGGTCGAGCAGGTCGACACCATCGAGGACGCGCTGGACTACCGCGACCGGCTGCTCGCCGAGCGCGACGACCTCTCCTACGAGGTCGACGGGACCGTCATCAAACTCGACGACCGCGCGGCGTGCGAGGCGCTGGGGGCCACGTCGCGGGCGCCGCGCTGGGCGTTCGCCTACAAGTTCCCCGCACGGACCGAGGAGACGACCGTCCGTCAGATCGCCGTGCAGGTCGGTCGGACGGGGCGACTGACGCCGGTCGCGATGCTCGACCCCGTCGAGGTCGGTGGCGTCACCGTCTCGCGAGCGACCCTCCACAACCCCGACCAGATCGCCGACCTCGGCGTCGATGTGGGCGACCGCGTCCGCATCCAGCGTGCGGGTGACGTCATCCCGTACGTCGAGGAGGTGACGGAGTCCTCGTCGGCAGGGCACTTCGAGTTCCCCGACCACTGTCCCGCGTGTGACAGCGCCGTCGAGCGCGACGGCCCGAACGCGTTCTGCACCGGTGGGCTGGCCTGTCCGGCACAGCTCCAGCGTGCGGTCCAGCACTACGCCGCCCGAGCCGGGCTGGACATCGAGGGGCTCGGCGAGAAGATGGTCGCGCAGCTCATCGAGGAGGGACTCGTCGAGGGCATCCCGGACCTGTACGACCTCACGGTCGAGGAACTGGCCGAGCTGGAGGGGTGGGGCGAGACGAGCGCCGAGAACCTCGTCACGGAACTGGAGGCCGCGACGGAGCCGCCGCTGGCCGACTTCCTCGCCGCCATCGGCGTCCCGGAGGTCGGCAAGACCACGGCCACGAACCTCGCGCGCCACTTCGGCACGCTCGACGCGGTGATAGACGCTTCCGAGGAGGAACTCGAGGCCGTCGACGACGTGGGCCCCATCGTCGCCGAGGAGATCTACGAGTTCTTCCGGAGCGAGCGGAACCGCGCGGTGGTCGACGCCCTCCGCGATCGCGGCGTCGAGCCACAGGAAGCCGAGACCGAGACCGGGGACGAACTCGACGGCCTCACATTCGTGTTCACTGGCTCGCTCGATGGCTACACCAGAGGCGAGGCTCAGGACCTCGTCGAGCGCCACGGCGGCAACGCCACCAGCAGCGTCTCCGGGAACACGGACTACCTCGTGGCCGGCTCGAATCCGGGTGCCAGCAAGCAGGACGACGCCGCGGCCAACGACGTCCCAATCGTCGACCAGGAGCGGTTCGAGGAACTCCTCGCCGAGCACAGTGTCGAGATGGAGGAGTGACTCGGAGGGGGCGAACAGGCAGGTCCTCCGGCACGCGAGGCGACGGACCGCACGCTTTCCGCGGCCCGGTCGATTCCGGCCCGCGCTCGGGGCTCGCGCCCCATCTGCCCGCCTCGCGATGGCACGTCAGGTCACGGGGCGTCTGGTCGCATTCTCGTACTTGAACCTGAGGTCGGGGAGGAATTCGTAGCAGACAACAAACCCGATACGATTCGAGTTCAGATACAATACTCGACGTAGCACCTCAGGCCACCATATATCATAGCATATGGGAATCGATTGAGTATGTCTCTGCATCCGCGCGAGCGCAGCGAGCGCGGTTCTCCGGCCGGAGCGCGCGAAGCGCGCGGAGGCCGGCTTTTTTGGTGCAGATTTTTTGCGCGAGTGGTGCCGCAGGCGCGGCGAAGCCGCGCCGAGGACACCCGAGCGCAAAAAAAGGTGCGTTAGAAGGAAACCTGCTCGTGCCCGCTCTCGCCCAGTCCGGGGGCATCGCGGTCCGAGTAGCCGACGCGACCGACGGCCTCCTCCGAGAGCGCGGAGTAGGCGGTGAGACGGACCTCCTCGGCGTCGTCGAACGTCTGCTCGCCCAGCAGCGCGATGAGTTCGCCGAAGGTCTCGGTCCCGTCGACCGTCTCCAGCTCCAGTTCCCCGTACGCCTCGACCAGTTCCTCGGTCGTCGCGGGGTAGGAGTGGGCGTCGATCTTCTCGTCCACGTCGTTCATGAAGCGCATCGTACCTGCACTCTACTCCGAGACCTTCATAAATGTTCTCTACAAACGACTCCAGCAATCTACAAGGAAGATAATGATATACTAGGCCACGGCGTGCGTGAACACTACTCATGCCAGGCAGGGACTTTTGCGTCGCCCCACCGGACCTGTCGTATGGTCGTCGCGGACCTCCACACGCACACGACGAACTCGGACGGGGAGATGACGCTGGCCGAGGTACCGGCAGCCGCTCGTCGGGCCGGCGTCGAGGTGGTCGCGGTGACGGACCACGACCGACTCCACCCCGGACTGGACGCCTCCGTAACCGAGCGCGACGGCGTGACCGTCGTCCACGGCATCGAGCTCCGGGTCGAGAGTCCCGCGGGGCGCGTCGACCTGCTCGGGTACGGGGTCCGCGAGACGCCGGCGCTGGCCGACCTCGTCGACCACCTCCAGCGGGACCGGGTCGAGCGCGGCCGGGCGATGGTCGAGCGGGTCGAGAACCACCTCGATATCGACCTCGACGTGACCGTCGAGCCGGGCTTCGGCCGGCCGGACGTCGCCAGGGCCGTCGCCGCAGCCACGGAGTACGAGTTCGGCGAGGTGTTCGACGACCTCATCGGCGAGGACCAACCCTGCTACGTCGCGCGCGACATCCCGACGTTCGAGGCCGGCCGGGAGGTACTGGCCGGGGCCTGCGCGCTGGTCGGCCTCGCACACCCGTTCCGGTACGAGGACCCCGCAGCCGCACTCGAGCTGACGGCGGCCCTCGACGCGGTAGAGCGGTACTACCCCTACGGATTCGACCCGGAGGTTTCTGCCGTGGAGGCGGCGATGGACGCGAACGACCTGCTGGCGACCGGCGGCAGCGACGCGCACGACCACCAGTTCGGCCGAGCCGGGCTGGAGCGGTCGGAGTGGGAACGGGTTCGGGTCCGGTTGCCGGACCCGTAGCACTGAAACGGACAGCCACCGCAGTGTCGAGTATGCAGTGCCACTACTGCGACGAGGACGCCGCTCTCGCCGTCGAGAAAGACGGCATCAAGGTCGGGCTCTGCGAGGACCACTTCCAGGAACGCCTGGAGGAGCTCTCCGAGTCCGGCTTCCTGGAGGATATCCAGGAGGACCTCGATATCGACCGATGAGGACCGTCGCGGTCAGCGTTCTTCCGTCCGTTCGGTATCTACACCGGTCTCGCTCTCGGCCAGTGCTGCCTTCGCGTCGTGCGAGAGCTGTTTGAGTTCGTACTCGCGCGACATCGCGGCCGACCGGTCCGGGAACGCCTCCAGATGGACCAGTTCCACGGGCGTCCGACCCCGGGTGTACTTCGCCCCCTCGCCGGCGTCGTGCTCGGCGACGCGTCGTTCGGGGTCCGTCGTGTAGCCGGCGTAGAACGTCCCGTCGGCACAGCGCAGCAGATAGGCGTAGTGACTCACGGGTCGACGGTGGGCCGATAAGATGAGGGCACCCTGTGGTTACTGCGCGATTCCACGGCCCGTTCAGGACCGTGTTTCGTGTGCGCGCTCTCTCGATACCTCGGCGATACCCGCGTTCGCCGAGCAGTTCGGACACGCGTGGATATCCCCGCGTTCGTCGGCGAACACGCGCGCGAACCGGTCCGAGACGTGCGCGTCGCAGTGGTCGCACCTTGGCATGCTGGTGACCGACTCGGGCAGGGGCCCCTCGCCGGTGCCACAGCGTACGTGGCCGATGCGTAAAACTCCCCCGACAGATGATGACACACCACCCGACCGCGGGCCGGCGTGGCGGTCACTCGGACGCCTCCCGGGCGGCGCTGACGGTCCGGGCGACCAGGCCCGCCTGCGACCCCGCAGTGAACCCCGCACCGATGTTGACGACCGTCAGCGGCGTGCAGGACTGGAGCATGCCCGACAGGGCAGCCTGTCCCACTCCACCGTGGCCGTAGCCGGTCGCAACCGGGAGCCCGATGACGGGCGCGTCGACCAGCCCCGCGACCACCGTGGGGAGCGCCCCCTCGCGCCCGGCGGCGACGACGAGCACGTCCGGCTCGCGGATCTCGGGGAGCGCGTCGAGTACCCGGTCGATGCTGGCGACCCCCACGTCCTCGACGAGCCGGATATCGGCCCCCATCTCACGGGCGACCGTGACCGCCTCGCGTGCCGGCTGGGCGTCGGACGTGCCGGCGGTCACGACACCCACGCTCGCCGACAGCGCGGGCGGTTCGTAGTCGGGGGCGTGGACGACGACCGTCCGGCCGCGCTCGTCCCACGCGACGGTCGCATCCGGTTCCTCGGCCGCGAGCACGCGCCGGACCGCCGTCGCGTCTTCGGTATCGGCCCGCGTCACGAGCGCGTGGCCGGTCGTCTCGACGGCGGCGGCCGCGAGTGCCGCCACCTCGGGCGCAGTCTTCCCCTCGGCGAGAATCCCCTCGGGAATCCCCGTCCGTCGCTCCCGGGCGGCGTCGAACCGCCCGGCGTCGAGCGTCGTGTACCCACGGAGTTCGGCCTCGGCGGTCGCCGGGCTCGTCTCACCGCGAGCGACCCGTTCGAGCAAGTCGCGCATACCCGGCCTCTGCGCGCGCGAGCGGACGTGCCTGTCGGTTCCGCCCGTCGATACCCGACCGGGGCGACCCGTAGCCGCAAAGAATATATAAAACCCCCTTGGACCGTAACGGTTCGGCGTTTCAGAGGCCCCAAAACGGCCGATAGAAGCGGCGAAACCACCCGGCTTCAGTCACTATTATAAAGGGGGCCTGTCAACGGGAATCCGTATGGCAGACCTGATCGTCAAGGCCGCTGTGAAGGACGCACTGGACGACATGAACGTTGCTTCGGACTTCTACGACGCGCTCGACGAGGAAGTCGAGGAGCTCCTCGAGGACGCCTCCCGCCGAGCCGACGCCAACGACCGGAAGACGGTCCAGCCGCGCGACCTGTAAACCGGTTCGACCCTCTCGATTCTTTCGCGCACTCCACCCCGTAGCCGCATCTCTCGCGGTCGTCGAGGATAGTCTCAGAACTCGTGGACGACCGTGTCGTCGACCAGCCCCACGTGGAGTTCGGCGGCGA
Source organism: Haloglomus salinum (assembly GCF_024298825.1). NCBI lineage: Archaea > Methanobacteriati > Methanobacteriota > Halobacteria > Halobacteriales > Natronomonadaceae > Haloglomus > Haloglomus salinum. The sequence goes on from NZ_CP101153.1 coordinate 586,068, forward strand.
GGTCGACGAAGAGCCCGTGCGCAACGACGCCCGGTATCGCGTCGAGTTGCGTGGCGAGGTCCCCGGCCGCCTCGATGGTTCCGAAATCGCAGTCGAGCACGAGGTTCCCGTTGTCGGTCACGACCGGGCCGTCCTTGCGCTCGGCGGCCCGGAGGGACGGTTCACCACCGAGGTCACGGACCCGCGTTTCGACCGTCGGGACGGCGTCCGGCAACACCTCGACCGGGACGGGGTGGTCGGGTACCGGCGCGAGCTTCGACTCGTCTACCACGACCAGCAGCCGGTCTGCCGCCGCGTCGACGACCTTCTCGCGGGCGTGTGCGGCCCCGCCGCCCTTCACGAGGATGGTCCCCTCGGCGTCGGCGAACCCGTCGCCTGTCACGTCACCGACCCCGAGCGGCGCGACCTGGTCCGCGCCGTCGATGGCCACGTCGGGCGTGGCGTCCTCCAGCGTCGTCAGCGGGAGGCCGGCCTCCCGGGCGAGCGCCCGGGACTGATGGGAGGTCGGGATGCCCCGGATATCGAGCCCGCCATCGACGACCCGCCCGAGCGCCCGGATGGCGTGGGCGGCCGTGCTCCCCGTGCCGAGGCCGACGACCTCGCCGTCGCTGACTCGGTCGGCGGCGGATTCGCCGGCCCGGCGCTTGGCCGCTGCCGCCCCGTCGTTCGACTTCATGCGCGTGGCGTCTCGGTGGCGGGTATAGAAGCCACCGACAGCGAGCGTGGGGGGTCGGCGCGGGCCCGCGACAGCTTCGAGTCGTTCCGGAGCGAACCAGCGACCATGCCCGCCTGCACCTACTGCGACGCGCCGGTCGAGAATCACGACCCGGTCTGTGTCTGCGAGTGCGACGACGGGACCGGCTCCAGCATCGACGCGCGGTTCTGCAACTACGCCTGTCTGGTCCAGCACGTCGAGGAGGCGGGGCTCACCCTCGGTGCGAGTTGCGAGTGGTCGCCCGACGGCGCCGGTGACCGCTGTTGAATCCGGGCGGAAGCGGGGTGTAGGCCGAGCATATTTTTACGGCACCCGGCCGGGTCTCCAGCCATGTTCGGAACCAGCGGCGTGCGTGGGCCCGTCGGCGAGGACGTGACCGCCGAACTCGCGCTCCGCGTCGGGCGCGCGCTCGGCGACCGCGACCGCGTCGTCGTCGGACGGGACCCCCGTGACTCGGGGCGGCTCCTCGTGGATGCGCTCGCGGCCGGCTGCCGGGAGTGCGGCGTCGAGGTCGTCGACCTCGGCGTCGCCGCGACCCCCACCGTCGGCCGCGCGGTCGCGTGGGAGGACGCCGACGCCGGCGTCGCCATCACGGCCTCGCACAACCCCGCACCCGACAACGGCATCAAGCTCTGGCAGCCCTCCGGGCAGGCGTTCGACGGGCCCCTGCGTGAGGAGATCGAGGGCCGCGTCCGCGCCGACGACCCCGACCTCGCGGCGTGGGACGGGCTCGGCGACCGGCGACGAGCAGACGCGACCGACCGGCACGCCGCCGCGCTGGTCGACGCCGTCGACGACTGCGAGCGCTCGGTCGCCCTCGACATCGGCAACGGCGCGGGCGGCGTGACCGCGACGGCGCTCGCCGACCTGGGCTGCCACGTCGAGACGCTCAACGCCCAGCCCGACGGCTCGTTCCCGGGGCGGCCCTCCGAGCCGACGCCCGAGCACTGCGAGAGCCTCGCGACGCTCGTGCGAGAGGGAAAGGCCGACCTCGGCATCGCCCACGACGGCGACGCCGACAGGATGCGCGCGGTGGCGGGCGACGGCGAGTTCCTCTCCGGCGACACCCTCCTGGCGGTACTGGCAGGAGACGCGGCGAGCGACGGCGATTCCGTGGCTGTCCCTGTCGACACGAGCCTCGCGGTCGAGGACTTCCTCGCCGAGCGCGGCGTGGAGACGGTCCGGACACCCGTGGGCGATGTCTACGTCGCGGCCGCCGCGGCCGAGGACGGCGTCGCGTTCGGCGGCGAACCCTCGGGCGCGTGGATATGGCCCGAGGAGACGCTCTGTCCCGACGGCCCGCTCGCGGCCTGCCGGCTGGCCGCACTCGACGCCGAGCGACCGCTGGCCGAGCGTGCGGCCGACGTGCCGACCTACCCCATCCGCCGCGAGAACGTCGAGACCGAGGCGAAGACGGCGGTCATGGAGCGGATTCGAGAGACCGTCACCGCGGAGTACGACGCCGCCGACGTGTCGACGCTGGACGGCGTCCGCGTCGACCGGGGCGGCGGCTGGTTCCTGCTCCGCGCCAGCGGGACCCAGCCGCTCGTCCGCGTAACCGCCGAGGCACGTGACCCCGAACGGGCCGACGCGCTCCGGGAGACGGCGCTATCGCTGGTCGACGCTGCACGCAGTGAGTAGGGGGCCGCAGAATCAGGTCAGGTTCGTCGGGTCGAGCGCGCCTCTCGTACGTCCGCGCCGTCGCGGATCTTATCCTCACACCGGGGGCAGACACGGGGGCTCTCGACACCGTTCGGTGTGAAGACCCGAGCGTATGCTGCCGTTACGAACGAAGAACAGTTCTGACACTCCGGCATACACCTACACAATGGGCTGGGTTTCACATAATGATACTGTGTGAAACGATACCACGATTCCGAAGCTAGAACTTGAACGTTCCGGCAACGGAAGGTGGCGCCCACATATTGCTGTGTCCAGCCGGTGACACGCGACCGGCCAAGAGCTAAGCATCGGGCGGCCGAGTTCGCCCCCGTGACACACACCACCGTCATCGCCGGGGTCGGGCCCGGGCTCGGCGAGTCGCTCGCCCGTCGGTTCGCGGCGGAGGGCTGTGAGGTCGCGCTGCTCGCGCGCAACGCGGACTACCTCGACGAACTCGCCATCGACCTCGACGGCAGCACCGCGGGCGAGGCGCTCGCGATTCCGACCGACATCAGCGACCGCGACGCCGTCCACGAGGCGTTCGGCGCCGTCCGCGAGGCGTTCGGCGACGTGGACGTCCTCGTGAACCACGCCTCCGCGGCCGCGTGGGACGGCCTCCTCGATGCGGACCCCGAGGCGTTCCGCCGCGCGCTCGGCGTCAACGTCGAGGGGGCCTTCCACTGCTCGCAGGAAGCCGTCGCGGACATGGTCGACGGCGACGGCGGCACCGTCATCTTCACCGGCGCGACGACATCGGTGCGGGGCCGCGAGAACGCCGTCGGCTTCTCGGCCGCGAAGTTCGGCGCCCGCGGGCTGGCCGAGTCGATGGCGCGCGAACTGGGACCCGAAGGCGTCCACGTGGCGCACGTCGTCATCGACGGGATGATCCGGCCGCCCGGCTCGGACGACGACGAGCAGTACCTCGACCCCGACGCCATCGCCGAGGAGTACTGGAAGCTCGTCCAGCAGGACCGCTCGACGTGGACGCTGGAGCTCGACCTCCGGCCACACGTCGAAGAGTTCTGATAAAAACCCGACATTGTCAAGGTCCGGTGCTATGGTCGGTTCCTCCGTGCGGGACGGACGGATGCGACACAGGCGACAGCACGGTGCCGGAGATGTACCATCCCCGGACCGGACATCGACGGGTTATTCAAATCCAGCGGACACAGCGCAGTCATTGTGAGCCTGCTCAAGGACCCCGAACGGCGCCGGTGGCTCGTGTTCGCCGTGCTGGCGGGAGCGTTCCTGCTGGTCAACGTCCACCGCCTCTCCACCGCCGTCCTGGCCGACCCGCTCGCACGGTCGTTCGACACGACGGCCGCCGAACTCGGAACGCTGCACGCCGCGTTCTTCTACGTCTACGCACCGCTCCAGGTCGTCGCCGGCGTCCTCGCCGACCGCGCGGGCATCCGCTGGACCGCCGCCATCGGCACCGTCGTGATGAGCGTCGGCGGCGTGGCGTTCGCGGTGGCGCCGTTCTTCCCGGCGGCGTTCGCCGCGCGCCTGCTCGTCGGCCTCGGCGGGAGTGTCATCTTCATCGCCACGCTCCGGTTCTGCGCGAACTGGTTCCGCCCCGACGAGTTCGCCACCATGTCCGGCGTCACCATCGCCATCGCGGGCCTGGGCGGTATCGTCGCCACCACGCCGCTCGCGCTACTGGTCGAGCGGACGGGCTGGCGACAGGCGATGCTCGGCCTGGGCCTCGTCGGACTGGTCGTCGGCGCCATCGTCGCGGTCGCCGCGCGGGACTCGCCGGCCGACGCCGACCTGCCCGCCATCAAGGGCGTCCCGTCGGCCGAGACCCTCTCGCTGTCGGGCGTCCTCACGAACGCGAAGCGCGTCCTGGGCGGCGCCGACACCTGGCTCGTCGGCATCGTCCTCTTCTGCGAGATCGGGGTCAACCTCACCGTCATCGGGCTGTGGGGCGTCCCCTACATGGTGCAGAACTACCCGGCTGTCGGCGTGACGGAGGCCTCGACGTACGCGCTGGCGGGGAGCGTCGGCCTCCTGCTCGGCCCACCGCTCATCGGCCGCCTCTCGGACCGACTGGAGCGCCGGACGGCCCTGATGGTCGTCGGCGGAGTCATCTACACCGCCGCGTTCGGCATCCTCGCGCTGGGCACGCCCCCGAAGTTCGTCGTCGGCGTCGTGCTGTTCACGGCAGGCGCGCTCGGCGGCGCGTTCGCGCTGGGCTACGCCGTCGTCAAGGAACAGCACAGCGCCGCCGCCTCCGGCGTCGCCACCGGGACCGTCAACGCCATCGGCTTCTCCGGCGCGGCCGTCTTCCCGGTCGCGATGGGCGTCATCCTCGACGCGTACTGGACCGGCGAGACGGTCGCCGGCGCGCGCGTCTACACGGAGTTCGGCTACCAGGTCGCGTTCGGCCTGGCGACGCTCGCGGGCCTGGTGGCGCTGGCCTGCGCGCTCGCGCTCCACCGGCGCGTCGGCGCGCCCGCCGCGGCGCAGGACGCCGCCGCCAGCGACGACTGAGAACCGACCGCCGCCCGCCGCTCCTACGACCTCCGCGTCCCACGACCACTTCCACCGCGCGGGCGCGCCGCTCAAGTGCGCGCGCGCCCTGCCACGTGTATGAGCGATTCAGCGGGCGGCGCCCTCTCGCCCGACGAGCCCGAGGCCGAACGCCCGTTCCGGGTCGACGCCCCGTTCGACCCCGCCGGCGACCAGCCCGACGCCATCGAGGAACTGGTGGCGGGCTACGAGTCCGGCATGACGAAACAGACCCTGCTGGGTGTGACGGGGTCGGGCAAGACCAACACCGTCTCGTGGGTGGTCGAGGAGCTCCAGCAGCCCACGCTGGTCATCGCCCACAACAAGACGCTCGCTGCACAGCTGTACGAGGAGTTCCGCAACCTGTTCCCGGACAACGCCGTCGAGTACTTCGTCTCCTACTACGACTACTACCAGCCCGAGGCCTACGTCGAGGGGACGGACACGTACATCGACAAGGACGCCTCCATCAACGACGAGATCGACCGGCTGCGCCACTCCGCGACGCGCTCGCTCCTCACCCGGGACGACGTCATCGTCGTCGCCTCCGTCTCGGCCATCTACGGCCTGGGTGACCCCGCCAACTACGTCGAGATGGCGATGCGGCTAGAGGAGGGCGACGAGATCGACCGCGACGAACTGCTCGCCCAGCTCGTCGACCTCAACTACGAGCGCAACGACGTCGACTTCACCAACGGCACCTTCCGCGTGCGCGGGGACACGGTCGAGGTGTTCCCGATGTACGGCCGGTACGCGGTCCGGGTGGAGTTCTGGGGCGACGAGGTCGACCGCCTCCAGAAGCTCGACCCTCTGGAGGGCGAAATCAAGAGTCAGGAGCCCGCGGTCCTGTTCCACCCGGCCGAGCACTACTCCATCCCCGAACAGCGCCTCCAGCGCGCCATCGACGAGATAGAGGACCTGATGGAGGACCGGGTACGCTACTTCGAGCGCCAGGGCGACCTCGTCGCCGCCCAGCGCATCGAGGAACGCACCACCTTCGACCTCGAGATGATGCGCGAGACGGGCTACTGCTCGGGCATCGAGAACTACTCGCTCCACCTGTCGGACCGCGAGGCCGGCGAGGCCCCCTACACCCTCCTTGACTACTTCCCGGACGACTTCCTCACCGTGGTCGACGAGTCACACCAGACGCTCCCGCAGATTCGCGGGCAGCTCGCGGGCGACAAGGCGCGCAAGGAGTCGCTCGTCGACAACGGCTTCCGGCTCCCGACGGCGTACGACAACCGACCCCTCTCCTTCGAGGAGTTCGAGGAGCGCACGGACCGCACGCTGTACGTGAGTGCGACGCCGGGCGACTACGAGCGCTCTTCATCCGAGCAGGTGGTCGAGCAGATCGTCCGGCCCACCCACCTCGTCGACCCGAAGGTGACCGTCGAACCCGCCGAGGGCCAGGTCGAGAACCTGATGGACCGCATCGATGCGGTGCCCGAGGGCGAGCGCGTCCTCGTGACGACGCTCACCAAACGGATGGCCGAGGACCTCACCGAGTACCTCGAGGACGCCGGCGTCGACGTGGCGTACATGCACGACGAGACGGACACGCTCGAACGCCACGAACTCGTCCGGAGCCTGCGGCTCGGCGAGATACAGGTGCTCGTCGGAATCAACCTGCTCCGCGAGGGGCTGGACATCCCCGAGGTGAGTCTGGTCGCCATCCTCGACGCCGACCAGGAGGGCTTCCTCCGCTCGGAGACGACGCTCGTCCAGACGATGGGTCGCGCGGCCCGGAACGTCAACGGCGAGGTGGTGCTGTACGCCGACGAGACGACGGACTCCATGCGGTCGGCCATCGAGGAGACCCAGCGCCGCCGCGAGATACAGCAGCAGTTCAACGAGGCACACGGCCACACCCCGACCACCATCGAGAAGGCGGTCGGCGAGACGAACCTGCCGGGCGCGAAGACGGAGACGGGCGGCGTCTCGGGGTACGAGGCCGACGACCCCGACGAGGCACGGGAGCTGGTCGAGACGCTGGAGCACCGGATGCGTGAGGCCGCCGACAACCTGGAGTTCGAGCTGGCTGCAGACATCCGTGACCGCATCCGCGAACTGCGCGAGGCCTTCGAACTCGACGGCGACGACGGCGTCCCGCCCGAGGACGAGTCCATCCCGGCACCGGACGAGGAGCTCTGAAACCCCTACTTCAGCGTCTCGACGCCGGTGAACTCGAAGCGGGCGCCACCGGTCTCGCTCTCGGTCGCGGCCACCGCCCAGCCGTGCGCGGCAGCGACGGTCTCGACGATGGTGAGGCCGAAGCCGGTCCCGCCGGCCTTCGTGGAGTACCCCTGGTCGAACACCGAGTCACGCTCCTCGGGAGGGATGCCGGGACCGTCGTCGGCGACGTAGAAGCCGCCGCCGCCGTCCGCGAGCGGGCCGACGGTGACGACGACCTCCGGGCCGGCGTGCTCGACCGCGTTGCGGTAGAGGTTCTCGAGGAGCTGGGCGAGCCGGTCGGGGTCGGCCGCGATTCGGGGGGTCGACGGGTCGACCGCGAGCGTCGCACGCGGCGTCTCGACGTTCCCCCACGCGCGTTCGGCCAGCGCCGACAGGTCGACGGTGCGGGTCTCACCGACCGCTTCCCCCTGCCGGGCCAGCGTCAGCAGGTCCTCGATGAGTCGCTCCATGCGGTCGGCGGCGTCGGCGATGCGGTCGAGATTCTCGTCGTCGTACCTCTCGGCGGCGAGGTCGACGCTCCCCTGGATGACGTTCAACGGGTTCCGGAGGTCGTGGCTCACGATGCTGGTGAAGGCATCGAGGCGTTCGTTCTCGCGCTCGAGCTGCTTGCGCTCGGAGATGTCGACGTAGAGCGCCAGCGAGCCGACGACCTCCCCGGTCTCTCCCTGCCGCGGCACGGCACGGAGCAGCGCGTCAACGCGCTCGCCGTCGCTGGTGACCAGCCCCCGCTCCTCGTGGGTGAACTGGTCGGTCAGGGCCCGGTCGTATCCCCCCTGGTCGAGGAGTTCGTCCACGGAGCCGTCCGTGTAGAACGCCGCGAGTGGACGACCGAGAACCTCGTCGCGCTCGTAGCCCAGCGTGTCGAGGAAGAGCTGGTTGCAGGCGTCGACGACGGGCGTGCCGTCCTCGTTCCGGGTGAGCACACCCATGACCGGTGCCTCCTCGAACAGGTCGCGGTACTGCTCGCGGAGCCGGTCGGTCAGTTCCACGCGGTTGATAGCGTGGGCGACGGTGGTCCCGAGCTCGTCGAATACGGCGAGTTCGCGCTCGCCGAACGCCCCGGGGCGGTCGGCGTAGACGTTCAGGACACCGTACAGCGTCTCCTGATAGACGAGCGGCACCGCGGCCGAGGACTGGAACCCACGCTCACGGGCGGCCTCGCGCCACGGCTCGAAGTCGGGGTCCTCGAGGATGTTCTGGACGGCCTGTGGCTCGTGCGTGCGTGCTGCCCGGCCACCGGGGCCGAGGCCCGTCTCGCTCCGGTCGGTCGTGACCGTGATGCTGTCGAGGTAGCCCTCGTCGACACCCGCCCAGGACGCCGGGACGATAGTCGAGTCCTCGGTCACGTGCCCGACCCACGCGAACACGTACGGTTCGGAGTCGGCCAGTTGCTCACAGAGCACCTGGTCGATATCGTCCCTGCTCTCGGCCTGGACCACCGCCTGTGTGGTCTCGCGGAGCGTCCGGTTGATGCGGTTCAGCTCCGCAATCTCGTCTTCGCGCTGTTGACGGTCGCTCGCGTCGCGGATGGTAGCGACGATCTCGGCGTGGTCGGCGATCTCCATCGGGCTGAGGCTGACATCGACCGGGAACTCCGTCCCGTCCTTGCGCCGGCCGTGCAGGTCTCGGTCGGTCCCCATCGGTCGCTGCTCCGGGTCGCGCATGTACGACTCGCGGTAGTCGACGTGTTCCTCGCGGTACCGCTCCGGAACGAGCGTCTCGACGGGTTCACCCTCCAGCTCCGTCGCCTCGTAGCCGAACAGCCGCTCAACCTCCTCGTTGGCGCGTCGGATCCGCCCGTCGGTACCGACGATGACGATACCGTCGGGAGCAGCATCCATGTGTTTCGAGACACGCTCTTCGGCCCGGCGCTTCGCGACGGCGTTTTTCACCTGCCGAGCGAGTACCTCGTAGTGGTCCGTCCCGGTCTCCTTCTGGAGGTAGTTGGTGACGCCGGCCGAGATGGCCTCGCTGGCGAGGTCCTCGCTGCCCTTCCCCGTGAACAGGATGAAGGGGATATCGGAGCCCCTCGCCCGAATCTGCTCCAGGAACTCGATGCCGTTCGTCCCCGGCATCTGGTAGTCCGAGACGACACAGTCGAACGGCTCGTCGGCGAGTCGGTCGAGCCCCGCGGCCGCATCGTGTTCCACGACGACGTCGAGCGATTCGTCTGCTCGCTCGAGGAACCGCGACGTGATGTCGGACACCCCCGGATCGTCATCTACCAGCAGTACGCGTACGGCGGTATCTCCGTCCGGACGCGGCCGGGCCGTGGCTCTGTTGGCCGCCATTCTGCGGGTCGTACCCGACCGACAGAAATATGCTTTGGCATCGAATCGAGCGGTGGGAGACGTGCGCCGATACGGGTTCGCTCCTCGTGGAGGCACGGTCTTTTACCCCCCACCGCCGAATCCGGAGCCATGCCCGACCTCGTCGACACACGCATCCAGAACCGGTGGATGGTCCAGCCCAATCACGCGAACAACCTCGGCGCCGCTCACGGGGGGAACGTCCTGAAGTGGATGGACGAGGCCGGTGCGATGAGCGCCGTCCGTTTCTCCGGGGAGATCTGCGTCACCGCACACATGGACGAGGTGAACTTCAAACAGCCCGTTCCCGTCGGGGAGACGGCGTTCATCGACGCCTACGTCTACGGCGCCGGCCGGACCAGCGTGAAGGTCCGCACGCAGGTCTACCGTGAGGACCTCAAGAGCGGCCGCCGGGAGCTGACGACCAACTGCTACATGGTGTTCGTCGCCATCGACCAGGACAACGAACCGGTCCCGGTCCCGGACCTGACCGTCGCCACCGAGGAGGGCGAACGGCTCCACGCGGAGGCGCTGGCGGACGCACCGTAGCTGGACTGGAGCTCGGGCGGAGACAAGTCGAATTACACAGATAGCACCTAGTCAGACAATTTATAACACGCGTTATAGATGTCTGCGACACACAGATGAAAAATGCCCGCCAGCATGGAATGATACCATCCACCAGCGGGGAGTCTGCCGGTGCTGGTCGGGGACACTTCACCTTCGCCGTCTCGCTTCTGGGCAGTCGGAGCGGACTACCGGCCCAGCAACCGGTCGACATGCCGTTTTCCCAGGGCGATGCTGTCGAGGTCTCGGGTCCCCACCTCGAGCGTCGCGGGACCCGACCAGCCGTCCAGCGCCGCGAACAGACCGGCGAAATCGAGTTCGCCCATCCCGGCGGGGAGATGCTCGTCACCGCCACCGCGGGTATCCGAGAGGTGGAGGTGGTCGATGCGGTCGGCGTTAGCGGCGGCGTACTCGCCCAGTTCGACGGGTGGGTCCCCCAGAACTGCGTGTGCGGTGTCGAACGTCGTTCCGAGGCCGTCGGCTGCTCCGTCCTCGGCGAGCGCGTCGACCAGGTCGTCGAACTCCGGCGCGACGAAGGGCCCGTGGATGACGTTCTCCGGCACCGGCGTGACGCCCCGCTCCCGTGCGGCTCTGACGACGCGTCGGGTCCCGTCGACCACGAACTCCCGGACCTCGGTGTCGGTCCAGCCGAGGTCCCACGCATCCGAGGCGGGGTGGAACACAGCCTTCTCGGCCCCGAGGTCGGCCGCCAGGTCGAGACAGGCCCGGCACTCGCGGACGGCCCCGTCCCGGACAGGACCGAACGGCGAGCCGAGGTCGAGCGTGAACGGGAGGTGAACGACGAGCGAGAGCCCAGTGTCGTCGAGGGCGTCCGCGAGGGGGTCGCGCCAGGCATCGGCGCGGGAGCGAGCGTGTGGTCCGTCCAGCAGTACCTCCACGAGGTCGAACCCCTCGCTCGCGGCCCACTCGACCGTCGACCCCACGTCGCGGTGCGGGAGGGTGAACCCCAGGTCGAGGTCGACCGAGGCGTCGACCGGGTCCGGGTCCGGGTCTGGGCGGGTGAACACGGTTGGAGGTCGTCGGCCGCCGTGTTCAACCTCATGGTCGGTGGCACGCTCCGGCGATGCCGCCACCCATGCCGGCGAGCGCGGCCGGGACGCCGGTCGTCGGTCGGTCGTCATCGGCCCGTCCGACACCGCCGACACCCCTTTGACCGGGAGGGCCCCACGCCACGGTATGACCGACGAGGCCGACGGACGACCGGAGGGGGAGCCGGACGTCGATGGGATGGGAACCGCGCCGACGCCCCGTGACCCCGGGGCGACGGAGTCGGCGGTCCGACGGGTCGAGGCGGCCGACGACCCGACGACACCGATGGCGCCGGACGTCCCCGAGGACGTGCGCAAGTACGACCGCTTCAAGAAGATGGACGGCGCCACCTACGACCGCGCCAACGAGTTCCTCCGGGACCGGACCTACATCACGGCCCGGGAGTGGGCCATCGCGCGGCTGTGTGCGGACTTCCGCACGGAGACGGGCGTCGAGATGACGAAAATCGGCGAGAACCTGCCCCACCTCGTCCCGTTCATGACCGATACCTACTCGCCCCAGGCGGTGAACCAGGCGCGGGCCTCGTTCAAGGAGAAGGTCCGAAAGTCCGGCGCGACCTTCCTCTACGGCGCGATGTGTGATTTCTACACCGCCGAGGAGCTGGACGAGTTGATGTACGAGGTGACCGAGGTCGCGAAGTTCCTGCTGGAGGTCGAGGGCGTCGAGCTGACCGTCGAGGAGGAACTCGCCGCGGAGGACCGCATCGGCGACGTGATGCGCGAGGTGCGCGAGTCCTCGGCGGCACTCCGACACGACCACGTCACCTGCCCGGAGTGTGGCCACGAGATCGAGGGCGACGGTACGAACCACGAGAGCGACCACGAACCCGCCAGCGCGGACGACTGACGGCCCGCCGGCACTGTTCCTCCGCGACGAGTCCGGGGTGGCATACGGAACGTCCCAGCCAGGAGTCCCGAGCTACGCGTCCTCGTCGGGGTCCGTCTCGGTCCCCTCGGCCGCCGACCGGTCCGACGTTCCCGGCGTTCCCTCGCGGGTTCGGGCCGTCCGTGGCATCCCGGCGCCGGGGAAGAACAGGCTCGGGTCGTCGTGGGTGAACGAGACGGTGGCGTCATCCTCGGGGGGCGTGACGTGGGTGTAGAACGTATCGTCGACCACGGTACGGAGCCCCTCGAGCCGGTCCTCGTCGACCGCCGCGGGGACGAAGATGGCCACCTCGGCGTCCGCGCTGTAGAGGATGGTGAGGAACTGTATCTCGCCCGGGAGGTCGGCCCGGAGGACCTCGTACTCGTCGATCTCGTGGACGCTGACGACCTCGTCCAGCCCGTCGAACTCCTCGCGCTGGACGACCACGCCCACGCCGGGCTCGTCGTCGTCGATGACGCCGCTGGCAGTCGGGTGGAGAACGGTGGTCCGCCAGCCGGCCTTGCGGTGCTCGTCGGCGGACTGTTCCATCTCCAGCACGAGCTGTTTCCAGTGGTTCTCCGTGGCGCCGTCGGGGACCTCCCCCGGGTCGACATCCTCGCCGGCTTCGGGAGCCTCGTCACCCTGGGACGCCTCGCTGTGCGCGTCCGTCCCTGCGGTCTCGTCGTCCATGTCCTCACTCCGGGGCGGGGACGTGAAAACCTGTTCGCCGCGGCGGCGGGCGACTCAGGCGCCGTCAGCCCGGTCGTCACGGACGTTCTGCCCCTGCGTCTCGGCGAAGGCGTTCGCATCGCCGTCGTAGACCACCTCACCGCGGAGCATCGTCCACTCGGGGAAGACCCCTTCCCGGCCCTCGAACGGTGTCCAGCCACACTTCGAGTGCAGGTCCAGTCCCCGGATGGGACGCGTCTCAGCCGGGTCGACGAGGACGAGGTCGGCGTCGCGCCCCGCCTCGACACGGCCCTTCGACGGGAGACCGAATATCTCGGCCGGGTTCGTGGCGGTCACGTCCCGCACCCGCTCGTAGGAGAGTTGCCCGTCGCGGGCCGCCGCGAGCAGCAGGGGCAGCGCCGTCTCCACGCCGGGCACGCCCGAGGGTGCGTCCCAGATGCCGGCGTCCTTCTCCTCGCGGGTGTGGGGCGCGTGGTCGGTCGCGACCACGTCGACGGTCCCGTCGGCGAGTCGCTCGAACAGCGCCTTGCGGCGGGCCTCACTCCGGAGGGGCGGGTTCATCCGACCGTACGTCCCCAGCTGGTCGAGGTCGTCGCGCGACAGGAACAGGTGGTGGGGCGTCACCTCACAGGTCAGGCCCGCGTCGACGGCCGCGTCGACGCCTTCGGGCGTGGAGGTGTGGGCGATGTGGACGGTGGCGTCGTGGTCGGCCGCGACCTCGCCCGCGCGCTCGACCGCGGCGGCCTCGGCCTCGGGTGTGCGGTAGGCGCTCCACGCGTCGGCGTCGTCGTCGGGCCGGTCGAGTGCCTCGTCCGCGAACAGGTCGGCATCCTCCGCGTGGACGGTGACGGCCACGTCCTCGGCGGCCGCACGCGCGACGGCGTCGTCGAACAGGTCGGCGTCGATACCCATGTCGCCGGTCGAGTCCGCGAGGAACACCTCGCCGAGGGCGAAGAGGGGGCGGTCGAACAGCGAGTCCGGGTCCCAGTCGGCCGTGACGCCGCCATTGAGACCGTAATCGACGGCCGAGGCGCGGGCGAAGGCGGCCTTCTCGTCGAACGCGTCGCCCGTCGTGGTGGGAGGGTCGGTGTTGGGCTGGTCGACGACGGTGGTGACGCCGCCCGCGGCGGCTGCCTTCGAGCCCGTCGTCCAGTCCTCCTTGTGGCCGAACCCCGGCTGGCGGAAGTGGACGTGAACGTCGATCATTCCGGGGAGGAGGCGTTTGCCGGTCGCGACCAGCACGTCCTCGTCGTCGGCCGCCGGCAGGTCCTCCGCGACGGCGGCGATGGTTTCGCCCTCGATGCGGACGTCGCGGACGCGCCCGTCGGCGAGCGTGGCATTTCGGATAAGCATACTCCGTGCTCGCGGGGCGGGCGCGTAAGTGTCCCGGACCCGGGGCGAAGAGGTAGCGATATGTGCCGGGGCGCAGAACGCCGGGGCATGTCCGGCGACGAGCCCACGGGCGGCGACGTGCCACCGGCGGCCCGAGCGGAGGCGGTCCAGGCCGTCCGGCGGGCGCTCGCGGAGCACGGCTACGCCGGCCTCACGACGAAACGAATCGCCGCCGAGTCCGAGAAGAGCGAGGCCTTCCTCTTCTACCACTACGACAGCAAGGAGGACCTGGTGCTCGCGTTCATGGACTGGGCGACCGGCCGCGTCACCGACCGACTGGAGGGAGCCGAGGGGACCCCGGCACAGCAGCTCTACGGCCTCTGTGACGCGCTCGTCGGCGACCCCGGCGACGACATCGAGCGCGGGACGAACGTCGCGATGATGGAGTTGCTGGCGCACGCACGGCACAACGGGGCGTTCCGCGACCGACTGATAGCCTACGAGGAGGCCATCATCGGCGACACCGCCGACCTCATCCGCGAGGGCATCGCCGCCGGGCAGTTCCGCGACGTGGACCCGGAGTCGACGGCCGCGTTCATCCTGACGCTCGCGGACGGCACCGTCGGCGCGGTCCAGGCACTCGGGATGACCGAGGTCGGCGAGGGGGTCCGCGAGCGCCTCTTCGAGTACCTCGCACGCGAGGTGCTGGCCGAGGGCGTCGAACCGCCGACGCCGGGCTCGGTCAGTCGCCGTTGAGACGCGGGGGAACGTCCGACCCAGCCCGGTTCTCCCCCTCGAGGCGGTCGTCACCACGCCCGCTGGCGTAGGTGCGGGCCGCGGCCGTGTCCTCGGTCAGCAGCAGGCGCTCCAGCCGTGATTCGAACGCCGCCTCGTCTAGCTCACCGTTCGCGTACCGTTCGCGGAGGCGTGCCAGGGCCGCGTCCTCGTCGGCCGTCCCCGGAGAACGGTCGCCGCGGCCGTCGTGCCAGCGGTCGGTCCGTGACGTGCGCTCGTGGCCGCGTCGCTTCGCCGCCCCGACCGCGACCGGCATGACGCCGCCGAAGCCGACCGGGAACACGACCCAGAACCAGCTCACCCCCAGTGCCGCCAGCGTGAACGCAGTCCCGAGGGTCAGCATCGTCACCAGTCCGGCGACGGCTCCGGGGTCCGAGTCGGCCGGGAACCGGCGGAGGCGGGCGTGCCGAGTCATCGGCGGTCACCTCCGTCCGTCGCGACCGACCCGTCCGCCGCGCCGGGACCCGCGTCGGCGGTGACCGCCCCGCCGTCGGGTGCGACCGGCGCGTCCGAGCCGTCGGTCACCCCGAGCCGCCCGCCGGCGGTCTCTCGCTGGCCGGACGCGGGCACGTGGTCGGTCCCGGCCGCCGCCCCCAGGCCCGTCGGCGGCATGTTCCGGTAGACCGTCTCGTACTCGTCCTGGCGGACGAGGTAGGTCTCGTGCCAGATGCCGACCGCGCCGTCGGCCAGCTCGCCGTTGAACCGTGACCACATCGAGCGGTGTTCCTCGCCCTCGCGGGCGTAGTCCCGGAGTGCCTCGAACGACTCCCAGTACTGGACGAACTGGAACTCCCGGGGGCTCACCATCATCGACCGGGACTCCAGCAACCCGACCGGGTCGGCCTCCTGCTCACGGACCATCCGCGGCGCGCTCAGGAACACCGGCAACCACCGGTGAACCGCCCGGAAACGGTTGATGCGCATCCCGACGAGGAAGACGACGAAGTCCCCCTCCCGCTCCGCGTGGAGCCGCTCACGATTCACGTTCATGTTTCTGAGTAAGCACTCACTCAGCATAAATCTAGGTGAACACTCAGTGGCACCGAGGGTCGGGTGAATCGAGACGGAATCGGCGGCGCAGAAGCAGTAGAGCCGTGTTACAGACCGACTACGGACTCAGTCGCTGGCGATCCCGCGGGAACAGCACGGCCTCACGGATGTTGGCGAGGCCGAGCATCGTCATGACCAGCCGCTCGACGCCGTACGCCCAGCCCGCGTGGGGCGGCATGCCGTACTTGAACATCTTCGTGTAGTACTCGAACTGGTCGGGGTCGAGGCCCTGCTGCTCGAAGCCCGCGACGAGTTCCTCGTAGCGGTGCTCACGCTGGCCGCCCGAGACCAGTTCCATCCGCGGGTGCATCAGGTCGAAGCCCTTCGAGTACTCGGGGTCGTCGTCGTAGTCCTGGATGTAGAACGGCTTGATCTCCGCGGGCCAGTCCGTGATGAAGTAGTGCCCGCCGACATCGTCGCCGAGGGCCTTCTCGCCCTCGGTGGGGAGGTCGTCGCCCCATGAGAGGTGCTCGTCGAGTTCGCCGGTCGCGTTGATGCGCTCGATGGCCTCCTCGTAGGTGAGCCGCGGGAACCCCTCGTCGGGCACCTCGAACGCCTCCGTCATGTCCAGGGTCTCCAGTTCGTCCTGGCAGTTCTCCGCGACGGCCTCGTACGCGGCCATCAGGGTGCCCTCACAGACATCCATCGCCTCGTGGTGGTCGATGAACGCGGATTCGAAGTCGATCATCGTCGCCTCGTTCAGGTGGCGCGGGGTGTTGTGCTCCTCCGCGCGGAAGATGGGCCCGACCTCGAAGACGCGCTCCAGCCCGGAGCCGACCATCAGCTGCTTGAACAGCTGCGGGCTCTGGTTCATGAACGCCTCGCGCCCGAAGTACGTGACCGGGAACAGCTCCGTCCCGCCCTCGGTTCCCGTGGCGACGATCTTCGGCGTGTTGATCTCCGTACAGCCCTCGCCGCGGAAGTAGTCACGCACCGCGCGGAGGACCTCGGCGCGGATCTCGAAGATGGCCTGCGCCTCGGGACGGCGCACGTCCAGGGTGCGGTTGTCCAGGCGGGTCGGGAGTTCGGCGTCGACCTTCCCGGAGGGGTCGAGCGGCAGCTCCGGCTCGGCCGGGGCGATGACCTCGACGGACTCGGGGACGACCTCGACGCCCGTGGGGGCGCGCTCCTCCTCCTCGACGGTGCCGGTGACCTGCACGACGGACTCGCGCGTGACCTCGGTGCCCGTCTCGACGAGGTCGTCGTCCATCTCGTCCTTCTCGAACTTGACCTGTATCTTGCCGGTCGTGTCCCGGACGATGAGGAAGGCGATGCCGCCGAGGTCGCGGATCTCGTGGGCCCAGCCGGCGACCGTCACGTGGTCGCCCGGCTCGGCGTCCGCGGTGTACGTTCTGTTGTCCATATCCGTGGTTCTCGTACCGGGGCCGAAAACGTGTCGTTACCGTGTGAACGCTTCCGTGACCTCGAAACCCGAGTTCAAATCGATAAATCCGAGGATACAGTTTGGAAGTCGGGATTCCACCGCGTGTCTACCTTATATCTCGATAATCTGCATATCACGCGCTCCCCGAGGTTCAAGTACGATACCGCGACCAGACGCCCCGTGACCTGACGCATCAAGCGGGTCGGGCAATCCGGGCGCGGTATCGCACCGCGTGACGGTTCGGCCAGCGCGACACGACCGACCCGTCGCCGGTGGGAGTTCGTGGGCTCCCGCAGTGTCGCCTGTTCGCTAGACTGGGATGGTAGTGGTGGCGATGGAGACTTCGCTTCCCTCGCGCTCTCTCACGAACGCGACGGCAGGGACCGCTACGAAGCCCTCGCGCTCTCGACCGTCCGGGAGTCGCTGCGCTCCTCGCTCACTACGTTCGCTCCGGTGCTTGCTTCCTCCGGGACGAATCGAGAGCGCTCGCCCTTCGAGTCCGCCAGGGGGCTATTGCTCGGCCGAGCGTTCGTGCGTGGTGGTTCCACCGGAGCGCTAGCGTCCCCACACCTCCCCGCGCGAGCGCTGTGGTGGCTCCGCACGGCGCTGAGGCGCCGGCTCCGCCAGTGGTGGCGCTCGCCGCGCTTCCTGGTCCCGGAACCAACTGGCCGACCAGCCGCTCGGCTGGTGCGTGCTCGTCCGTCAGTCGTACCGGCGCGCGCTGGCAGCTGTGCCGCAGGCCAGCCGCCGCTACACGTGCGAGGGCCGAGAAGCGTCGTGCGAGAGAGCTTCGCTCTCTCGTGATCTCGAAAATCGAAGATTTTCGGCGACAGAGCGGGACTCCGTCCCGCTTGCAGTCGGACGTAGTCCGACGACAGCGTAGCGAGCATCGCAGGCGGTTGGAGAGGTGTGAGGCTCACGGACCCGGCTGACCAGCGTGCGGTCCTGGCGGCCTCGCCCTTCGGTAGACGACCCCTTATAAATGATGACGAGGGAGCCAACCAGCGAAACCGTTAATCTGCAGTAACATCGCTCCCGAGACACACGGATGTCGATGGGTGGGCTCGGGACACTGGCGGCGGTGCGGCACGCGATGGACCAGTGGCGACCGGCGGAGTCGGGAACTGTCGACGACCGTCGAACCACACTCGAAGGGCACCTCCGGAAGAAACTGGACAGCGCACGTCAGGTCGAGACCCACCGAACTACCGCGCTCCCGGACGTGGTCGTCGACGGAACCGTCGGCATCCTGTTCGTCGACGAGGTCTCGGGGCGGACCGTCGCTCGCATCGAGGAGCGGCTGGACCGCTTCGACGGCGAGTACCCACTATTGTTCGTCGTCGGAGACGTTCGGGAACAGGCGGTCTGGAAGCGGCTTCGGGAGGCCTACACGGATTC
The DNA here is from genome assembly GCF_024298825.1 of Haloglomus salinum. Lineage (NCBI taxonomy): Archaea > Methanobacteriati > Methanobacteriota > Halobacteria > Halobacteriales > Natronomonadaceae > Haloglomus > Haloglomus salinum. Next base: position 604,612 of record NZ_CP101153.1, read on the forward strand.
CGGCCCGACCGCCGGGCGAACCGAGTTCGTCTTCGAATCGCTGGGGAGCCTCCGAGCCCCGGACCACGACTGGGGCGACTGGGAGGAGTCCGACGAACCGTGGCACGACCTGCGGAGCGCGTGGGTCTATCCAGCGCTGGCGGCCTGCCTGTTACTGGTCGACGAACTGCTTCGCCACGTCGCCGGTGTTGACCCGTTCCTCCCCAGCGAACCGGTATGGCGGCTCTTCTTCCTGGGAATCGTTCTAATCGGGGTCATCGGCGAGGACCTGGTTCGACCGTGGCTGCACGGGTGAACCCGGCACCCCCAGCCGCCCGCGACGGCCCGATGTCGTACCCCGACGGACGACGACCGAGCGCGCCGTTTCCCGACCCTTCCGACACGGTTTAGTCGCGCGGTAGCCACGCCCGCGTATGAGCGGCACGCCGTGGTCCGACTGGACCCACATCACCAAGCTCGACCCCGACAAGGAGCTGGTCGACGGGGAGACGTTCGGTGACGTCTGCGAGACCGGCACGGACGCCATCGAGATCGGCGGCACCACCGGGATGACCGAGGAGAAGATGGAGCGGGTCGTCGAGGCCTGCGTCGCCCACGACGTGCCCGTCTACATCGAGCCCTCCCATTCGGGCACCGTCGTCCACGACGAGGGGCTGGACGGCTACCTCATCCCCATCGTGTTCAACGCCGGCGACATCGCGTGGGTCACCGGCGCCCACAAGGAGTGGGTCCGCTCGGACCCCGACATCGACTGGGGCCGGACCCACACGGAGGCGTACATCGTCCTCAACCCCGACTCATCCGTGGCGGAGTACACGCAGGCCGACTGCAACCTCGACGCCGAGGAGGTCGCGGCCTACGCCACGGCGGCCGAGCGCATGTTCGGCCAGGACATCGTCTACATCGAGTACTCGGGGACCCTGGGCGACACCGAGAAGGTCGGCGCCGCCCGCGACGCGCTCGACGAGGCCACCCTCTTCTACGGCGGCGGCATCCACGACTACGACTCCGCCTATCAGATGGGCGAGCACGCGGATACGGTCATCGTCGGCGACCTCGTCCACGACGAGGGCGCCGACGCAGTCCGGGAGACGGTCGAGGGTGCCCGTGACGCCCAGGCCGCGACGCGGTAGACGGGGGACCGTTCGGCGCACCGCGTGCAACCCCTGCGGCACGCCGGCCAACGCGACACACCACCGACAGCGGTTTACGTGTCGCATCGAACCCGAGTGCATGCGGGAGTTCGACGGAGCCGGGGGCCGCACATGAGCGTCATCGCGGAGTACCGACTCTCCGCAGACCGGCTCGTCCTGGGGTCGACGTTCGAGACGGTCCCCGACATCGAGCTGGAGCTGGAGCGGTCGTTCGCCACGGACCCGGACCATCCCATCCTCTTCGCGTGGGGCCGGGGGCCGCTGGATGCGTTCGAACGCGCCGCGACCGACGACCCGACGGTCGCGGACCTGAACGTGCTGGACACCGTCGGCGAGAAGCGGCTCTACCGTATCGCCGTCGGCGACGCCACGGAGGTCGTGCTCTACCCGCGGTGGGTCGAACTCGGCGCCGAACGGCTCGAGGCGTGGTACGCCGACGACTGGTGGCACTCCCGGACGCGCTTCCCGGACCGTGACGCGCTCGCCGACTACCGGACCTACCTCGCCGACAACGACATCGCCTTCCAGCTGAAGCGGCTGTACGACGCCGAGCAAGCGACGGACGACGACCTCGGTCTGACGCCGGAACAGCGCGAGACGCTCGTGCTGGCCTACGAGATGGGCTACTTCGACATCCCACGGGGCACCACCACCTCGGGGCTGGCCGAGGAGCTCGACATCTCGAACCAGGCCATCTCCGAGCGGCTCCGCCGTGGCTACAGTCGGCTGGTCGAACAGCTCATCTGAGCCTATCCTCGCACGAATCATCGACCACCGGACAGCTGCTATCCCGTTCCTGCTTCAGCCCGCGCTCTCGGCCTGTTCCTGCCAGTCCCGGATGCGGTCGGCGCTCACACCCGAGACGCGGCTGGCCACGTCGTCCGGGTCGGCGGCCTGCAGGTCCGCGAGCGACTCGATGTCCGCATCGGCCAGCTTCGCGGCGGTCTTCTCCCCCACGCCGTCGAGGTCGTCCAGGTCCCGGGTCGCCCGGCGCGCCTGGAACTCCTCGAAGTTGCAGATGGGACAGCCCAGCTCCCAGGGGTCGCCGTCGCCGTCGTGGATGACCAGCTCCGGCAGGTCGTGGTCGGGACAGAACTCGTCGGTCACCTCGATGTCGCCACGCCGAGGGAGCGGCAGCGAGTAGTCACAGTCCGGGTAGCGCGTACAGCCGACGAGCCGGCTCCCGCTCTGGAGGTGCTTGATGGCGAGTTCGCCACCGTGCTCCTCGCCACACTCCGGGCAGACGCCGATGACCTCGTCCTCCTGTGCATCGGCCTCCTCGGCCTTACAGATGGGACAGCCGTGGACGAACGTCGAGCGGCCGGCGAGCATCTTCACATGGTGGAGATGGTGCTCCTCACAGGAGTCCTCCATCACCGTCGGCTCGCCCGAGGAGGGGAGCTGGTAGGTGTTCTCGCAGTCCGGGTACCCCTCACAGCCGACGAAGTACGACCCGCGCCGCGACCGCCGGACGATGAGCGTCTCGCCACACTCCGGGCACGGCCCCAGCCGCTTGTCGTCCTTCAGCGCCTCCCGGAGGTGGTCACCGATAGCCTCGCGGGACTCGTGCAGCTCGTCGAACACCCGCCCCAGCATCTCGCGGGACTCGTCGGTCACGTCGTCCAGCGTCGCCTCTCCGTTCGCGATGGCGGTCATGTCCTGCTCGAGTTGCTGGGTCATCGACTCGTCGACGACGAGGTCAGCGAACTCCTCGGCGGCCTCGACGACCGCCATCGCCAGCCGTGTCGGCCGCGGTGGGTCGTCCTCGATGTAGCCGCGGTCGTACAGTTTCTCGATGGTGTTGTGGCGGGTCGACTTCGTCCCCACCCCTCTAGCCTCTAGCTCCTCGATGAGCCGGGACTGTCCGCGCCGGCGCGGCGGCTGGGTCTGCTTTGCCTCCAGCCGCGCGTCCGTCAGGTCGAGCTCCTCGCCCTCGTCCACGTCGGGGACGAGGTTCTCGTCGGAGGAGGCGTAGGGGTAGACATCGAGGTAGCCGGGCTCGAGCAGGCGCTTCCCGTTGGCCTTCAGCTGGCAGCCGTTCGCCTCGGCCGTGACGCGGAGGTGCTCCCACTCGGCAGGGTCCGCACAGGTCGCGAGGAACCGCCGGACGACGAGTTCGTACACCTCCCACTCGTCGTCGCCGATATCGGCCTTGCCGGGAATCTCCCCGGTCGGGTGGATGGGCGGGTGGTCGGTCGTTTCCGTCTCGCCGCGGGTGGGCTCGATGTCCTCGCCGTCCTCGAGCAGCGAGGCGGCATCCTCGCCGAAGGCACCCGAGTCGGCGAACGTCGCCAGCAGCTCCTCGGGGTCGAGGTCCTCAGGGTAGACGGTGTTGTCCGTCCGCGGGTAGGTGATGTAGCCCGCCGTGTACAGTTCCTCGGCGATGCTCATCGCTCGACCGGCACCGTAGCCCAGCGAACTCGCCGCGCGGATGAACTGGGTCGTGTTGAACGGCGCCGGCGGGTCGTCCGTGCGGGTGCGGCGGCGGACGCCCGTGACGGTCGCGCTGGCGGCCTCGGAGAGGGCGGCGTACGCGTCGTCGGCGTCGGCCTCGTTCCAGACGCGCTCGTTCTCGGTCCCGTCCTCACCCTCGTAGAAGTACTGCGCCTCGAACTCGACGGCGTCTTTGTGGAGGTCGGTGAACAGCTCCCAGTAGTCGTCGGGGTCGAACGCCTCGATCTCGCGCTCGCGGTCGACGATGAGCTTCAGCGTCGGGCTCTGGACCCGGCCGACGGAGATGAAGTCCTCGCCGAGCTGGCCCGCCGAGAGCGAGAGGAAGCGTGTGAGCGAAGCGCCCCACAGCAGGTCGATTATCTGGCGGGCCTCGCCCGCGGCCGCGAGGTCGAAGTCCAGCTCGTCCGGGTTCTCGAACGCCTCCGTCACCTCGCGCTCGGTGATGGAGGAGAACCGGACCCGCTGGATGGGGATAGAGGCCACCTCGTCGACGAGTTCGTAGGCCTCCTTCCCGATGAGCTCGCCCTCGCGGTCGTAGTCGGTCGCGATGACCGCCTCGTCCGCCTCGCGCGCGAGTTGCTGGAGGGTGCGGACGATGTTCTCCTGGGTGGGTCGCTTCTCGATGTCGGCGTGCAGCAGTTCGACCGGCCGCACGTCGCGCCAGTCGTCGTACTCCGGCGGGAAGTCGACGCCGACGACGTGACCCGACAGGCCGACACAGACGGTCTCGCCACCGCCCCACTGGTAAACGTTGACCCCGTTCCGCCGGTCGGTCCCTGCCGACCCGTCGCTGAGGATGTCCGCGATGCGGCGCGCGGCGTTGTCCTTCTCCGTGATTATCAGCTCCACGCGCGCTCACCCCGACCCGGGGGCTCCCCGGTCTCGACTGCAGTCATTACCGCCCCGTAGCCTCCACCGGTTGCTAAACGTTTCGGGCGAAATCACCGGACAGCGCGGGTGTGCGTGCGAACGGGCGGGCGCGAGAGCGCGACGGACGCGTGTCCGGGGGCGCGCCGGACGCGAGCGTGTGGGGCGGGTGAGTGGGCGCCCGGGCCCGCACCCGGGCACGCGCGCGAGGACTACTTCGTACTCGGCGAACAGTTACTCGTACTCGGCGAACAGTTACTCGTACTCGGCGAACAGTTCGTCGACGGCCGACTGTGCGGCCAGCGCGGCGTCGTCGGCGACCTGTTCCGGGTCGAGGTCGCCCTCGGCCTCGGGCGCGTTGAGGTAGACATCCACCTCCAGCACGCCGTCCTCGAAGGTGACGGTCACGTCGAGGTCGCGGACATCGGACTGCTTGAACCGCGAGAGGACGAGCCCCTCGGCGGCCTCCGAGGCGGTGTTCACGACGGCCTCGTCGCTGGGGCCGTTGCCGTCGGTCGAGGAATCGGTCACGGTCGGGCGTTCAGTCGCCGCCAGCGCCCGGGCCGCCCGGTCCCATCGGGCCACCGCCGCCCGGGCCACCGGCGCCGCCCTGGAGCAGCTGCTGGAGCTCCTCCTGAAGCTCCTCGAACTGCTCTCGGACTCGCTCCTCCTGCTTCTCGAGGGTCTCGACGCGGATCTCCAGCGAGTCGACCTTCTCCTCCAGCTCGTCGTACGCCTCGTCGTACTCGCTCTTCACGAGGAGCTCACCGACCTCGCGGTAGATCTCGGTGTCGTCCTCGACATCGTCGAGCGCCTCGAGGGCGTTCTCGGACTCGCGGAGGGTGGTCTCGGCCTGCTGCTTCTGGGCCGCGACCTGCTGTGCGGTCTCCTGGAGGTCCTGTAGCTCTTCGAGCTTCTCCTGGGCCTCCGGCGGAAGGTTACCCTGCATACCTGTCGGCTCGGGTTCGCCCGTGAAAAACCCCCGCTTCTCGGGCTCACGGCGACCCCACCCGTCGCGACTCGCGACCGGCCGACCCAGCTGGTCACTCCAGCGCCGCCGCCCGGGTGCGGTCGGCCACGTCGACCAGCGAGGTCCACGTGTTCAGTCCGGCCCGGAGCGCCGTCAGGTCGGCCGCACGGACGGTGACACGCACGGTGTCGCCCTCGTGGGCGACGGCTGCGGTGCTGCGGTCGCCGTCGATGCGGTCGATGTCCTGCCGGAGACTGGTCGCGACCAGCGCGGCTGCTTCGGAATCGTCGTAGGAGCAGTCGAGAACGGTCTCGTGTGGGAACCGGTCGCCGGGCGGGGCGTCGGCGGCGTCGGACACCTGTCAGTGAACGTCGATTTCTTTCACGTCACGGCTCCGCTCCTTCAGCAGGACGCGGTGGCCGCAGTACGGACAGCGGACGCCGCCGTACTCGTCCAGTTCGACGTCACGCTTGCAGCGGGAGCACTTGTAGCTCATCGGTTATGCTTCGTCGACTTCCTCGCCACCGGACAGGGCCGCGCGGAGCGAGCGGCGGACCGTCTTGCCCGCGGGGGTCTGGGCGCGGTAGGCGCCACCGGTGAACTTCTCGCCGGTCTCCTCGTCCACCCAGATGCCGGTGCCGACGCGCTTGACGTCGTTGCCGTCGACTGTCGCGCTGTTCGTGTCAGCCTCGATCTCGGCGACGCGGCGACGCGAGACACGCCCGTAGCGCGCGCCGAAGCGGCCCGCACTGCCCGTCTTGCTCTTGGCCATAGTACCCGACCGTGCGGCCCTCACCCGTATAAGCCCTGCGAGTTCCGGTACGGCGGGCCGGCACGGAGCCGCCGGTCACTCGGCTCCCGCCTCGCGCCCGTCGAGGGAGTCGTTCAGGAGGAGGGGACAGACGATACCGACGCCGAGGGTGATGGCGGAGACGGCTCGGCACGCCGAACTGCAACGCATCGTACGTGGAGCGGAGGGCGAGCACGATGAACGCGATGCCGACCCGGTTCTCACGCGAGAGCATGTATCGGAACGTGACACCGAGCCACGAGAAGGCTCCGGGCGCCCGGCCGATTCCCGGACCCGCTATCCCACCACGACTGGAGGGTAGTTACCTCCCCAGCCCACACCCGACAATACAAACTCGGAGCTTGTCTGTCACATTATTGAACAATATCGCCCATAATAGTTCAAAACAGCCAGATGAGTAGTTATCCCGACGCCGCGAAGGAGTACCGCTTAACTGCGGTCGTCCCGAAGCCCGCGCCGTGATAGCGCCGCTCCTCGTCGTGGGGTTGCTGGTCGCGGCGTTCGTCGGGTTCAACATCGGCGGCTCCTCGACCGGCGTCGCCTTCGGTCCCGCCGTCGGTAGCGACACGGTCTCGAAGACCGCGGCGGCCGGCCTGATGACCGCGTTCGCCCTGCTCGGCGGCTACACCGTGGGCAAGAACGTCATCCGGACGATGGGCGGTGAGATCGTCCCGGCCTCGAAATTCAGCCTGGCAGCCTCGGTCGCCGTCCTGTTCTTCGTGGGGCTGGCGCTGCTGGTGTCGAACCTGTTCGGCGTCCCTGCCTCCACGTCGATGACCGCCGTCGGCGCCATCGCCGGGCTAGGCGTCGCCACGGATTCCATCGTCTGGCCCGTGATGGGCCGCATCGTCTCGTGGTGGCTGGTCGCTCCCATCGCCGCGTTCTGGGTCTGTGCGGTCATCGGGCGCTACCTCTACCCGTACCTCGACGCGAAGGTGCCGCTCGACTCGGCGGGAGGGGTCCTCGAGCGCCGCTACGCCGGACCGATTCCGTATCCCGCCCGCGCGCCCGACGCCGCGGTGAAGGATGTCATCGGCGTTGTCCTCGTCGTCGCCATCGCCTGCTACATGGCGTTCTCCGCGGGCGCGTCGAACGTCGCGAACGCGGTCGCACCGCTGGTCGGGAGCGAGGCCATCAGGCCGAACACGGGCGTCTTCCTCGCGGGCGGTGCCATCGGCGTCGGCGCGTTCACCATCGCCCGCCGGACGCTGGACACGGTCGGCAACGACCTGACGGACCTGCCGCTGCTGGCCGCGCTCATCGTGGAGACGGTGGCGGCTTCGCTCATCACCTTCCTCTCGTTCATCGGCATCCCGGCCTCGCTCGCGGTCTCGGCGACGATGTCCATCGTCGGCCTGGGCTGGGGCCGCGCGACCCGGACGACCACGCTCTCGGAGGCCGCAGGCGCGGCGATGGCCGGCGAGGAGCCGACCGCGACGGCCCGCGTGGACGCCCTGGCCGCGGACGGACCGGGCGGCAGTGGCGAGGACGGCACCGGGACGCAGGCCGTGCCCCGCATCGGCGAGGAGGACCCCGACGACCTCGCGGCGACGGAACTGTTCGACCCCGCCACCACCGGCCGCGTCATCGTCCTCTGGATACTGACTCCATCCATCTCTGCGGCTGCCTCGTTCCTCCTGTTCGAGTACGCCCCGTTCTTCTGAGCGACAGCCGGGGGGGCACTCGTCCGGAAACCTCCGGGAAACCTCCGAGAAACCGGTTTAGGCCCGCCTAACAGCAGCTTTGAAGGTAGGGGCGGGCGTAGCAGGTGGCGATGCCTACAGTAGAATACCTCAACTACGAGGTCGTCGAGGACAACGGCTGGGATATGTACGACGACCCCGTCTTCGACGAGGCCAAGGAGATGGACCTCGATGGCGAGGACTACGGCGAGCTGGACGTCAACGAGGGCGAGTACATTCTGGAGGCTGCCGAGGCCCAGGGCTACGACTGGCCCTTCTCGTGCCGGGCCGGCGCGTGTGCGAACTGCGCCGCCATCGTGCTCGAGGGCGACATCGACATGGACATGCAGCAGATCCTCTCCGACGAGGAGGTCGACGACAAGAACGTCCGCCTGACCTGCATCGGCTCACCGGCAGCCGACACCGTCCAGATCGTCTACAACGCGAAGCATCTGGACTACCTCCAGAACCGCGTCATCTAACGCCGCGTCTTCCGTCTTCGAGTCGGGAGCAGCCGTCCTGCAGTCACGACCGCAGCAGCGGGCTATGCGACGCGCGCGACGGGCCGCGCCGTCGGCTGTCACGGCTGTATTATCTTCGCGCGCAGCACTCACCACACATGGACTGGGCCGACCTCTTCGACCGGGGCGACGAGTACGGCGTCAGCGTCGCAGCCGTCCGCGAATCGCTTGCCGCACACCGGGAGGAACGCTCGTAGCCCAACAGCCCCAGCGCGCCGAGGCGTCGGTTCGGGTGAACTAACTACACGGGACTGGAACCCCGGGTTAATCGAACGATGAGTCAGCAGGAGGCGGGAACGATGGCGTGGAGGACTCGTCTCGTCGAGGCACGACACGAGGTGCGGGGCTCGCCGACGGTGGTCGGTGGAACGGTCTTCGTGGGGTGCAGCGACCGTCTATGCGCCATGGACGCCGACACGGGCGAGCAGCGATGGCAGTTCCGTCCGAGCGGGGGAAGCGGGCTGGTCTCCTCGGCCACGGTGGTCGGCGATGTCGTCTGCGCCAACTTCGAACACTTCAACCAGAAAGAGCGCCTGTACGCGGTCGATATCGCCACCGGCGAGCAGCGATGGGAGTTCGCCGAGCAGTCCCTCGGCATCGAGGGGTCGCCGACGGCCGCCGACGGGACCGTCTACGTGGCGGGGGAGAACCACGGGACGGAAGGAGACACCCTGTACGCGCTCGACGCCGACACCGGCAGGGTGCAGTGGCGGTTCAACCGCCGGGACGTGGGCTGGACGGGCGCGTCGCCGACGGTGGCTGACGGAGCCGTCTACATCAGCGGGGACTCGACGTACGGCCTGTACGCGGTCGACGCCGCTACGGGCAGCGAGGAGTGGACCTTCGAGGAGTCGGAGTGGGCCCCGTATTCGTCGCCGACGGTGGCCGACGGAACGGTCTACTTCGCAAGCAAGGACCTGTACGCAGTCGACGCCGACACCGGGCGTGAGGAGTGGACGTTCACCGGCACCGACGACGGGACCTACTCGTCGCCGACGGTGTACGCGGGGACGGTCTACATCGGAAGCCCCGACGGGACGCTCTTCGCCATCTCGGCGACCTCGGGACGCCGGAAGTGGGCGTTCGACGTGCCGACCGGACTGTACCGCACCTCCCCGACGGCCGCCGACGGGACGGTCTACATCAACGGGAAGGACGGCGGCGTGTACGCGCTCGATGCCGACACCGGCACACGGGAGTGGACGTGCTCGCGGGTCGTCGGTGCCAACAGGTCCTCACCGACCGTGGTAGACGGGACGCTGTACGCCGGCACGAACGGCGGCCAGGTGGTCGCCGTCAGAGCCGCCGGCACCAGCGAGGGGTCGCGGGTGCTGCTCGGCACGCTCGGCCATCACCACCGGCAGGCGACCGACGACCCGACGTTCGGCGCCGGGCGCTCGCTCCCCGGGTCGGGCCTGGCCTCGACGGTCCGCTCGGCCGTCGGGGACCTCGTGACATCAGACGACAGGGAGACGGCGACCGAGGCGACCGAGGCGACGACCGGGCATGACGGCGGTGCCAGCGAGCCCGACGGCGAGACGCCCTCCGAGACCGACGCTGGGGGTGGGGACACGACCGAGACCTGCCCCACCTGCGGCGAGACGGTCGAGGAGAGTGACGAGCCGAGCTTCTGTTCGGCGTGTGGCACCCGGATGTGAGCCGTCGCCGGGTCACCGCGGCGCCGCCCGGGACGGGACCCCATCGTTTATCGTCGTCCTCGCCCCCACGGCTGGCATGGACCAGGCCGAGCGTCCGAACCCCGCACGCGTCGTGGCCGACGCCGACGTGCTCGCGGCCGACCTGCTGTGTGGCGGGCCGGCCGACGCCGCGCCCGACGTGGACGGGCTCGATGCGGCCGGCGACGGCGCCGCGGCCCGCGCCGCGCTCGACCACCTCCGCGCGCACTCGTGGGCGACGCTGGTCGCGACCGGGCGTCTGCTCGACGACGCCGAGGCCGTCGTCGCCGATCTCGCGGACCCTGGGCTGGCGGCGGACTGGCGCGAGCGCATCGAGGACTGGGCCGTCGTCGTCGAGCAGACGCCCGGCGACCACCCCGCGCTGGCCGCCGCTCACGCCGGCCCGGCAGCGCACATCCTCACCTTCGAGGAGTCGCTGGCGAGCGCGGGCGCTGGCGCGACCCTCCGGAAGCATCTCGACGTCTCCGTACGGCATCCCCGCGCGTTCGCCCAGGTGTTCGACGCGGCCGCGCTATGGGCTGCCGTTCACGATGCCGACCCAGACGAGTATCCCGGGCCGGACCGCGACCCGCGGGAGTGAGCTGTCGCCGGGATACCGCGCTCAAGCCTCGTTCAGGCTCCTCGACAGCTTCCGGACCGTCGAGCGCGGGAGGAACGGTACCACGCGCGAGAGCAGTTTCAGGTCGGTGCCCGTGACCACGACGGCCTCGCCGGCGTGGACCCCCTCGTAGCCCGCCTCGGCCACGTCGGCCGCGTCCTGCCAGTTCGGGCTCAGCAGGCCGTCCGTCTCGCCGCCGCCGATGGGGGCATCCTCGTTCTCGGCGCGCGCCTGGAACTCCGTCTCCACGGGGCCCGGGCAGAGCGCCGTCACGGCCACCCCGTCCGCGGCGAGTTCCTCGTGGAGCGCCTCGGAGAACGAGAGCAGGTAGGCCTTGCTGGCGTAGTAGACCGCCATGAACGGCCCGGGCTGGAACGCTGCCGAGGAGGAAACGTTGAGGATGCGCCCGTCGCCGCGCTCGACCATGTCCGCGCCGAACAGTTTGGTGAGATGCGACGGCGTGGTGATGTTGAGCTCGATCTGCAGCAGGTCCCGGTCGGCGGGGATGTCGGTGTACTTGCCCTGCGTCCCGATGCCGACGTTGTTGACGAGCGTGTCGACCTCGATACCCCGCTCCTCGACGACCTCCTCGTACAGGGCCTCACGGTTCTCACGGCTCCCGAGGTCGGTCGGCACGACGTGGGCGGTGCTGCCGTACTGCTCGAACTCCGCGGCCGCTTCCTGCAGCTTCTCCTCCCGGCGCGCGACGAGGACGAGGTCGTAGCCGTTCCGGGCGAACTCCTCGGCGAGCGCCCGACCGATTCCGGCCGAGGCGCCCGTCACGAGCGCGGTTCCGTGTGGCATGTGTGGTTCGTGGGGTGGGTTGCGGGGGTAAAGTTCTGGCTCTCGCGTGCAGGAAGGTGAGACGGCCGAGGCGACGAGCCCGGTCTCCACGACGACCGAGACACCTGAGCCGACGACGGAAACACCTCACCCCACGACGGAAACACCTCACCCCACGACGGAAACACATACGAAGCCCTCGCGCGCTCCGATTCCGCCAGGATCCAGCTGTTCCACGGGCGCTGTGGCCCTGCCCTTCCCCAGGTCGCGCGGTCTCGCGGGCAAGCCGCTCGACACGCGCTCCCGGCCGGGGAGCGGCTGGTCGGCCGGCCGGTTCCGGGACCAGGAAGCGCGCTCGCGCCATCTGGCGGAGGCCGCGAACGCTAGTGAGCGTGCCGGAGCCCACTCGGCGCGAGTGCGGGGAGGTGTGGGGCCACCCTGCTCGCCCGGAACCACCACGCGCGAACGCTCGGACGGACAACGGACTCCTGGCGGAATCGAAGGATGAGAGCGCGGGGGCTTCGTAGCCGTCCCTGTCGTCCCCCGATTCGGTGACCACTCCATCGACATCTGCCCGTGCCACCCACTCCCGCGACACCGACACGACTTTTCCGGCCACCCGAGAACCTCACACCAACAGATGATTCCCCGACAGTACCTCCGCGAGCACCCCGACGAGGTGCGCGCGGCACTCGACGCACGCGGGTACGACGACGTGGACGTGGACGCACTCCTCGAGATAGACGAGGAGTGGCGCGACCTGAAGGCCGAGGGCGACGGGCTCCGGCACGAGCGCAACGAGGTGTCGAGCAAGATCGGCCAGCTCAAACAGGAGGGCAAGGAGGACGAAGCCCAGGAGGCCATCGAGCAGTCACAGGAACTCAAAGACGAGATCGAACGCGTCGAGGACCGCGCCGACGAACTGGAGGCCAAACTCGAGCAGGGGCTGCTCGAACTCCCGCAGATTCCCCACGAGGGCGTGCCCGTGGGCGCGGACGAGGCCGACAACGTCGAGCGCGAGCGGGTGGGCTTCGACGACCACCGCGACCTGCCCGACGAGGTGACGCCACACTACGACCTCGGCGAGGAACTCCAGATCATCGACGAGGCACGCGGCGCGAAGACGACCGGTGGCGGCTTCTACTTCCTGAAAGGCGACGGGGCACGGCTGGAGCACGCGCTCATCCAGTTCATGCTGGACATCCACCGGGAGCAGGATTACCACGACATCTTCCCGCCCGTCCCAGTCACGAGCGCGTCGATGCGCGGGACCGGCCAGCTACCGAAGTTCAACCACGACGCCTACCGGGTCGGCGGCGCCGAACAGGAGGACTACACCGACGACGACCTCTGGCTCTGCCCGACCGCCGAGGTACCCGTCACCAACATGCACCGCGAGGAAATCATGCTGGACGACGACCTCCCACTGAAGTACCAGGCCTACACCCCCAACTTCCGGCGCGAGGCCGGCGAACACGGCACCGAAACGCGGGGCATCGTCCGAGTCCACCAGTTCAACAAGGTGGAACTGGTCAACTTCGTCCGACCCGACGAGAGCTACGACCGGCTGGACGCACTCATCGGCGAGGCCTGCGAGGTCATCGACCGGCTCGGGCTGCCATACCGCACACTGGACCTCTGTACGGGCGACCTGACCTTCGCCTCGGCTCGCACCGTCGATATCGAGGTGTGGGCGCCCGGCACCGACAGCGAGGACGGCCCGGACCGAGGCGGCCGCTGGCTGGAGGTGTCGTCGGCATCGAACTTCGAAGACTTCCAGGCCCGGCGCGCCGGCATCCAGTACCGCCCGGAGCGCCACGAGTCGGCCGAGTACCTCCACACGCTCAACGCGTCGGGGACCGCCGTCGGCCGCGTGATGGTCGCTATCCTCGAGTACTACCAGAACGAGGACGGCACCGTCGACGTGCCCGAGGCGCTCCAGCCGTACATGGGCGGCACCGAGGTCATCGAGGGCCACGACCCCGTCGGGGAGTCGGCCGTCGGCGCGGGCGAGAAGGAGTAGGCGTCCGTCGGAGCAGGGCGATAGAGAGTTACGCCGTTTCTGGGGAGATTCATCGTCTGTCCCCACCTTTTCACAGATTTATTCCCCATTATCCATAAACGCCACAAATACACCGCCAAAATTCCATATTACAGGAGAACAGCTATCGTGCAGGGGCCACAGGCCGCCCGTGCTGGGTTGGAAGTTGAGACTACGGCGGGTTTAGCGGGGCTGTGATGCGTGGTTTCGGGCGATTTTTCGAGGCGAAGCCGCTTTGAATATCCTCTCGATGGTCTTCTCGTGTCGTACTACCAACTGGACTTGTGAATTTCCAAGATTCTCGACAGCGTTGCCACTCAGGAATCCGTACTGGCCCGAACAGAGGACCGCCCTATCCAATTCCGGTCTCCTTCTTCAACAGCGTCAGCGTATTGTCGGCCGTCACAATAGGCGAGTGCTCGTACTCATCGGTCAACTCAACCTGCACGAGCAGATCGACCGCTCGCCAGATAGAGTACAGCAGACACGCAAACGCGAAGTAGAAGAATCGAAGCCCGAAATCCTTCGACGTCGTCGCTGCCATGAACCGTTTGATCGACCTGTACCCACTCTCGATCTCCCACCTGTAGCCGTACTCCGTGAGGTGTCCACTCCCCCGATTCGTCATAAACACCGAATATTGTCGATGGTCGTCGTACTCGGAGTCCTCTTTCCGACGGTAGATTAGCGTCGTCTCGTGCCACTCGTTGTTCCCGAGGTGGAGCTTCCGGTCGGTCTCGTATCGGTCTTGGTCGCGCTGGAGCAACCGCTTCGCCTGCGCCTTCTCGCTGGTCTGCATCCGTTTCGGCACGACGTAGGAGAGCCCGCGCTGGCTAATCATCTCCAGAACGTGTTGGCTATCGAACTCCCGATCCATAAGCACGTTATCAACGTGAACCAGGTCTTCAGCGGAGTCAAGCAGATCCTTGACGATCTCTTTTCGTGACTCGCCTTTCCGCACGGGGCGAGCATCAAGGACGAGCGGGACGGCGTTCCCGACCAACTGAACCGTCGCCCACTGGTACGCGTACTCGTCGGAGTTCTCTTTCGTTCCGATAATCTCATCTTCGTAACCAGTGCGGTCGCCTGTGAACGGGTCAGCTTCGGTAATGTCGATTGCAACGATCCCTGCTCGGAAGAACTCCTCCGTCGCTGCAACCTCGTCAATGAGCTGGCGGACCGCCTGTCGATACATCTCGCGAATCTGATCGATAGAGAGATTGCGGATGTGGTCGCGATGAGCGTGTCCGAGGGGTGTTCGATTCCGCGTCGACTCGTGGGTGAAGCTGCGAGCGCCTTCGTTGGCGGCCAAGTTCTCACGGAGTCCGAGATACGTCTGTAATTCCCAGTAGGCGTTCTCGGGAATCTCGGAGGCCTCGCCACGGTCAAGCGAGAACGCGGGAAAAATGACTCGACTGACGTGATCAGTAATCGTCTCAGCACTGTCGAGGATAGCTCGGTTATCTGGCTGCGATTCGTTTGCGTCGGTACCCCGAAGCGGAAGGCTCTGTTCTGGGTCGCGCGGGACAGCGACATCCGCGTTTTGTGCTTTGACGAGGATTGTTCGAGCACCTTTCTCGACTGTCTCACGCAGATCTCTCGTGAAACGCTCGTTCCAAGTACGCCACAGTGTCGATTGGTCGGGGACTGTGTTCAACTGAAGATGTTCGCAGAGGTTAGGCTGGCTTTCGAGGTACTCTCGGAGTGATGTTTCGTGCTCCCAGCCGTGGAGTTCTTTCAGGACGAACACGCGAAACAACGTGTCCATCTCGTAGCGTGTCGAAGTCTGGTAACAGTCGTGGGCTTCAAATCGGAAGTAGGCTATCGGAAGCTCACAGACGAACTGCTCAGCCGAGTCGTGATTTGGATGCATGAACCAGATCCCCGAGACGACTCGAATGTCCGATTCTAATCCGGCAAGTGAAGCGCGGTCGTATAGCGGCGTCGAGTCGTATGCGGGCCACTCGACGTAGGGTTGTTGGGCGATTCGTCGAAAGACCGTGCGTTGTGACTCATAGGAGGTAGCCACTATAAGATACTGGCCGCGACGCGCTCAAGAATCCGTCTAACTGATCGGTGTTCGTCATATCCTGTGTATTGCTCAGCTGGCAAGCTGATTTGATTCAGTTGTCTCTACGGAATCAGCTATGCGATCCCGGGCGCGACCACACCAAGATACGCCCAGATATTGTTGATGAAATGTAACAACCATGCGCCCGTGAGATTGTTGAACCGGAGGCGCAGAATCGTCGGGAACACCGACCACGCGGCCATCGCGATCACGCCTGCGATTCCAAGCAGGGCAACGTGAAGCAACCCAAACGCAAGGATCGCGGCGCTACCAGCCACAACCGGCGACCAGCCCCGACCGAGCAAACTTCCCAGAACGAACCCACGAAACAGGACTTCCTCAGCAAAGGGGGCAACCAACACGGCTCCGAATACTACCGCCCCCACGGTAACTGGATCCCCGAGGGTGTATTCATATCCCCCAATCTCGAAGCCGAGGGCACCTGCTACCACACTAGCTCCGAGAAACGTGGCCACCCCTAACGGAAAACTCACCAGCGTCCAGGTAAGTTCCGTATTGCTTGGCCGCTTAAATCGAAAGACTACGGTCCACTCGCGCGCCGAGAGTGAGTGGAGGGCACGTCAGCCATGGGCTTCGTTATTGCCTCAGCAGTCTGTAGAGTTTTTGTCTCGTATCGTGGCATGGTTTGCCACTCATCTGTTTCAATTGTTTAACAGGCTAACAATAGCGGGAGGGTATAATAATTCGGTATGCGTGTTACGATGTAAACTACACGATGGCCGGTATTGAAACACTCACAGAGTGGATCGCGCTGGCTGCTCGGGAATTCGGGTTCTGGGGAGGCGTGGTACTCCTTATCGTAGGTGCGATAGCCACGTATCAAGGCTGGCAGCAACGGAAGTTGTACCGGATTGCTCTGGACACGCCGCTCAGTGACATTGGTGACATTACGGACCCAGGCCGCGTGCGTGTTCGCGGTGAGATCACGACGCAGGCACCGCGCGACCTATTCACCGCACCGGTCACCGGCGATGACGACACCGTCCTCGAAGCCTGGGAAATCAAAGAAACGTACGATACACCAAAGCGCGAACGGACTGAGAAAGCGGCGTGGGGTGTCACTGCCGTCCCGTTCTACGTCACGGACGGGACAGGACAACTCCTCGTTGATATCGATGATGTCGTTATGGGGGAATACGGATCGAGCGATAGTGAGTTCGTCTCCCCAGAAGCCCTGCATGCGGTGAACGGCGTCGCGTGCGACGGTGTCCACTGCGAATTTGAAACATTCGACACCCAGGTCGAAACCGGCTACGACGATTCCCCACCGGCCCGCATCGCAGACTTCATCAGGCGGACTGGTGGTTTGTCCAGCGACCCGATGGTGACTGACATTGGAGAGTCCATTGTCGAGGATAGCAAACGCGCGTACCGTGGGCAAACGCTACAGGTCGGTGATGAAGTCAGTCTCATCGGACACGTCGAACCGCAGCACGGTACCACTGCGGGACAAGCATTCGCACTACGGAACGACGGGACTGCGGACAACTGGTTATATGTATCCGAGCAGGAGTTCCGTAACCGGGCAACTGGCACCGGACTATTCGTATTCGCTGGCCTGATGGTCTGTTTCGCAGTCGTGTTGATTGCAGCCAGCCTCATCCTGTAGCGGGGTTCTGTGACATCGCCGCCGGTTCCGGAGCAAAAAGAAAGTCTCTCGTCACCGCAGAGCCGGGGCGGAAGTCCGGCACTCGGCCTGGTGCTCCGTTTCTTCGAGTTATACAGCATTCGTTGCGGATTCAGTTCAGTCTCTTATCTCAACCCCTCGGGAAGAGGAGCTAACTCGGATGTGTTCAGGACATACCCTGAAATCCTCTTATTGACATCACGCGCTCAAAAATAGTTGAACAGCCCTGACCCTACCTGTCTCAGACTAGTTGAACATGTCTCCCTCGAAAACTGCTTGAACGAGGGCAGATTCGGCCTTCCGAAGGTGTTGAGAAGCAGTGCTTGGTGCACAGTCGAGTGCTGCTGCGACCTCCTCAGCCGTCCCTTCGCGCGGGATGTCGTAGTACCCGACAGCAAGTGCCTTCTCGACGGCTTCTATCTGGCGGTCTGTCAGCGATGCTGTGATGCGTTCGTCGGGCTGGTGGTAGTTGCCGACGCGTTCGACATCCAACGGGAGTTGCTCGCTCGCATCTCCGATGGCTTGCTGTAGATCTTCGGGTTGACCGAGAAGACGGAAGACGAAACTGTAACCCTCTTCGACATCGACTGGCGGAATCATTGTGAGTGACTGTTCCGTGAAAACTCTCTGTAGCCAGATCTCATACTCATTCAGCTCACTAACCAAGTGTATTACTGCATAGTCGGCTTGGCGACGCAGGAATTCGTGGCTAAGTATCCCCTCAGTCACTGCGAGTCGTGAATCGAGCGCGGAGACATCACCCGTCACTGAACAGACGTAGGTTCGTGGACCGTCTTCACTAAAGCCCCCGTATCGAACGCGAACCGTGTCAGAAGCAGTGGTGTCGGCCAGTGCAGAGTGGATGGGTGTGTCCTGACTTTCTTCGAGACTGACTCGAACACGGGCGAATTTCATACGCGTTGCTTGCACCCTCGTCTTAAATCCTCAAAAATGTGGCCCAACTGCCCAATCTGTTCGTAGTCACAAACAACACTATGGCGGTTCCAAACACTTCCCAGACGACTGATGCGTCACTGCTCGGTGAGCTCGGTGTCGAATCGACCTACCGAGACGCCAATGGAGTTCAGTTGCATGTCGTGACCGCGGGCGACCCCGATAGGCCTCTGGTCGTCTTACTGCATGGGCATCCAGATTTCTGGTACGGGTGGCGTGACCAAATCCGAGCGCTCGCTGATGCCGGTTTCCGCGTGGTTATTCCGGATCAGCGGGGTGCTAACTTGAGCGAGGCACCGGACGGAACTGACCCGTATCGGATAAACGAGCTAGCAGCCGACGTTCGTGAACTCATTCACAGCGAGGGTCGGAACTCGGCTCACGTCGTCGGACATGACTTCGGGGCGTTCGTGGCCTGGAACGTCGCACTTCGCTATCCCTCCCTCGTCGACCGCCTCGGGATCTTCAACGTTCCTCACCCGACAGTGTACTGGGAGACAGTGACATCAAGTCTTCGGCAGATTGCCCGGAGCTGGTACGTTTGGTTCTATCAGGTCCCACGGTTGCCTGAGTGGCTCCTCGAGCGCAACGACATGGACAACATGGTCGACACGCTTGAGATTAGCTCAAAGCCGGGCACCTTTGACGAGGAAACGATTGAGCGCTACAAGGCGGCCTGGCAACACACCGGGATTCGACCGCGGATAAACTGGTATCGCGGCTTTCGGCGATCGGGACGTCCATCGCAGGAGACCGTTTCGCAGCCGACGCTGATTTGTTGGGGCGAAGACGACGTCGGACTCGTTCCTTCGATGGCTGAAAAGAGTGTTGAAAGGTGTGCCAACGGTGAGATTCGGATGTTCTCCAACGCGTCCCACTGGGTGCATCTCGAGCGTGAGGAAGTGACTGAAGAGCTAATCCGTCACCTCGCAGGGAGTTCACCGTAAGAGCCCCTTGGCGTTCTACAAGCGTCCACTCAGGAGGGCTGTGCTTTTTAGAATCTAATCAGCGAGGATCATCCTGTTGGCTCCATCTATCCCCTCCTCGCTATATTTATCGGCTCTACAGCGAATGCTATTCAAGCACCGGTCAGTTCGTCACAGCGACGACGTAAATGCCGTGAGTCCGGCCCTGACGAGTTTTGCCTCGCCTTTCTGGAGATGGTCACTTGCCGTGTTCGGCGCACAGTCTAACTCCGCCGCGATATCGGTATGTGTCGCCTCACGCGGCGTATCGTAGTATCCCAGTTCGACGGCAACTTCGAGTGCCTCCTGTTGTCGGTCGCTCAGCGTTGTCGCCGGATTCACGTCGGCACTCGGAAACTGTTGAATCGCGTCAATCTGGACGGAAACGCTCTCTGGGAGGTCATCAAGCGTCGCTTGCAGCGTCGCGGGGTCCCCGACGATGTGGCCGTGAATACGCCCATCTCTGTAGACGAGTGGGCGCCGAACCACCAGTCCAGTCCGGTCGATCGCGGTTGCGGATCCTCCGAATATCGGGAGCTCCGCGTCACGGAGTTCGATGAGTGCGTACGATACCCGAGCGTCGGCAGCCGAGAGTTCGACCGATTCGACCCCCGCCGTCTCCTGGGCTAATTCAGCGAACCGGCCGCCATCGCCGGCGATTCCGTAGATGTGGGTCGACAGCTCCGAATCGCCGCGGTTCCAGTCGATAGCCCGTGCTTCGTCGTGAGCCTCTGCCTCCAGCAAGTACCGAAGGAACGGGGGGGCGCGGTCGATATCTGGGCGGACCGTGATCCGGATGTGCTTCATAGCTGTTGGCGATGGTCTGTATGACACTTCGCTACGGCTAAAATTCACCCCCTCTACTGGACGGTTCTGTAGATATGACTCCCCTGTTCACCGCCTAGAGCTATCTGCTGCTGTCCGTCTCTCATAAACCCCTGGAGTATCATCCACAGAACCGCTACTGGAGATGCCTCCCATGCGTTAGATGTGATGGCGACGAACCCAACCACAAACGACATGCGATGGCGCACCGCTCCGGCGAGTACCATCCCGGCAACCCACCAGTCCGAGGTGACTGATGCATGAGAGCCGTTCGCTACCACGACTACGGCAGTCCAGACGTGCTCCAAGTCGATGAGGTCGACCGGCCGACGCCCGATCGCGACGAAGTCTTGGTCGAAATGCGGGCGGCCAGTGTCAATCGCGTGGACGTGATGTTCCGTTCCGGTCAGTACGGCGAGCTTCCGCTGCCGTCGATCCCCGGCGGTGACGGTGCCGGGGTCGTTGCGGCGGTCGGCGAGGCCGTCGAGGCGTTCGAACCCGGTGACCGAGTCTTCGCATCAGGCATGGATCGTGCCGAGGGCGGCACCTTCACCGAGTACGCCACAATCCCGGCGGAGAAACTGGCCCATCTGCCAGAGGATGTGTCCTGGACCGCCGGGGGTGCCATCGGCAACGTCGGTGCCACTGCCTGGACGGCACTGGAGGAACTCGCCGGCATCCAGGCCGGTGACCGCGTCCTCATCCACGGCGGCTCCGGCGGTGTCGGCCACGCCGCAGTCCAGATTGCCGCACACAGCGGGGCGGAGGTCATCACGACGGCCGGGTCGGAGGAGGCTCGGGCCCAGCTCACTGATCTCGGAGCGTCTGTCGCGTTGGACTACGAGAGTGACTCGCTCGCTGAAGATATCCTCGCTGCGACCGACGGTGCCGGTGTCGACACGGTCCTCGACCATCGGCTTGAGGAGTATCTCGACCTCGATCTGTCGGTTGTCATCGAGGGCGGGACGATCATCAGCACGATGGGCCACATCCCCGAGACGAACGGTCGGCCACTCTACAACAAAGAAGTGACCATCCAGCCGCTCAAGATGGATAACCATCCGACTCGACGGCCGGTGCTGGAACGACTCGCCCGCTTGATGAAACAGGACGTCTTGACGCCCATCGTCGCCGACACGTACGCATTCGACGACACCGCTCGGGCCCACCAAGAGATACGTGCCGGCGGGTACGTGGGAAAACTCGTCGTAACCCCGTGACCATCGAATAATGATACCGCTGACCGTATGATTAGTTGGGGTTCCGCCACTCAGTAGATTACAGGATCGAGCTACCCATGGATTCCCTCGTGCTTCACAACGGAACAATCGTTACCGTCGATGAAGACAACCGTATCATCAAAAATGGGACCGTTCGAGTCGGCAGCGACGGTCGGATTACCGCTGTCGAACCGTCGTCCGCAGACACAACACCGGCAGACGCAGATCAGGTGATCGATGTCGACGGTAAGGTCGTGATCCCGGGCTTGATCGATGCCCATCGCCATACTGATTTTACCCTCGTTCAGGGGCTGTTTAGCGAACTGCAGGGGGGTGAGCTCCTGAGAGAGGCAATCGCCCTGTATCATCGTGCAGAGGCCGACCTCGACGAGACATTTTTCGAGGCCGCCTGGCGACTCGCGTCGCTCCGGCAACTCTCCCACGGCGTGACCACGGTCAACGCGATGGACTTCACTCCCGAACTGGGGGCCGAGACGCTGGGCGAGGCGGGCCTCCGGGGCGTCGTTGGCCCCGAGTTGGCCGACCTCATCAAACCAGCCGGTCCAGAGACACAGCTTGCGGAGGCACGGGAATTCATCGAGGAGTACCACGGGGCCTACGAAGGACGGATTGCGGCGAGTATCGCCCCCGGCGGTGAGGCTGGCTGTTCCGGAGAACTCTGGGAGGGCATCGCTGACCTGCGGACGGAGTATCCGGACCTTCGGCTCCATACGCACATATACGATTCACCGGAGGCCGACACGATGGCGGCCGGAAGCGGCGCGGACGACCCACTCGCGCTTCTGGAGGCCCATGACCTGTTGGACGACCGGACGCTGCTTACACACGTGCTGCACGCAGGACGTGAGGAGGCTCGGCGGATCGCTGAATCGGGCGCACACGTCCTCCACTGTCCAACGATCTATAGCTATTTCCGAGCCGGCGAACAGGCGTGGTTCCCGCTCCCCGCGTTACAGGAGGACGGCGTCAACGTCGCCATTGGGCTTGACGACCCGTTCTGGTTCGACTCTTGGGATCTCCTCCAAGAGGCCAAACACGCCCGGTTGCTGGCGAACTACGAGTACGGTGCCCAGCAGTGGACCTCGTACGAGCTGCTCAAGACAGTGACGATCAACGGGGCACGCGCGCTCGGCCTAGCCGATGAGGTCGGAAGCCTCGAAGTCGGCAAGCGCGCTGACATCGTCGTTCTGGATCCGAAGCCGGCACGACATCTGCCGTTCAGCAACGTCCCATCCGTGGTGATGAACACGCTGACCGGCGGAGACGTTACGACAGTGGTCGTCGACGGCGAGATATTGATGCACGAGGGGACGGTCGAATCGATGGATCCGGAGTCAGTCATCACGGCTGCCGAAGACGCCCGTGATCGACTGCAAGACACGACCGGGTGGGCCACCTCGCTCGCTGGCAGTTCTTCGCCTGAGACATCGATCGCTCGCCGGATTGCCGCTCGGCCGACCCTGCGCGTGCTCAAACAGTACGGGCAGGGATTTCTGTCCGAACACCTGCCGTAAGGACAGGCGTATCTCCCTTGGAAAATGTCCGGCCCTGTGACCACATCTGTAGTGAGACACCCATCTCAACTATCCTCAATCACAGGCTACCCTTCGAACAGTAGAACGGAGCAAACAGTACCTGCCAGCCGACGTGAACGAGATAACCGCAACCCGATCACAGTTTCGCGCGCAGAGTCGGACCGACCCCACGGAGCGCCTGCCGTGCGTAGCGTGCAATGACGGCTGGTGATACTCGCCGCCAGAGACTCGATTCCGGTGGCCGAGACGAGCCAAGAGTCGCATCCCATCCTGTCGCTTGGAGAAAGCGATCGAACTCCTGGCGAGCAGTTGTTAATACGCTTGACACATCCATCGACCGAACCTCCCCGTCATGAATAAGTATCTCACCGTCGACAACGACGGTTTCGACGTCGCCGGCAGTGACTGTGTTGACGATCGCCGCAGGGAGGTTGTAGAGTGGCTGGTGGGTCGGTGAATCCACGTCCAAGAGGAGTACGTCTGCTCGTTTGCCGACTTCGAGACTGCCGACTCGGTCGTCAAGTCCGAGCGTCCGCGCTCCGTCGATTGTGAGCATGCGGAGGAGATCACGCGAGTGGTACTGGTGGGCGCCGTATTCGTAGTTTGCGAGGAGGCGGGCGCGGCTCGCTTCTCGGAATAGATCCCACGACCCGAACCATCCCGGGTCGTCCAGTCCCAGTCCAATTGGCACGCCGGCGTCTCGCAACGATTCAACGGGGTACCAATCGCGTTGTTCGGCCCGGTAGTAACTAAAGATACTCGCACAGTGGACTACGCTCGCACCGGTATCAGCGATGCGGCGCACGTCGTCGGTGTCGGCGTGGGTGCAGTGTGCGATGACGGTCCGGTCGTCGAGGAGCCCGAGGTCGTCCAGCGTACCCAGCCGATCATTACCGTGGGTGCCGCGAGCGACGACAGCACCGTAGGGCACGTTGAACGCGTGAGTATGCAGCAGCAACTCGGGATACTCCTCACGGAGGACGGCCGTCGCTTCCCAGGCTTCCCGCGAACAGGCCCCGGTCCCGTCAGGGGCGAGACTCGCCTGAACCCGCCCGTCGTAGCTCCCGTGATACTCATCGATGAAGGCCCGTATTTCGGCGACTTGGTCGGAGACCGACGCCGGCATCACGAGGTCGCTGAAATCGAGCCCGATGATGGCCCGGAGGCCGCTCTCACCGACGGCCCGAGCGCCGATGGCGGGGTAGCCGTCCATCGCGTTGACCGTCGTCACGCCGTGAGTAAGATGCCGGAGACAGGCCAGCCGCCAACTCGCCTCAAAGAACGACCGACCGAGCGACTCAGCGTCGGTGTGGTAGAGCGCGATGGCTTCGGCGAGTGCGTCGAACGGATCCAAGTCTGCGAACAGCCCGCCGACGAGACAAAAATCCGTGTGTCGGTGGGCATCGACAAGTCCAGGTATCGCCACGGTGCGGGTGCCATCGATGACTGTCTCGGCCGGCAGCTCGTGGTCATCGTCTTCGGCCGGCCGCACGGCGACCAGTTCGCCGTCCTCAATGACGATAGTCCCGTTCTCAATAATCCGGTTCCGGCCGTCGACGGGCACGATCGTCGTCCCGTGGATGACCGTGTCGTGCATCTGTTACGAAATGTATTACTGTCGGGTCCGTTCTCTGAGCATCCCGACCGCTGTTGCGAATACGGTTCCACACAGCATCCCTACGGCACGCTTCCGTGGAATTTTCCCCGTCAGACCTGCGTGAGCTACCATGACCGTGTCAGTCGAATCTACGATGAGCGATATCCGTTCCCACCGGGTTCGCTGTGCGGGTGGGGCAATCACTCGACCGATACCCAATGCGATTGCTCGGATACTGAAGTACCGGATCGCAACCTCGTTTGGACCATCTCCCTCGGGTGAGTAGATACCGTACCACTTCCCGAGGAGCCGGGGTTTCAGCAATCCGATACTGCCGAAGACGATTCTGAACCACGGCAAACTCCGCTCCAACCACCGAACGGATGTACTGTCTGTTCGACTTCCGTGTTCGTTCTCCGTATCGAATCCGGTCATATCACTCGGTTGGAATCAATTCACAATTTATCCTTGGCTGACTGAAGGACGGCTTTCGCAAACAAGCGGGTGGGCCCGCGCTTTGGTGCGTCCCGGAACGTCGAGACCGTGCTGGGGGTCTCAGTTCCATCCATCTCGAAAGACCACTCGGTCTCGGACTCGAGCTGCTCCATCGCCGCTTCGACACGGTTAATGACAGCGTCCGGATCCATCGTCTTCACCACACCGTCACGCATGAGGACGTTCCCATCGACGATTACTGTCTCCACGTCGGCCCGGGTCGCTTGGTTAGCCACGTGGGCGAAGACGTTGTTACCCGGGGCGAACTTCGGGGAAGCGAAGTTGAGGACGATCATATCTGCTCGTTTCCCTGCCTCGATACTGCCGATCTCGTCACCGACGTTGAGTGCCTGGGCCCCCTCACGGGTGAGCATCCGGACCAGCTCTTCGGAGGTAAACTGGCCACCACCCCATTCAGTTCTCGCCCGGAGTCGAGCCTGCCTGGCTTCCCCCAACAGGTCGTAGGAGTCGTGCCAGTAGTGGTCGTCGATGCCCAGTCCCACGTCGATGCCGGCGTCCCGGATATCGGGGACTGGCGTCCACTGCATGTCTGGATCGGCGTTCCAGTAACTGAAGATAGATGGGCAGTGTGCGACCGAGGCACCTGCTTCTGCCGTCCGTTGGATATCTGCTTCGTCCGCGTTCCGGAAGTGGGCCGCAATCAGTCTCTCGTCCAGTATATCCGTCTCCTCCAGCAGGTCCAGCGAGTCGTCGGCTCCGTTCGACCGGGCGATCGTGTTACTCAGATCGAGTTCGAGCAGGTGCGTGTGGACGTTGATATCTGGGTATTCGTCGGCGAACTCCGAGGCTTGCTCCCACAATTCGCGTGTGCACGCCCAGTCGCAATGGGGGCAGATCGTCGCCTGAATCCGCCCATCGTAGGACTCGTGGTAGTTTTCGATGAACTCGCGTGTGCGCTCGAACTGTTCGTCGACGGGAGTGTCCCAGAAGAGATCGCTTATCCAGTTCCCGAAGAAGCCGCGAAGACCGGCTTCACCGAAGCTCTCGGCACAAATACTGGGCCGAGTGTCCATCGTATTGACTGTCGTGATTCCACTTTTGAGAAAATTCAGTGCGGCGAGCTCGGCTCCAGCCTCGGCGAGATAATCGAGTTCTTCCTTGCCCATGCCCGTGAGGAGTGGCGCATTATATCCCCAGAGTTCGAAGTCGCCAAGGTCGCTGTGACCCGCCATCGTCGGGGACAGTTCGACATGGGTGTGGGTATTGACGAGGCCTGGCATGACCAGTTTCCCCGTTCCATCGATGACGACCTCAGCATCCAACTTCCCGTCTTCAGGCTTCGACGGACGCACGTCAATGATTTCCCCGTCGTTGACGAGGACGGTCCCGTGCTCGTAGAGGTCCTGGTCGTCGTTGACAGTCATCACGAGTGCATCGTGAATGACCAAGTCGGGATAGGTCGCCGGCATATTTCATACAACAGGGGGAAGAACTGAGACGCTTTTGTCGAGGATGGTCTATTGATTTAAGTCGGCGGTGAAAGAGTTTGGCGACAGGGAGCGAGTGACGATGAAACACATTCAACTCGAAACTCGAATCGACTCTACGTTTCTCCCGGAACTATACTCGGCTGCTACCGAATCATCCGAAATTAGAGAGCTCCGCGTCATCGACTGGAATTTGGCAGCCGATGACAGAGGGACATTGCTTTACGCTATCGATGGGGATAGTGTCGTCTTCGATGAAGGTGCCAGCAAAACCGAGGGTATCGACAATTGTAGTTTTGCGTGCACAGATGAAACGATTTCGTACGCACTCGTCAGCGCTCGGCCTGCCGCAATGCCGTTTCTCAGTACGTTTATCGCAGTGATTGCGCGTGCGGGGTTGGTTGTACGAAAACCCCTCGTGTACCGAGACAAGCGATCCTACGCTCGCGTAGTCGGTGAACCTGCGCCGCTACAAGAAGCGATCGACGACACCCCCACGGGTATCAAGGTCGAAATCCAGCAGATCGGCCAGTATCCGTCAAGAGCGGAGAACCCATGGATGGGGTTGAGCGACCGACAGCAGGAGACAATCAAAACGGCGCTACAGCTGGGATACTACAAACAACCACGGGAGGCGACACACGCCGAAATCGCTGCTGAGATGGGATGTGCGCCGAACACTGTGACGATCCATCTTCAAAGAGGAGAGGCAAAGATCATCCAATCTGTGGAGAAGCGGCTACGAGATACCGCTCGGTCGGAGCCGTCCATTTAACCCCTATCGTCGCCGGCGCCTTTGCGTTCGATGACGCCACTCGGGTCCACCAAGAGATACGTACCGGCAGGTACGTGGGGGAAACTCGTTGGTTGGGAGATAGATCTCGAAGGAAGTGATTCCCCGAGCCACCTGCGTACTGCCCGCGACCTCCCGAAACGCGGGCTAGCACACCTCCAGGCTCGTCTCGGTCTGCAACACGTCACAGATAGATTGTAAGTTTTCACTTCCGGGAAAGGTATTCGCACAAGCGACACTCGGCTGCGGCGGATTGGAAGTGCGGAATCTAGAGGCTCGGAGAGAGGAATTGAATGCACTCATGAAATAGCCGCCACAGCCATGTGCATTGAGACGGTCAGTCTCAACTATTCTGCTGGGTGATTCGATATCGCGCTGAGCGGTTTATCTCATATATCTCCGGAACACGTCCGCAACACAGCAACCGTCCGAGACACCGTTATGAGCCCCCACGACGAGTCATCAGCCGTGATTCGCAACCGTGAGGCCCTGCTCGAGAGCGCGCAGGACCCCGAACTCGCCGAACTCGCGCTGGACTGCATCGCGGCGGGCATCCGGGCAGCCGATCCCTCTCACGCCACCAGCGAGCGCATCCGGCTGTCGGATGGCCGTCTCCGCGTCGGCGACGAGCCGTACGACCTCTCGGCCTACGACCGCGTCCTCGTCCTCGGCGGCGGGAAGGCCGCGGCCGGGGTCGCCCGCGCCCTCGAGACGACCCTGGGTAACCGGCTCTCCGGTGGCGTCGTCGGTGTCCCAGCCGACGGGGACACGGCCGGCCTCGACCACATCGAACCCGTCACGGCAGGTCACCCCACCCCGACCGAGGGGAGCGTCGAGGCGGGCGAGCGCGTCCTCACCGCCGCGAACGAGGCCGACGAACGAACGCTCGTCCTCGCGGTCGTCACGGGTGGCGGCTCCGCGTGCCTCGCGGCGCCCGCCGGCGACCTTTCGCTCGCGGTCCTCCGCGACGTGACCGACGCACTCCTGGCCGCCGGCGCCGACATCGGCGAGACGAACGCGGTCCGCAAGCACGTCTCGGCGCTGAAGGGCGGCCGCCTCGCCCGCGCCGCTGCGCCCGCCACGGTCGTGGGGCTCCTCGTGAGTGACGTGGTGGGGGACGACCCAGCGGTCGTCGCCAGCGGCCCGACCGCGCCCGACCCGACGACCCACGCGGACGCACTCGACGTGCTGGACCGGTACGCCATCGACGCGCCGGCTGTCCGGACGCACCTGGAGGCCGGCGCACGCGGCGACCATCCCGAGACCCCCGACGCCGGGGACGCGGCGTTCGAGCGCGTGACGAACCACGTCCTCGCCGGGGCACGAACGGCCATCGACGCTGCCCGTGACCACGCGGCAGCGGCCGGATACGAGCCGCTCGTACTCTCCTCGCGTGTGCGCGGGGAGGCACGCGAGGCCGCGCTCACGGGCGTCGCCGTCGCGGAGGAAGCACTGGCGACCGGCGACCCCGTGGCCCCGCCCACGGTCGTGCTCTCAGGTGGCGAGACGACGGTGACGGTACAGGGCAGCGGCACGGGCGGACCGAACGGCGAGTACGCGCTCCGCGCGGCCCTGGAACTGGCTGACACCGACGCGCCGGTCGCGCTCGCGTGCGTGGACACGGACGGGCGGGACGGGAGCGCCGACGCCGCCGGCGCGCTGGTCGACCCCGGAACCATCGACGGCCGGGGGGTCGCCCGGGACGCGCTCGCACGGAGCGACTCCCATGGCTACCTCGCGGAACGCGGGGCACTGGTCCGGACAGGGGCGACGGGGACCAACGTGAACGACCTCCGGGTGTTCGTGGTCGGTCGGCAGACGTGAGCGTGTGGGGGACGAGTTTTTGCTGGAGCCGGGCGTAGAGACACCCGTGCTGGAGTTCTTCCCCTCGCCGCTGACGTTCGACCGGTTATAGTGGGCCGTCTTCGGCCTCCACTGTCTCGTCGCGTCGCTGTTCGTCGCGGGCGCCATCGGCTTCATCCAGCAGGGCGAGCCGACCGGCGCCGTGCTCCAGAGCGTGCTCGCGCTCATGTTCACGGGCCTGGGGCTGGTCGTGGCGCGCATCGTCGGCCGGCGGCTGTAGTCGCGGCCGGGTCGGAAACGCCGTCAGGAGAGACAGGCCGCGACCACGCGCAGCATCCGCTCGCCCCGGACCTCCTCGGCGAACAGCGGGACGCGCTTCACGTCGTGCCCGCGGAACACGTCCTGGGCCCGCGAGAGTGCCTCGCGCTGGACCTCCCAGCGCCGCTGGCAGAACTCGCAGTTCTCCAGGTCGGGCGCGACGAACCAGTCGGCCTCCATGTCGGTCACGTCGGCCAGGTCCTGCATCACGCGGTTGACGACCACGGTGCCGACAGGAATCTCGAAGGCGCGCAGGCGCTCCAGCAGGTGTTCGGACTCGACGACGCTCATCTCCTCGGGCACCATCACCACCCGGAAATCGGTGCGTGCGGGGTCGCGCAGGCGCTCGCGGAGCCGCTCGACGCGGTCGGCCAGCACCCGCAGGTCGTCCATCCCCTGTTCGAGCGACTCCTCGTCCGCGCCGGCACCGAACAGGCCCTTGACGCTGCCCATCATCCCCGACAGCCGCTCACGGAAGGCGAGGAGACGGCCGGTCAGCGACTCCATCAGCTCCGGCAGCTCCAGCAGTCGCAGGGTGTGGCCCGTCGGGGCCGTATCCACGACGACGCGGTCGAACCGCTCGTCGTCCATGTACTGCAGGAGCAACTGCATCGCAGCGGCCTCGTCCGCGCCGGGCATCGTCCCCGCAGCGAACGGGTTCAGTCCCTCGTCCTGCATCAGCGCATCCAGGCCGCCGAGCATCCCGCCACCCTCGCCACCCTCGGCGAACGGCCCGCTGGTCATCGCGTCCGGGTCGATCTCGGCGGCGTAGAGGGGCACGTCCTCGCGGACCCGGGTCGGCTCCGCCGGGATCTCCGTCTCCAGCGAGTCCGACAGGGAGTGCGCCGGGTCCGTCGAGACGGCGAGCGTCGAGACGCCGTCGCGAGCCGACGCGAGCGCGGTGGCGGCCGCCATCGTCGTCTTGCCGACACCGCCCTTCCCGCCGTAGAGGACGTACTCCGGTGCGTCGACGGCGAGAGAGTCCTCGACCGACTCCACGGCCTCCACGTCGATACTGCTCATATGCCGCGGTACTCCACGCGGACGGGAGTACCCGTCGGTATCGCGTCCGTGCCGACGCCGCCGAAGGTTCAAACCGGATGCCGCACCACCGAACGCGGACGCGCCGCCAGCGCGGGGCGGCCCGGTTCCGACGCCGACCGGGAGTCCGGATAGGCCGCACGCGGGCGGTCGCGAGTACGAGGAGCCACGGCCACGCCCTGCTCCAGTCAGGCGAAGAACTCGCGGAGCCGCTCGGCCGCTTCCTCGACCCGTGGCGTCACCAGCGCGAAGCGGAGCCAGTCGGCACGTGATTCGCCGAACGCGTCCCCCGGCATCCCCGCGACGCCGGCCTCGTCGATGAGCCGCTCGACGTTCGCCAGCGTGCCGGGGTAGTCCTCGAATCTCGCGAGAACGTAGAAGGCGCCCTCGGGCGTAACGTAGTCAGCCCCAGCTGCGTCCAGCGCGGCCGTGAACGTCTCGATGCGGTCGGTCACGAGTTCCCGGTTGCGCTCGTAGTACGACTCGGGCGTCTCCCGGAGCGCCCGCAGCACCGCGTACTGCGCCGGGCGCGAGCAGGTCACGTTCGTCAGCATGTGCCGGGTGCGGACCGCCGGCCGCAGGTGCTCCGGAGCGATGCAGTAGCCGACTCGCAGGCCCGTGATGGCCATCGACTTCGAGAACGCGTTCGTCACGAACCGGTGCTCGGAGTCGAACTCGAGCGCCGAGCAGAACCGCCCGGAGTGGTCGAACCGCTCGTACACCTCGTCGCTGACGAGCAGCGCGTCGTGTGCCTCTGCGGCCTCCACGAGCGACCGCTTCGTCTCGCGCCCGTACACCGCGCCCGTCGGGTTGTTCGGCGAGTTGACGACGATGACGGCCGTCTCGTCACTCGCCGCCCGATGGACATCGTCGGGGTCGAGGCGTCCCTGTTCGTCGGCCGGCACGTAGGTCGCATCGGCACCCAGTAGCTCCGCCCTCCCGGCGTAGTACGGGTAAACGGGGTCGGTCAGCACCACCTCGTTCCCGGGGTACTCGTCGAGGCCGATGGCCGTTCCGAGATGGTTGGCCTCGCCGGTCCCGTTCGTGACGAACACGCTCTCGGTCGGCACGCCGTGGTGGGCTGCGATGGCAGCACGGAGTTCGTCCAGCCCCTCGCTCGGCGGGTACTGGTAGTGCTCGACCGGCAGGTCCGCGAACTCCCGGAACCCATCGTGGAGTGCCTCTGGCGGTGCCCAGTCCGGATTGCCGCTCACCATGTCGACGACGTCCCGGTCGGCGGCCTCCGCGTACTGCATCACCCGGAAGAACAGTGGCCGCTCGTAGTCCATATCCCTGCTCACGGGGCGTCCCACCTGTCTCTTTCTGCTCGCGAGAGGGACGGGGACGATTCGACGGTCGGACGAGGATTCGACGGTCGGACGCGAAACGGTATTTCGGGAACCCGGCTACGGTCAGCCGTCGCATGAGAGTTCCCATCCCGCGGAACAGGCTGGTAGCGTTCACCCTGGCGGGTGCCGTCCTGACCGCCGTCGTCGCCGTCGGACTGGCGTTCCCCGCACTCGGACTGACCGATGATCCCGATAGCCCATCGGTAGGCGATTCGGGGACGAACACCGTCGCACCCGACGCCCCGACCCCCAACCAGAACTTCACTCCCGCCGTCTCGCAGCCGAGTTCGTATGAGGAAGAGGAGCACGAAGACGAGGACGAGGACGAACACGAAGCGGAGGAAGAGGAGTACGAGTAGATGGATATCACCGACGCCATCACGGCGACGTACGAACGTCTCGGTACGGCAAGGCGGACCTTCCGCTGCTGTGACACCGAGTTCTACGTCCATGCGGCCGGTCGAGGAGCCGACGCCGCCGCGGACCGTGCCCGGCGGAGGACTCGCTCGCTCGCGTCGCAACTGAACGCGTTCGACGCGGAGAGCGCCGTCGCGCGACTCAATCGCGAGGGGACCGTCGAGAACGAGCACGTCGCACGGCTCGTCCGACGCGGACTGGCGTACCACGAGCGGACCGACGGCGCGTTCGACATCCGGCAGGGCAGCGTCGAGCAGCGGCTGAAGTCCTATCTCCGCGGCGAAAGCGAGTCGCTTCCGGAGACGTTCGACGCAGGCAAGGTATCCGTCGACGGCGCGACGGTAGCGGCCGACAGTCCGGTCGACCTCAACGGCCTTGCCAAGGGCTACATCGTCGACCGCGTCGCCACCGAACTGGCTGGGTTCGGTCGAGCAGGGTTCGTGAGCGGCGGCGGCGATATGTCGCCACCACCGGGTCCGGTCGCTATCGAGAGTCCGTACGACGACGACCGTCGACTGAAGGTCCTCGACACGGACTGGAACGTCGCGACCTCCGGCGGCTATCGCCGGACGCGCGACGGGACCGACCACGTCTACAATCCGCACACGGAGCGGCTGGGCGCACACCACGAATCAGTGACGGTCGTCGCCGAGCGGGACTGTCTGGAGGCCGACGCACTCGCCACGACGCTCGCTGCGCTTCCCCTTGCGGAGGTTCTCGACCGCATCGATGACTGGCCCGGGGCCGAGGCGCTCGTCGTCCACGATGGGGTCTTCCATACCTCGACAGGATTCGAAGCCCATGTCCACGACTAGAACCGCCATGACCGTCGCCGCGGTCGTGATGCTCGTCGCGACGCTCCCGCTCGCCTGGCAGATTGCCGACGTCCGGGCCGCCCAGGCGGCCGAACAGCGGCGGTCGGACCTCGTTCAGGAGCAGGTCGCCACCCGGCAGGCACCGACCGACTACGACGGTGACGGCATCGACGATGGGCGCGACCGGTGCCCGACGCGACGGGAGACGGCGAACGGCTTCCAGGACGACGACGGCTGTCCGGACGTCGTCGTGACGACGGGGGCATCCTGATGGAGGCCATCTGGTACCTCGACCGGGCCGCCGGACTCCTGTCCTACCCGGCCCTGTACATGGCCGTCGTGACCGGCATCCTCTACAATACGCCGGCATTCGGGCGATTCCACGAGGCGGCCCGTCGCGTCCACATCGAGGTGTCGGTGTTCGCCATGCTCGTGACGTTGCTCCACGCCGGACTTGGCGTTCTGGACACGTGGCTGGTCGTCACCGGACAGGTCCCCCAGCCCGCGTACTCGACCGGATACCTGCTCGCGGGGGTCGCAGTCGGGACTGGTGCCCTCCTGCTGCTCGTCGTCGCCGTGCTCGGTTTCGTCGATGCCAGACGGTTCGAACACCCCTGGAGCCCCCGCGTCGTCCACACGTTCGCCTACGGCGGCTTCGCGTTCGGGACGATACACGCCGTCGCAGTCGGCACCGACGTGGGCGGACTCGCCCGTCCCGTGCTCGCCGCGACGACGGGGTTTCTCGTGTACGTCCTGCTCCTTCGGCTGCTGGAGGACCACGACCTGCTCCCTGGCGGAACGGCCGACGGTCAGTAGCTGTCCCAGAGGTCGAACAGCCGGTCGACGACCCGGTCGGTGAACGACCTCCGGTGGACCGTGTAGAGGTACCTGACGCGGTCCGGGTCGGTCAGTTCGTACGCCACGCGGCGCCCCTGTCGCTCCTTCGTGACCAGGTCCGCGTCGGCGAGCTTCGAGAGGTGCCACGAGACGGTCGACGGCGACTTCCCGAGCCGCTCGCTCAACTCGGCGGTCGAGAGCGGCCCGTCCATCGCGAGGTGGGCGACGATGCGCCGTGCGTACTCCCGCCGGAGTGCGTTCATGATGGCCTCGTCGGCCTCGTCGAACGACTCGGTCGAGTAGTAGCGCGTGAACTTCCCGTCCTCCGACTCCCGGACGAGGTCGTGGTCCTCGAGCCAGCGAAGGTGGTACTGGACGGTCCCCTGCGCGTAGTCGAGCGCGTCGAGCAGCCCGCGGAAGTGGATGCCCGGGTTCGCGACGACGTGCTGGTAGATGGCCCGCCGCGACTCCAGTTCCAGTTCGCCCTCGCTCATCGTCACTCCCGCGAGAGGGCGAGGAAGAATGCGAGCAGCCCGAGCAGGATGAGCCCGGCCGCCCCGTGCTCGAGGAGTTCGACGACCTGGTACGAGAGGTGCGGTAGGAGGAAGTACTCGAGAAAGACGACCAGTCCGTAGACTGCGAACATCGCGTAGGCGACCGTGACGACGGCCATCCGACGGTCCCGCTCGCGTCGCCACGCCAGCAGACTCAGGCTGGCGAGAACCGCCCCCAGTACGAAGATGCCGAAGCTGATGATCTGTTCGAGCTGCTGCGCGAGGGGCAAGTCGAGCGCCATGGACGTCTCAAGAGGCCTATCCGGGAACTGGCGGGGGAATGCGAAAAAGTGTTGTCGTACAACGGTCGAATCCGGCGCATCCTGGCCGACTCGTAAACCCGAGAGCGCGATACAGAATCAGCCATGTGCCGGCATCCCCGACCCGCAAGAGCAGCCGGTTTCATGGTCTGGAGCGCCGAAGCCCGGCCATGCGCGAGTTCGCCGCCGACCCACCGGTCGAGGAGCGCATCGGCGACGCCCTCCGGGCGACCGACGCGACCATCGCCGCTGCCGAGTCCGCGACCGGCGGGCTCATCGGCTCGCTGTTGACCGACGTCTCGGGCTCCAGCGACTACTTCGACCGTTCGGTTGTCACCTACTCCTACGACGCCAAGCGCGACGTTCTCGCGGTCCCACGCGAGTACCTGGACGAGGAAGGAGCCGTCAGCGAACCGGTCGCGCGAGCGATGGCCCGGGGGGTCCGCGACACCGCCGACACCACCTGGGGCGTCGCCACCACCGGCATCGCCGGTCCGTCCGGCGGCGACGACGAGGACCCAGTCGGGACCGTCTACATCGGTGTCGCGCACGCGGGCGCGTGGGGCTCGGGCCAGTCGATGACTACGGTCGAGCGCTACGTTTTCGATGGCGACCGTCTGGCGGTCAAAGAGCAGTTCGCCCGCCAGGCACTCCGAGATACCCTCACAGCCATCGAGTCGCGGCGCGAGTGACCCTGTCGCCGCGGCCCGACCGAGACCGACGCGTTTTCGACCACTCGGAGCCGAGCGACGCCCGTGCTAGCCATCGTCGTCAGCCGTGCCGACAGCGCATCCGTCCACATCGCCGAGCAACTCCTGGACCGCGCGTCGTGGACCGAGCACACCGACGGCACGCGTTCGGATGCGAACGGCGGCGACACCGTCTACAGGACGGATGGCGCGGAGCTCAGGGCCTTCGACGACCTGCACCTCCACCTCGACGGCGTCGCGTCGGCGTTCGGCACCGTCGACGGCGGCCCCGAGCACGAGCCCGCCCTGCTGGCGTTCGCCTCGCGACACGCCGGCGAGACCGGCCAGCTCCTGACCGCCCACCATACGGGCAACTTCGGTCCCGCGGACCACGGCGGCGCAGACGGCGAGCTGGCGGCCGCCGCACCGAACGCCACTGCGACCGTCCTCACCGCCCTGACCGACCACGCACCCGACGCCTACGAGACGGGACTGGAGTGTACCCACCATGGCCCGACCGACGTGGGCTGCCCGTCGCTGTTCGTCGAGGTCGGGAGTTCGGAACCACAGTGGGAGGACCCGGCGGCTGCCGGCGCCGTGGCGGCGGCGATTCTGGACCTCCGCGACGTGCCCCCTGCCACGGACCGTGCAGTCGTCTGCTTCGGCGGCGGCCACTACGCCGCCCGGCCCGAGCGCGTCGTCCACGAGACGGACTGGGCCGTCGGCCACATCGCCGCCGACTGGTGCCTGGACGACCTCGGTGACCCGGATTCGCCGGCGGCCCGCGAGACACTCGACGCAGCCTTCAGAGAGAGCGGCGCGACCCACGCGCTCGTCGAGGGGAACCATCCGGACCTCGTAGCCGTCATCGAGGACCTCGGCTACCGTGCGGTCGGCGAGACGTATCTCCGGGAGACGACCGGCGTGCCGCAGGGAACGGTCGAGCGGGCCGAAACCGAACTCTGCCGGGTCGAGGAGGGACTGCGCTTCGGTGACCGCGCGATTGGGTACGACGGCCCCCTGACCGCGGTCGACCTTCCTGCCGGGCTGGTCACCGAGTGCGAGGGCATCGACTCCGAGCGGACACGCGCGGCCGTCGACAGCCGAACCGTCGCCGTGACGACCACCGAGAACGGGACTCGCGTCGACGACCGTGGGGTCGTACCGACCGACGACCAGGCGGCTGCCGCGGACACCCGGGCCGAGCTGGTC
The DNA here is from genome assembly GCF_024298825.1 of Haloglomus salinum. Taxonomy (NCBI): domain Archaea; kingdom Methanobacteriati; phylum Methanobacteriota; class Halobacteria; order Halobacteriales; family Natronomonadaceae; genus Haloglomus; species Haloglomus salinum. The sequence goes on from NZ_CP101153.1 coordinate 641,057, forward strand.
GACGGACTGGCTGCCGTCCTCCGGGAGCGCTACGACGGCGTGAGCGTCCACGCCGACGCGGTCGTGGCGCGCCGCACCGCGTTCGACCCGGAGAAGGCCCGGACGCTCGGCGTCCCCGAAGGTCCGGCGTTCGGGAAGCTCTCGGCCGGCGAGCCAGTGGAAGTGAGCGGTCGGACCATCGACCCCGAGGCGGTCCGTTCCGAGGAGGAACTGCGATTCCCGGTCTGACTCGTCGGTCCGGGGTAGTCGGGTGCGCGCCCGTCAGACATCGTGCGCGGAGCGGCGCGACGACTGGCCCTCGCGCCCGGATTCCGTATCGTCGCAGACGGTTTATGCCCAACGCCCCCTCCGAAACCGGCAAAACCGCGCATCGGCGTCAGACACGCGCGTGACGCCGGAGAAAGCTACTTACGGGACGTAGGCATCCGACCTGACAGCATGGACTCGCTGATCGAGGACGCCATCGACGAGGCCGAGAATAGGGAGGAGGAGGGCCCGGCTGGGGACGGGCCGGCGAACTCGAACGACGCATCGCCGAACACGTCGGGCACCATGACCGACGATGAGCTGGCGAGCGTCGTCGAGGACCTCGAAACCAAGATTACCGTCGTCGGCTGCGGCGGCGCCGGCGGCAACACCGTCACCCGGATGGACCGCGAGGGCATCCACGGCGCGAAGCTGGTCGCCGCGAACACCGACGCCCAGCACCTCGCAACCGAAGTCGAGGCCGACACGAAGATCCTCATCGGCCGCCAGCGAACCGGCGGCCGCGGTGCAGGGTCGGTCCCGAAGATCGGAGAGGAGGCCGCCCAGGAGAACATCGACGACATCAACGCCGCCATCGACGGCTCGGACATGGTGTTCGTGACCGCCGGGCTCGGCGGGGGCACGGGGACCGGCTCCGCGCCCGTCGTCGCACAGGCCGCCCAGGAGCAGGGCGCACTCACCATCGCCGTCGTCACGGTCCCGTTCACCGCGGAGGGGGAGCGCCGTCGGGCCAACGCCGATGCCGGGCTGGAGCGCCTGCGAGCGGTGGCCGACACGGTCATCGTCATCCCGAACGACCGGCTGCTGGACTACGCGCCGAACCTGCCGCTCCAGGACGCGTTCAAGATCTGCGACCGCGTCCTGATGCGCTCGGTGAAGGGGATGACCGAACTCATCACGAAGCCCGGGCTGGTCAACGTCGACTTCGCCGACGTGAAGACCATCATGGAGAACGGCGGCGTCGCCATGATCGGTCTCGGCGAGTCCGACTCCCAGAACAAGGCCCAGGACTCCATCCGCTCGGCGCTGCGGTCGCCGCTGCTGGACGTGGAGTTCGACGGAGCCAACTCGGCCCTCGTCAACGTCGTCGGTGGGCCCGACATGAGTATCGAGGAGGCCGAGGGCGTGGTCGAGCAGATCTACGACCGCATCGACCCCGACGCCCGCATCATCTGGGGCGCGTCCGTCAACAACGACTTCGACGGGAAGATGGAGACGATGATCGTCGTCACGGGTGTCGAGAGCCCGCAGATCTACGGCAAGAACGAGGCCGAGGCCGAGGCACAGGGCGGCACGCAGGTCGGCAACCTCGATGGGCAGGCGACCACCGACGGGTCAGGTGGCCAGCAGCCCGCCTCCTCCGACGGCGGCATCGACTTCGTGGAGTAATCACCTGCGGTGCGAACGGCCGTTGACACACGCCCCCTTTCTCTCGTTTCCAGCCGCTGCCTGCCCAGCGTCGGGCGTACCAACAGGTATAGAAAGCCCGACCGGAAAAGACCCCGCATGGAAGTACCGAAGGAACTCGGCGCGTACACCCGGGTGCTCAAGCTCGCGAGCACCCCCTCCTGGCAGGAGTTCTCCAGGGTGGCCCTCATCGCGGGCGTGGGGGTCGTCCTCGTCGGCATCCTGGGGTTCCTGATATTCGTCATGATGAGCTTCGTCCCTGGAGGTGTCTGAGGCCGTGCCCATCTTCGCCGTCAAGACCACCGCGAGCCAGGAACGCACCGTTGCGGACATGATAATGAGCCGTGAGGAGGACAGCGTCCACGCCGCGCTGGCCCCGGACTCGCTCACCTCCTACGTGATGGTCGAGGCCGACGACATCTCGGTGTTCGACCGCATCCTCGACGAGATTCCCCACTCCCGGGGCGTCGTGCAGGGAGAATCCTCCATCGCCGAGGTGGAGCACTTCCTCTCGCCGAAACCGGACGTGGAGGGCATCGCCGAGGGCGACATCGTGGAACTCATCGCCGGCCCGTTCAAGGGCGAGAAGGCCAAGGTCCAGCGCATCGACGAGGGCAAGGACCAGGTCACCGTGGAGCTGTACGAGGCGACTGTTCCGATTCCCGTGACGGTTCGGGGGGACCAGATCCGCGTGCTGGACTCCGAAGAGCGGTAATCGGTCGACGACTGTTTTCTGTTCCTACGGCAGTTTTGGCAGCATCGAGTTGCCCATTCCTCGAATAACGCCGTCGCACGGCGTGGGCGTCGCACACGCCCACGGCCACGAGCCGAGTACCGTTCCCACACGCCCCCACGCCGTTCCCACGCACGTCCACGAACGAGCCCGAAGCGAGCGATACCGAACGCCGGGTCCTACTCGGGTATCGGTAGCGCGCAGGTCCAAAGTAAAGTGGCTCTGTCGCGGAGTCCCTCGCATGGCCAACGACGACCTCGACGACGTCGACAGGGCGATCCTGCACGCCCTCCAGGAGGACGCCCGGAACATGTCGTCCGGCGACATCGCGGAGCGAACCGGGACCTCGGACAGCACGGTCCGCAAGCGCATCCAGCGTCTGGAGTCCGAGGGGATAATCAAGGGGTACAGCGCCAGCGTCGACTATCAGAAGTCGGGCTATCCCCTCCGGATGTTGCTCTACTGCACTGCGTCGATAGCCGAGCGTGGGGAGCTCATCGCGGACATCCTGGAGATCGACGGTGTCGTCTCGGTCCAGGAGCTGGTCACCGGTGAGCAGAACCTCCTCGTGACCGCCGTGGGCACATCGGACAACGACATCACGCCCGTCGCACAGGAGCTCATCGATATGGGGCTCACCGTCGCCGACGAGGTGCTCGTTCGAAGCCACGAGACCACACCCTTCGGCAGGTTCCAGTCCGGGAACGGCGGCTAGCCGAGGACGCGGTCGACATCGAGCGCGGTCGCGCGCCGGACGACCGCGCGTGCCGGGTCGACCGAGTCGGCCAGATTGTCCGAGTTGCCGTCGAGAACGGTGATTTTCGCCCGCCGGCCGGGGGCGATGACACCACAGTCGAGCCCGGCGATTTCGGCCCCGGCGGTCGTCGCCATCCGCAGCACCTCGCGCGCAGTCACGTCGAACCGCTTTGCCGTGTACGCCATCTCGCGGAACATGGACGGTGGGTTCAACATCACGTTGTCCGTTCCGAGCGCGACCGTGGTCTGGTCGACCAGGTCCCGTATCGGAGGCCGTCCCACGTCGAGGACGGTGTTCGCGCGGGGGCAGACGGCGACCGGCACCGACTGTGACGCGACCCGTTCGAGGTGTTCCGGTTCGGCGTGGACCATGTGGACGAGCAGGTCCGGCTCGAGGTCGAGTGCGGGGTGGATGTCGGTCGCGTCCGGCTCACCGGCGTGGATAGCGAAGGGG